>UQTI01000004.1 GCA_900543975.1 uncultured Prevotella sp. | reverse complement strand
CTCTTCTTTTTATGAGATAAAAACTTATCTCATTCTCAATCACTTATAAAAAATATGTACTTTCACACAAAGAAAGTGTAAACATCTATTGCTATATTATAGCGAGGTTTGTTCTTTCAGAGCACATTTTTTTGTTCGTCTCAGTTGTCTTTGTCTTCCTTCATGTTGTCTTTTGTCTTCCTCTTAATAGTTCCGTTTTGCAGTAAAATGCATAAGATTGCGCGTCATTACCGCTTTTATCTCGCCCCATTTTTGCTTGTCATTTATTTACTTATAATAATTGTAGTTTTTGTCGATTAAAAAGTTGTTGATTTGAAAAAAATGTGATAACTTTGCATTTGATAAACTGTGCTCTATTATTTTAAAGGGCTAAAGTTTTTATTTTCAAGGTTTAAATATAAACTCTCATAATAGTATTTATGAAAAAATTGATTTTTCCGTTTTTTCTCATGACATTGGTAGTGTTGTTGGGAAGTTGTGGTAGCGCAAAGAAGGTTGCGTATTTTCAAAATGTAGATACCGTTAACCTTGCAAAGTCGCGTGGCCTTTATGACGCGAAGATTATGCCTAAGGATCTTCTTACAATCACAGTAAACACAACAGACCCTCAGGTGGCTATCCCGTTCAACCTAACGGTGCAAAGCACCTTGACTAACGGTGGAAGTCTTAGTGGAGGCGGAGGCTCTCTTCAAACTTACCTCGTTGATAATGACGGAAATATTCAGTTTCCTGTTGTAGGACGTATCCAAGTTGCTGGTTTGACAAAGAGCCAGTGTGAAGATAAAATTAGAGAAAGCATACTCCCATATCTCTCAAAGACAGAGAATCCGGTAATTACTGTTCGTATGTCTAGCTATCACGTTACCGTCATTGGTGAGGTGAATAGTCCAGGTGTTGTTCCTGTTGCCACAGAGAAGATGAGTGTGCTTGAAGCCATCGCCTCTGCTGGCGATCTCAGCATTTACGGTAAACGTGATAATGTTCTTCTCATTCGTGAGGATGCTACTGGTCAGAAGACGCAGCATCGTTTGAATCTGAATGATGCCAACATTATCAATTCACCTTACTATTATCTTCAGCAGAACGATGTGGTTTATGTAGAACCTAACAGCACCAAGGCTAAAAACTCAGCCATTGGTCAGTCTACCACTCTTTGGTTCTCGGTTATCGGCATCATTACGTCGGTGGCCTCTCTTGTCGTTAATATCCTTAGATAAGTATCTATTATTATAAATGTAAAGCGTTGGGCTTGTTGCTTAACGCTTTCTTTATATAAGCAGACGAGATTGTTGGCGTGTAATACGCGCCTTTAAATAGGAAAAAAGGTCTGTAATGGCCAGTTTAAATTTTTAAATTCAGGATTGTAAAGTGGAACCTTTGAAGCATGAATGCGGCGTAGCGATGATCAGATTGCTCAAACCGCTTGAGTATTATCAGGAAAAATATGGGACATGGATGTATGGTCTCAACAAGCTGTATCTTATGATGGAGAAGCAGCATAATCGTGGACAGGAAGGCGCAGGCTTGGCTTGTGTGAAACTCGATTATCGACCAGGACATGAATATATGTTCCGTGAACGTGCTGAAGGAAAAGATGCCATAACAAAAATTTTTGGCACCGTGCAGAAAAATTATATCGACTTATCTCACGATGAACTGTCAGATGCTTCTTTCGCAAAACACAGTCTGCCGTTCGCTGGTGAGTTGTATATGGGTCATCTGCGTTATTCCACTACAGGCAAGTCGGGATTGTCATATGTTCATCCTTTCTTGCGTCGTAACAACTGGCAGGCAAAGAACCTCTGTTTGTGTGGCAATTTCAATATGACTAACATAGAGGGAATCTTTGACAAGCTAAAGGCCCAAGGCCAATGCCCGCGAATTTATAGTGACAGCTATATAATGCTCGAATATATGGGTCATCGTCTTGACAGAGAGGTGGAACGCAACTTCGTCGACGCAAAGGCCAAGGGGCTGGAAGGAACCGACATTACTGATTATATAAACGATAATGTGTTGATGAGCAATGTGCTCAAGACAACAATGGACGACTTTGATGGTGGTTATGTGGTTTGTGGTCTCACAGGTAGTGGTGAGATGTTTTCCTTACGTGACCCATGGGGCATCCGCCCTGCGTTCTATTACAAGAACGATGAAATCGTTGCCTTGGCAAGTGAGCATCCTGTGCTTCAGACCACCTTTGATCTCGAGGTGGAAGACATTAAAGAACTTCAACCTGGTCACGCCATGTTTGTAAAGCGCAATGGCGAGTTTAGTGTTGAAAAGGTGCTTGATCAGCGTGGCGATTCTGCTTGCTCTTTTGAGCGAATCTATTTCAGCCGTGGTAGTGATCGTGACATATATGATGAGCGAAAGCTTCTTGGTGAGCAGCTTAGAGAGCCTGTGCTTAAAGCTATTGACGGCGATGTTCAGCATACCGTGTTCTCGTTCATCCCCAACACAGCAGAGGTGGCCTTCTATGGCTTGCTGAGAGGATTTAAAAAGTATTATAACGAGCAGAAGGTAAAGAAAATTCAAGCTCTTGGACACATTCCTACAGAACAGGAGCTTCATGACATTCTTGACAACTATGTGAGATCAGAGAAAGTGGCGTGGAAGGATATCAAACTTCGTACCTTCATTACTGAAGGCAACTCGCGCAACGACCTCGCCTCACATGTGTACGATGTGTCTTATGAATGCATAGAACCACATGTCGACAACCTTGTTGTAATAGACGACAGCATTGTGCGTGGCACGACGTTGAAGGAAAGTATTCTTCGAATGCTTGACCGTTTACACCCACGCAAGATAGTTATAGTTAGTAGCGCTCCACAGATTCGTTACCCCGACTATTATGGTATAGACATGCCTCGTTTGGAAGAGTTCTGTGTGTTCCGAGCTACAATGGAGCTACTGAAGGAACGCAACCTTCTCAATGTCGTGGACGATGTGTATCGAGCATGTAAGACCGAGCTGCAAAAGCCTGCTGAGCAGATGACCAATTGTGTGCGTGCCATCTATAAGCCTTTCACGATTGAAGAGATAAACGCAAAAATTGTTGAGATGCTTCGTCCTGAAGGTATGACAACGCCGGTGGAACTTGTGTATCAGTCGATTGACGGCTTGCATACTGCAATACCTAACCACAAAGGCGACTGGTACTTTACTGGTAAGTATCCTACGCCTGGTGGCACTCGACTCTGTAATCAGGCATTTGTCAACTATATTGAAAAAGTGTATCAAAGTAAATAAGCAACCCAAAAATGTGTGACAGGTTTAACCATAACGGTTCATACCACATAAAATATCATGCATTAAAAAGAAATAAGTAATTCCGAATATCATAAAATGAGAAACGTAACTTTAGTTTTAGAAGACGGAACAAAGTTCCACGGAAAGTCATTTGGCTATGAAGCCCCCGTCGCTGGCGAGGTGGTGTTCAATACAGCCATGATGGGCTATCCCGAATCGCTTACCGATCCCTCTTATGCAGGACAGTTGATGACACTAACTTATCCGCTTGTGGGCAACTATGGCGTTCCTCCTTTCACGTTTGAGGCTAACGGCCTTCCTACGTTTATGGAGAGTGACAAGATTTATGCATCTGCTATCATTGTAGCCGACTATAGTGAGCAATGCAGTCATTGGAACGCTGTTGAAACTCTTGCCGAGTGGCTCAAACGTGAGAAAGTGCCAGGAATTACTGGCATCGACACTCGTGAGCTCACAAAGGTGTTGCGTGAGCATGGTGTTATGATGGGAAAAATCTTGTTTGATGATGAACCCAACAACATTCCTCAAGCTGAATATGAGGGAGTAAATTTTGTTGACCTTGTGAGCTGCAAGGAGATTATTCGTTACAACGAGGGTGCAGACAAGAAAGTGGTTCTCGTCGATTGTGGCGTAAAGGCCAACATCATTCGTTGTCTCATCAATCGTGGTGTTGAGGTTATCCGTGTGCCTTGGAACTACGATTATACTGACATGGAGTTTGATGGACTTTTCCTTGCCAACGGTCCTGGCGATCCCGACATGTGTGAGGACGCTGTAAAGATCATTCGCAAGCAGATGAGCAAGAGCGATAAGCCAATCTGTGGTATCTGTATGGGTAACCAGTTGCTTGCCAAGGCTGCTGGAACTTCTATCTACAAGCTGAAGTATGGTCATCGTTCTCATAACCAGCCCGTTCGTCTTGTAGGCACAGAAAAGTGCTTTGTTACAAGCCAGAACCATGGATATGCTGTAGATGCCAAGACCTTAGGTGCCGATTGGGAAGAGATGTTTGTCAACATGAATGATGGTTCTAACGAGGGTATCCGTCACAAAAGCAAGCCTTGGTTCTCAAGCCAGTTCCATCCAGAGGCATGTTCAGGACCTGTCGACACAGAGTTTATGTTTGACAAGTTTGTAGATTGCCTTAAAAAGTAAAAAAGCTTCGCCTCCACTATGCAATTTTATTATAAGAATATCGTCTTAGAAGATAGATGAATATCATATTTGAAGATATGTTTTTTATATAAGATTGATTTTTGGCGATAAGATTGATTCGTATCGATAAGATTTGATTTCTGAAGATCAATAAATATCTGATGAGAAGATAAATATCTGATGAATCAAAAAAGTGGGGGAGTGAAATGTTTGATATAAATAGGCTTTGCCTCATTAAACATTAATAAAATAAAGCATTAGAATAAATGAAAGACGAAAATATAAAGAAAGTGTTGTTGCTCGGTTCGGGAGCCTTAAAGATAGGTGAAGCGGGCGAGTTCGACTATTCTGGTTCACAGGCGTTAAAGGCGTTGCGCGAGGAAGGTGTTAAAACAGTTCTTATAAACCCAAACATCGCAACCGTGCAGACCTCAGAGGGCGTAGCTGATCAGATCTATTTCCTTCCTGTACAGCCTTACTTTGTTGAGGAGGTAATAAAGAAAGAGCGTCCCGACGGCATCTTGTTGTCGTTTGGCGGACAGACAGCGCTCAACTGTGGCGTTGAACTCTACCGCCAGGGCATTCTTGAGAAATATAATGTTAAGGTGCTTGGAACTCCCGTTCAAGCCATAATGGATACCGAGGACCGTGAGCTCTTTGTTCAGAAGCTTGACGAGATTAATGTCAAGACCATAAAGAGCGAGGCGTGTGAGACTATAGAGCAAACCCGTAAGGCTGCTGCTGATTTGGGTTATCCTGTTATCATCCGTGCTGCATACGCACTTGGAGGTCTTGGCTCAGGCTTTGCCGACAACGAGGAGGAGCTTAACAAGCTCGCCGAGAAGGCATTCTCTTTCTCTCCCCAGGTGTTGGTAGAGAAGAGTCTCAAAGGTTGGAAAGAGATTGAGTATGAGGTTGTTCGCGACCGTTACGACAACTGTATTACAGTATGTAACATGGAGAACTTTGACCCTCTGGGCATCCATACCGGCGAGTCAATTGTTATTGCTCCTTCACAGACTCTTACCAACTCAGAATATCATAAACTTCGTGCCCTTGCCATCAAGATTATCCGTCATATCGGTATCGTGGGTGAGTGTAATGTTCAGTATGCTTTTGACCCACAGTCGGAAGACTATCGTGTTATCGAGGTAAATGCTCGTCTGAGCCGTTCTTCTGCTCTTGCTTCTAAGGCTACAGGTTATCCTCTCGCCTTTGTTGCAGCTAAACTCGGCATGGGTTACGGTTTGTTTGAGCTGAAAAACTCAGTAACCAAGACCACAAGCGCCTTCTTCGAACCTGCACTTGACTATGTTGTCTGCAAAATACCACGTTGGGACCTTTCAAAGTTCCGTGGCGTAGACAAAGAGCTCGGTTCTTCAATGAAGTCGGTAGGTGAGGTTATGGCCATTGGCCGCAATTTTGAGGAGGCCATTCAGAAGGGTCTTCGCATGATTGGCCAGGGCATGCACGGCTTTGTTGAGAATAAGGAACTTGAGATTGAGGATATCGATGCTGCTCTTCGCGAGCCTACAGACAAGCGTGTGTTCGTAATCTCCAAGGCCATGCATAAAGGCTATACTGTAGACCAGATTCACGAACTTACCAAGATTGACAAGTGGTTCCTTGAAAAGTTGCAGCACATCATCGACATCGATGAGGAGATGAAGAAATGCAACATCAACACCCTCGACAAGGATCTCCTCCGCACAGCCAAGGTTTACGGCTTTACCGATTTCCAGATTGCGCGTGCCGTTGGTCTTGAAGACGAGCTTAAGTCTATGCGTAAGGCATCGCTTGTTGTGCGTTCACGTCGTAAGAATTATGGCATCCTGCCTGTTGTTAAGCAGATCGATACCTTGGCTGCCGAGTATCCTGCACAGACCAACTATCTGTACGTCACTTATGCTGGCGTAAATAGCGATATAAAGTATGAGAACGACAAGCGTTCAATTATCGTGCTCGGTTCTGGAGCTTACCGCATCGGCTCATCTGTTGAGTTCGACTGGTGTGGTGTTCAAGCTCTCAACACCATCCGCAAGGAGGGTTTCCGTTCGGTAATGATAAACTATAACCCCGAGACCGTGTCAACCGATTACGACATGTGCGACCGTCTCTATTTCGATGAGCTCACCTTCGAGCGCGTTATGGACATCATCGACCTTGAGACACCTCATGGTGTGATTGTGTCTACAGGTGGTCAGATTCCTAACAACCTTGCTGTGCTTCTCGATGAGCAGCATGTACCTATCCTTGGTACCAAGGCTCAGGACATTGACAACGCCGAGGACCGCGCCAAGTTCTCTCAGATGCTTACCAACAACGGCATCAACCAGCCCGAGTGGAGCGCACTTACAAGCATGGAAGATATCGACCGCTTTATAGAGCGTGTAGGCTTCCCCGTTCTTGTGCGCCCGTCATACGTTCTCTCAGGTGCAGCCATGAACGTTTGCTCTAACGAGGATGAGCTGAAACGCTTCCTCCAGTTGGCTGCCAACGTTAGCGAGGACCATCCTGTTGTTGTGAGCAAGTTTATCGAGCACGCCAAGGAGATTGAGATGGATGCTGTTGCAAAGAATGGAGAGGTTATTGCTTACGCCATTTCTGAACACATCGAGTTTGCTGGTGTCCACTCAGGTGACGCCACCATCCAGTTCCCGCCTCAAAAACTGTATGTTGAGACCGTTCGCCGTTGTAAGCGTGTAGGCCGTCAAATTGCCAAGGAGCTTCATATCAACGGCCCGTTCAACATTCAGTTTATGGCCCGCGACAACGACATCCTCGTTATCGAGTGTAACCTCCGTGCTTCGCGTTCGTTCCCGTTCGTGAGCAAGGTGCTGAAGATCAACCTTATCGAGCTTGCCACTCGCGTAATGCTCGGTCTGCCCGTAGAAAAGCCCAACAAGAACCTGTTCGATCTCGACTATGTTGGCATCAAGGCTTCGCAGTTCTCGTTCAACCGTTTACAGAAGGCCGACCCTGTGCTTGGCGTAGACATGAGTTCTACAGGCGAGGTAGGTTGCTTGGGCGACGATACAAACACAGCCTTGCTCAAGAGCATGCTCTCTGTAGGCTATCGCATACCGAAGAAGAACATTCTTCTTTCTACAGGTGGTGCCAAGCAAAAGGTTGAAATGCTTGATGCTGCAAAGATGCTCATTGACAATGGTTACAAACTTTATGCAACAGGCGGTACAAGCAAGTTCCTTACAGAGAACGGCATCGAGAACACCCATGTGCTCTGGCCATCAGAGGAGGGTGATGAGCCCAAGGCTCTCGATCTGTTGCACGACCATACCATCGATATGGTTGTCAACATCCCGAAGAACCTAACAAGTTCTGAGCTTAGCAACGGCTACAAGATCCGTCGCGCCTCTATCGACCTTAACGTGCCTCTTCTCACCAATGCCCGTCTCGCAAGTGCGTTCATCTACGCCTTCTGTACAACGAAGCTTGAGGATATTGGCATCAAGGCTTGGGGTGAGTATTAATGAAAGCAAATAGTTGAGACCTCTCGGCTGTTAGTTATAAATGAAGCTTTTTAATCAAGGCTTTATAAACAAGACTTTTTAAAACAAGGCTGTCAGTTTCTGCTATGGATTTTTCCATGTGGAAGCTGACAGTTTTTTAGTCACAATATAATAATTGTTATATTGTTTTTATCGCTTTTAAAAATGTAAAGAAAAGGTCGCGGAATAAAAAAAGCAGATAAAAATCTGCCTGTTATAAAACATAAAAGACAACTCTTGGATAAACACAAAAGTTATCCAAGAGTTGTCTTTATATTTTGTCTTTAAATGTTTGTCTTGAAAAACAGAACAAACTTGCAAATCTTCTTTCAAGTCTTTTAGTTTGCGCTTTCAAACTCGCGCAAGAAGCGTGAATCGTTCTCTGAGAACATGCGGAGGTCAGCAACACGATATTTAAGGTTCGTGATACGCTCCACACCAAGACCGAAGGCGTAGCCTGTGTACACCTTGCTGTTTATGCCGCACGCCTCGAGCACATTGGGGTCAACCATTCCGCAACCGAGAATTTCAACCCAACCTGTATGCTTACAGAAAGCACAACCCTCGCCACCACAGATGTGGCAAGAGATGTCCATCTCGGCGCTAGGCTCTGTGAAGGGGAAGTAGCTCGGGCGCAGACGAATCTTTGTGTCAGGACCAAAGAGCTCGCGTGCGAAGGTCAAGAGCACCTGCTTAAGGTCTGTGAACGACACGTTTTTGTCAACATACAGACCTTCGAGCTGATGGAAGAAGCAATGGGCGCGTGCAGAAATTGCCTCGTTACGGAACACACGTCCGGGGCAAATGACACGTATTGGTGGCTGTTGCTTCTCCATAATTCTGCTCTGGTCGTTGCTGGTGTGCGAACGCAGAATGATGTTCTTTGTTACATCGTTGGGGTTGGTCTCTACGAAGAAGGTGTCCTGCATGTCGCGTGCGGGATGGTCTGCAGCAAAGTTGAGCTTTGTAAACACATGCAGGTCATCGTCAATCTCAGGACCTTCAGCCAACGTGAATCCCATACGCTGGAAGATGTCAATAATCTGGTTGCGCACGATGGTCAACGGGTGGCGTGTGCCAAGAGCAATGGGGTAGGCTGAGCGTGTGAGGTCGAGGTCCACGTTCAAGTCGTCGTCGGTCTCATGTTGCTCTTTCAGCTCGTTGATCTTGGCAATAGCCATCTGTTTGAGCTCATTAATCTTCATGCCTACAGCCTTTTTTTGGTCTGCAGACACCTCACGGAAGTCTGCCATAAGGGCAGAGATTTCGCCTTTCTTGCTGAGATACTTCAGTCGTAGTTGTTCAATCTCTTCAGCGTTTTTTGCCGAGAGAGTGCTCACTTCCTTAAGAAGTTTATCTATCTTGTCTAATATCATAATCTGTTTATCTGTTTTTACCGATGCAAAGTTAACATTTTTAATGCAAACAAGGAAATATATCAAAATAAAAAAGCTATGGTTCGGCTTAAAAATGAACTTTGTCAAATATAAAAATGGGCTTTGCCAAAGATAAAGGCTTAAAAGAGACTCAAAGGATGGATTGCCGATTTATTTTTGTGTTAAAAGGTCATTATATAGAAATAAAGTTGTAATTTTGCATCGAAGAAATTGAGAGATAACAGACCCGTTATTACAGGGTAATAATAATTAGTTATGAAAAAAGGTGCTTTCCTTATTGTGCTGGCCATAATCGCTAGCATATTTTGTTTTTCATCTGTAGGTTGTAGCGATAAGAAACCTGCAGCTGTCGACTCTGTTGCCACTACCGATTCAGACAGCATGGCTGTTGTCGACACCATGGCAACAATCATTACCGAGTCGCCCATGCCCAAGACAGCCGATGAACTGTTTGACGATTTCATTTTCAATTTTGCCGCCAATCGCAAGTTGCAATATTCGCGCATACAGTTTCCTTTGTCCGTAACGAAGTTTGGCAAGAAGTCGGAAATGACGAAAAAGTCGTGGCGCATGGAGCGTTTCTTTATGACGCAAGACTATTACACGTTGATTTTTGACAGTAAGCGTCAAATGTCCATAGTCAAGGATACGACCATCAATCATGTTGTTGTTGAGAAAATATATCTTAACACCAACATCTTAAAGCAGTATGTCTTTAACCGTCTTCAGGGGCAATGGAAGCTTACTGGTTTGAATGTCGATCGTTTGAAAGCGAGCAACAACTCTTCGTTCCTTAAGTTTTATAAGGCGTTTGTTGCCGATTCTGCTTTTCAGGTAAAGAGCATTAATGACCCGCTCCAGTTTTCAGGTCCTGATCCCGATGACGAGTTTAACACCATGACAGGTTTCCTCACCCCTGAGCAATGGCCTTCGTTTGCTCCCGAATTGCCTGGCCGACTTATATATAATATCCTTTACGGTCAGAAATATGCGGAGAGTAACCGTAAGATTTTCGTGATGCGCGGCATTGCCAATGGCTTGGAAACCGAGTTGACATTTAAATGTAAGGGAGGTCATTGGAAGCTGATGCAGCTCTCTATGTGATAATCTCTTAAAGATTTTGTGGATTTTTGGGAGAGCCTTAAAAAGAAAATAAAAACATACAGATGAAGATAACATTCCTTGGTACGGGAACCTCATGTGGCGTACCTACGTTAGGATGCTCATGCAAGGTGTGTCGCAGCACGAACCATCATGACAGCCGCTTGCGTTGCGCCGCTTTGGTGGAGACCGATACAACACGTCTGCTCATCGATTGTGGTCCTGACATACGCCAACAACTAATGCCGTTGCCTTTCCGACGCATCGATGGCGTGTTGCTCACACACATGCACTATGATCATGTCGGTGGAATAGACGACCTTCGGCCTTATTGTCGTTTTGGCACCATACCCCTTTATGGCGATCGCAAGACCTTGCGTCATGTGCGCCAATGCATGCCTTACTGCTTTCCCCATGGTCTCATGCAAAGGATAGAGAAGAGCCTGCCGTGGCTCAAGCTAAAGCTTTATCCTGGCGTCCCAAGCCTCTCGCTCAACCCTATTCATGCCCACAGGCCGTTTTCTGTTGGCGACATAGAGGTCTTGCCGATAAACGTTTTTCATGGCAAACTTCCCATCTTGGGTTTCCGCATAGGTCGCAATTTTGCTTATATAACCGACATGAAGAGCATGTCAGAAGACGAGCTCCATTATCTTAAAGGTGTGCGCACGCTCGTTGTCAACGCCTTGCGCTTTGAAAAGCCTCACCATTCGCACCAGTTGGTTGCCGATGCCGTGGCTTTCGCCCATAAGGTTGGAGCGGAGCAAACATGGTTAATTCATTTTAATCATGATATTGGTTTAGAGACAGAAGCACAGGCCAAACTTCCAAGAAACGTGGGCTTGGCTTACGATGGACTTGAGATTGAGGTCTGAACCTCTTTTTGCTAAAGAAACAGCAGGCTTTTCTTAAAAAGACAATTATAATAATAAAGATACAAATCTAAAAACTCAACAAACGTCAAGCATCATCGTTATGATGTGCTCGACAAACAGAAGAAAAATGGCAACATATTTAAGTACAGACATAAAGAAGGTGACAGCCACACGCTTTCTTGATTTCAAGCAACGTGGCGAGAAGATAACAATGCTCACAGCCTACGATTACACCACAGCTCGCATAATAGATGCTGGCGGCGTAGACAGTATTCTTATTGGCGATTCTGCCAGCAATGTCATGGCAGGCAACGCCGACACCTTGCCAATAACCGTTGACCAGATCATTTATCATGCTCGTGCCGTTGCCCGTGCTGTAGACCACGCTCTCGTGTTGTGCGACATGCCCTTTGGCAGCTATCAGGTAAGCAAAGAAGAGGCCGTGCGCAACGCAGTAAAGATAATGAAAGAAACAGGTGTCGATGCCTTGAAGCTCGAAGGCGGTGTAGAGATCTTGCCCGCCGTTGAGGGCATTCTTGCTGCCGGCATCCCCGTGTGTGGTCATTTAGGTCTCACGCCTCAAAGCGTACATAAGTTTGGTGGTTACGGTCTTCGTGCAAAGGGTGAGACAGAGGCAGCCAAGCTCATCGCCGATGCCGAGGCGCTCGACAAGGCCGGCTGTTTTGCCATCGTCCTTGAAAAGGTGCCCGCAGCTCTTGCAGCCGAGGTTAGCCGTCGTGTGAGCTGTCCCACCATTGGCATTGGTGCAGGCAACGGAACCGATGGTCAGGTTCTTGTCTATGCCGACATGATGGGCATGTCTAAGGGCTTTAAGCCCAAGTTCTTACGTCAGTATGCCGACCTGTGGGATGTCATGACCAACGCCGTTGGCCGTTATGTTGACGATGTTAAGAGCACGGCGTTCCCTAACGAAGCAGAAAGCTACTAAGGAGCCTCTTGCTCCCATGTTTCATTAAAGACACCATTAATGACAGTAAAATTTAACACAGAGACACCCATTCATAACAATCTGTGGTACAGCGGTTTCGTTATGTTAGCCTTGGCGGGCTTCTTGCTCACTCTTTCGGCTTACATGCTCATGGCCCTTCTGCCTTTGCACATAGGAGCCCGCATGGCTTCAAGCGCGGTCATATGTCAAGAACAGTTGCTATGTGCCGTCACTTACGCCCTCGGATTGTTTGCCTTCGGTCCGTTCTGCAACTGGCTCACCCAGCGTTATCGTCGTGGGTTGGTTTGCGTGCGTGCTATCGAGGGCTACACCCTTTGTGTGGCTGCTTCATGGCTCGTGCTGAAGAATCCGCAATGGGCCATTCCCTTGGTCATAGAGGTTTTGCGCTTTTTCACAGCCGCCTGTTATGGTCTTGCTGCCATCGTGCTGTTCGGCACCTTGATCGTAGACAAGACCGAGTCGGTTTATCGCACACGCGCCAACCACTCTGCTGCTTGGCTCGCCCGTTTAGGTATCGCGTTAGGTCCGTTGACCGCCATCGTTCTGTTCCGTCACACCAGCGCCGCCGATGTGTGCCTGTGGGCTGCCTTGGCAGGTTTCGCGTCTGCCGTTTTGGTTCGTCTTGTGCGCTTCCCGTTCAAGACCCCCGAAGACGATGTTCCCCACATGTCGTTTGACCGGTTCATGCTTGGTGGCGAGTGGCATCTGTTCCTCTTTACCGCCCTCAGCTTCGCCTGTTATGGTTATGTGCTGACCATGGTAAGTTCTGTGGCTTTCTTTACTCTTGTCATGGTAGGCTTCTTGTGGGCTTTGCTAACCGAGCGTTTCATGGGCACGTTAAACCACGGTTGGACCGACCTCTTTGTGGCGTTCTTCTTCATCCTCTCAGCCATGTCGGTCTTTTGTTCGCCCAGCGGCATGCTTCCAGGCTATTTTACCCCTTGTTTGCTTGGTGGAGGAGTGGGCATGGTTGGCGCTCGTTCCCAGCTCATGCTCATCACCCGTAGCGACCATTGCCGCCGTGGCACAGCCATCAGCACGTTCTTTCTCGCCAGCGAGTGGGGTGTGGCTGTAGGAATGCTCATAGGCATAGCAATAAAATGGGCTTAAAAGCAAATGAAGAGCAAAATTCAAAGCAAATAAAGGGCTTAAATAAAGGGTCTAAATAAAACTCATAAACAGCTCTTCAGAAGCACATAAAACATAGATCCGTTTATGGACCTTTTAAAAATAACTCTTTTTATTTAAAAAATGGAAAAGATTAGTTTTCAGGCTGTTATGCCTCATGTCTTCTCTGGTCGTACAGACCTTTGTTCTGAGGTGTGGGGCAAAGACATAAGCTTCAGCAAGGGCCATCTCTACCTCGTGGAAGCTGATAGTGGCAAGGGCAAGAGCACGTTCTGCAGCTACATCGTGGGCTATCGTCACGACTATGACGGTAGCGTGCTCTTTGACACGACCTGCGCCAAAACCCTGTCTGTGGACCAATGGGTCGACCTGCGCCTTGCTCACATCAGCTATCTGTTTCAAGAGTTGCGCTTGTTTCCCGAGCTCACGGCTTGGGAGAACGTTGCCATAAAGAACAACCTGACAGGCTTTCAGAAGGAGAGCGTGTTGAAAGAGTGGTTTGAGCGTCTTGGCGTTGCCGACAAGCTCGATGCAAAGATTGGCCACATGTCGTTTGGTCAGCAGCAACGTGTGGCGATGATCAGAGCGTTGGCACAACCTTTCGACTTTGTTGTAGTTGACGAGCCTATAAGCCATCTTGACGACGACAACGCCGCCATCATGGCCGACATAATGATGTGCGAAGCCCATCGTCTGGGAGCCGGCGTTATCGTTACCAGCATCGGTAAGCACATGAAGTTGGACTATGAAAAAACATTTAAGCTATGAGCCTTGTATGGAAGTTGTTGCGGCAGCATGTTAGCGTGCCGCAGTTTGTCGGTTTCTTTTTTGCCAATCTGTTGGGCATGTTCATCGTGCTCTTTGGCTATCAGTTTTATCGTGACGTGCTGCCTGTGTTCACCCAGAACGACAGCTTCATGAAGGCCGACTATGTTATCGTAAGCAAGAAAATAGGCATGGCCACCACCATGTCGGGACGGTCAAACACGTTCAGCAACAGCGAGATCGACGACCTTACCTCTCAGCCCTTTGTCCGGTCGGCAGGTCGTTTCATCTCCACAGGTTATAAGGTTGACGCCACGATGAGCGTTAACGGCGTCAACATTCTTAACTCGGAACTGTTCTTTGAGAGTGTGCCCGACCGCTTTGTCGTTGTGTCCGGCGCCGATTGGCATTATCGTGATGGCGACACTACGGTTCCCATAATCTTGCCTCGTTCATATCTCACGATGTATAATTTTGGGTTCGCACAATCTCACTCGCTACCAAAGCTTTCTGACGGTTTGGTAAGCATGATCGACTTCAATATCTTCATCAACGGCAATGGTCTTCATGATCGTTTCAAGGGGCGTGTAATAGGTTTCTCCAACCGCATCAGTTCCATTCTTGTGCCCGAAGCATTTATGAAATGGAGCAACAGCCGTTACGCTCCCGATGCTCCCGATGAGCCCACACGTCTCATTATGGATGTAAACAATCCTGCCGACGGACAGTTTTCCAAGTATCTTGACAGCAAGGGTTATGAGGCCGAAAACAACGATGCTAACGCCGAGAAGATGACCTCTTTCTTGCGTCTCATGGTCTTCATCGTTGTTGTTGTTGGTCTTACCATCTCAGCCTTAAGTTTCTACATCCTCATGCTGAGCATCTATCTTTTGGTTCAGAAAAACTCTTACAAGCTTGAGAACCTCCTGCTCATAGGTTACAGTCCGTCAAGTGTGTCGCGTCCCTACCAGTTGCTTGCCACAGGTCTCAATTTCTGTGTGCTTGTCCTTGTGGTGGTTCTTGTGCTCGTGGCCCGTAGCTGTTATATGGATGTACTGACGCTTCTCTTGCCCGACATCTCTGAGCCGTCGTTTCTCCCGACCGTCCTTCTTGGTCTTCTGCTCTTCCTCTTTGTGACCTTGGTTAACACGGTGGTTATAAGGCGCAAGATTATCAATATATGGAACCGTAAGGAGTGAAAAAGTCTTTTTTAAGAGTAACCTGTTGGTTTTGAAATGAGAGCCAATAGTTTTTTTTAGGTGTCATTTGGCTTTTTGAAAGATAGCCAATAAACTGTTTTGAAAACAAGCTTATATAAAACAAGGCCTGTTGCTGATAATGTTTGCAACAGGCCTTGTTTCTTTGTCGATGTTAAAACGTTTGAGGTCGTTTTTCCAAGCTTTTATTTCTGATCTTTTGGATCCTGCCTCATTCCGTTATTCCCGCCTCTTTCCATTGCTTTGCGAGCTCATGGCAGTCGGCAAGGGCACTTTCCCTATCTATGTCATATTGTTCTGTGAGCAGGTCGGCCATGTTGTCTACAGAAAACTCTTTGCCGTAGAGCTGTTCCCATAGATAGGCAGCTGTCTCGTTCATGCTTATAATGTTGCTGAAATCGATATTCTCCTTGCCTTCGGCAACGATAATCTTTTCGCCGCACACATCTCTAAGTTTAAAACCTTTCTTTGCTTTCATATTAGTTATTTATTTTGTTTGGGAAAATTTTCAACCATATTCTGCGATAAAAGGCGAGCAAATAGCGGCGTAAGGGTAGGAGCGAGGTCCACACAAACGAGTAGATGAGCCATTTCGGGTGGTTTGTCTTGTCAATGGTCGTTCGTCCCTTGCGGTAGAAGCCGATAACAAAGCCCTTCACATCGCTTTTTTTACATCTCTCCACGCCCAGGTTGCCATCGCCGCGAAGGGTCACGTCGTCGCCTTTAATCTTCACGATGCGATGAAGCACAAACACCCCTTTCGATACCTCAGCCAGCACGGCGTCGCCTTTGCGTATGGTTGTGGCCTTTATAAGGAGCGCCTTGTCGCGTCCGTTTTCAAGGAACGGTCTCATGCTGTAGCCTTTCAGCCTTAGCGTCACGGTGTGGCCCTCGTCGAGCAGTTTCACAACCTCGGGCAAGAACTGTGCGTTCTGAAACAGAACCTCCTTCACCTCGGCACATAACACAGGAAACGACCCTGGCTCCTGCTCCGTCGTTTCGGGCTTTGTGTAAGGCTTGTTGGCGTTTGGCTCAAGCTTGAAGCCTGGCACGATGGCGGCAGCACACACCTCGGCAGCCTCTCTGTTTGGCAGACAATGGAGCACATAAATGCCCGTTGTCTCTATTATTTTTGTTACCGTGTTGCAGATGGCGTTGAAAATGTCCTCGTCCCATTTCATCGATGAGCACGAAGGCAGAACCGACGCAAACGCCTCTACAGGTTTCAGCTGTTCCACCCTGTTTGTTGTGGCGCGGTTTATTCGCGTAATGGCGCCAAGCGGAGCCTTCACGTTACGGTAACAAGGTGTTTTGCCGCTCCACGGGCTGCCATAAATGAACGCCTTGCCGTCTATCATTCGCACAATGGGGTTGTCGTCGTTCATCAAGTCGCAATGGGGTATATGTCTCAACCACATGCTCACCTGCGTGCTCTTGCCCGTTCCGCTTTTCGCGATAAAAGCGTAGCCCTTGCCGTTGTGTCTCACGAGCGAGGCGTGTATAAGCAAGGTCTGTCGGCGGCATCCGTTAAAGGCAAAGATAAGCATGAGCGCGTTGTTCAGTCCGAAGCTGCGCATGTTATAGTTGCCGTTGAGCGCACAAAAGCAATGTTTAAACTCCTTGTCGGCCTGTAGCAAGCAGCAGCTGCGTCCCATGATATCTTTAATGATATATTGGTAGCCTCCGTCGTCAATTCTGTCAACGACGGTTTTGCCGTTGCCTGTGTCAAACTCGCGAATTCTCTCCCGTCGTTCCTTGGCTATTGGTTTTAGGCTGTCATCGACATGAAGGGAGAAGAGCAGGTCGCCGTTTGGGGCGTCTTGTTCAAAAACGCGAAAAGATGGAATCAAGTTTTTGTCGTTGATTCCATCTTTGCTGAACGATATGCCAATGTTGAAATCTGCAATTGAGTAATTGTATGATTTCTCTGAGTGCATGGTCATATTTTTTTTCTGTTTTCTTCGTTTCCTTAGTTTTTTTTTCCTTATTCAGGTCTTTGTTCCTCAGGCTTCGGGCCCTTCTTCTTGTCTTTCAGCTCTTTTTTCAGGGCCTTGCGCTCCTCGGCTTTTGCTTTAGCTTCGGCTTTAGCCTTGGCTTTCGCTTCCTTGGCCTGAACCTTCATGGCCTTGCGCTCCTCCTTTGTCATGGGCTTTTCTTCGTCCACATCGAGCGTTATGACCGTATATTGGAACTCGTTTGGTGTGATGTGTTTGAGCGTGTATTTGCCGTTGCCGTAACGTTTCTTTGCGGCAATAAACTTTTTCTCGATGTCTTTCTTTTTAACCGAGAAGGTTGTCTCGCAAGTGGGTGTTTGAAACCCCTTGCTCTTCAAGTAGTCGCGCAGCTGATAAGAGTAGTTGTCGCGTCCGTAGAGGAATCCCGTCTTGCTTCTCACGGCAGCCGAATCGAGCGTCTGTATGTCTGTCATATAAACGGTAGAGTCGTTAAACGAGATGGCCATGCCATATACATAAACCTGCTTTGTCTTATCTGCTGCCTTGGCCACGCTTCCAACCATGAGGAAGGCAACAAGGACAAGGAGTAATTTTTTTAAAATCATGTGCTTTTAAAGTTGTTATATAAATAATCTTATTTTCCTTACTTGCCGAGATACGATTTTAACAGCTTGTTGTGCGTGTTCTGACGCAGACGGCGCAACGCCCTCTCTCTGATCTGTCTTACACGCTCGCGTGTGAGCCCATAGCGTTTGCCTATTTCGTCCATCGACATCTCGGGTTGGCCTATGCCGTAGAATGCCATGATGACATTGCGTTCGCGCTCGTTGAGCACGTTCAGCGCCATCGACATCTCCTCGCGAAGCGACTGCTTGAGCAGCTCGGCATCGGTTGAAGGGGTCTCGTCGCTTGAAAGCACGTCTATCAGGCTGTTCTCTTCGCCCTCTTTAAACGGCGCGTCCATCGACACCTGACGCGTGTTGGCCTTTATCGCTTCCTCCACCTTTTCCTGTGGCAGGTCTGTGCTCGATGCTATCTCGTCGATGCTCGGGCGTCGTTCGTGCTCTTGTTCAAACTTGCTCAGCGCCTTGTTTATCTTGTTTACCGACCCCACCTGGTTGAGCGGCAGGCGCACGGGTCGTCCTTGCTCAGCAATGGCTTGCATGATGCTTTGTCTTATCCACCACACGGCGTAGGATATGAACTTGAAGCCGCGTGTTTCGTCAAACTTCTTCGCTGCTTTGATCAATCCTATGTTGCCCTCGTTGATGAGGTCTGGCAAGCTGAGCCCTTGGTTCTGATACTGTTTGGCAACCGACACAACAAACCTCAGGTTTGCGCGTGTGAGCTTTTCAAGCGCTTTGTTGTCGCCCTCCTTTATGCGTTGGGCCAATTCAACCTCTTCATCGAGCGAAAGAAGTTCCTCATGCCCGATGTCTTGTAGGTACTTGTCGAGAGCGTCGCTCTCGCGGTTGGTAAACGATTTGCTTATTTTTAGTTGTCTCATGTAGCTCACGCGATTTTTTTAGATTATACAAAGGTATATATTATTTTTTTTCTTACGCAATGTTTTTTGATTTTTTTTCTTTATGTAGTCTCTTCTTGTAAGATTTTTTGCTTTTTGTTTTGTTAATTGTGAATATTAAGCTACTTTTGCACAATAAAAACAGACAAATCGGCTGTTTTTGGCGACTCTTTAGCTTGCCGTCTTCACATTTTATTAAAAAACAAGGAGCTCTCACACGGTTCTCATACCATATATTAATAAGGTGTTAAGGTCTATGACCACTTGAGCAAGCGCGCCAACACAAGCATTTGTTTGGCCGATAGGGCAAAAACAGAAAATTATTATATTGTTAGCATATATGAATAAAACCATTATTACAGTAGTAGGCAAGGATACTGTTGGTATCATTGCAAAAGTGTGTGCTTACCTCGCTGAAAGCCATGTCAACATTCTGGACATCTCTCAGACCATCGTTCAAGACTTTTTCAACATGATGATGATCGTTGACATGACAAAGATGGAGAAGCCGTTTGAGGTTGTGGCCAATGAGCTGGAGCAGATCGGCAAGGAGATTGGCGTGCAGGTGAAATGTCAACGCGAGGAGATTTTTGACATGATGCATCGCATCTAACTTTAAGGACCTTCCATTTTACATAATCAGACAGAATCATTATGATTAACATATACGAGGTTTTCGAAACCAACAAAATGATAGAGAAGGAAAACCTGGACGTGCGCACAATAACCATGGGCATAAACCTGCTCGATTGTGCCGACTCCAACCTCGACGTTCTCTGTCAAAACATCTATGACAAGATCTGCCGTCTGGCCAAAGACCTGGTGAAGACGGGAGAAGACATCTCGCGCGAGTTTGGCATTCCCATCGTCAACAAGCGCATAGCCATAACCCCCATCTCGCTGGTGGGAGGTTCTGCTTGCAAAACCCCCGACGACTATGTGAAGGTGGCAAAGGCGCTCGACCGTGCTGCCAAGACCGTGGGCGTGAACTTTCTCGGCGGCTACTCGGCCGTGGTGTCGAAGGGCATGAGCAAGAGCGATGAGCTCCTCATACGCTCCATTCCTAAGGCTTTGGCTGAGACAGATTTCATTTGCAGCTCCATCAACGTGGGCTCAACGAAGACGGGCATCAACATGGACGCCGTGAAGCTCATGGGTGAGATCGTGAAGCAGACGGCTGAAGCTACCAAGGAACGTGCATCTATAGGCTGTGCCAAGCTGGTGGTGCTGTGTAACGCTCCCGACGACAATCCGTTCATGGCCGGCGCTTTCCACGGCGTGAGCGAGGCCGATGCTGTTATAAGCGTTGGCGTGAGCGGTCCTGGCGTGGTGAAATATGCTCTTGAGAGCGTTCGTGGCGAGAGCTTCGAGGTGCTCTGCGAAACCATCAAGCGCACGGCGTTTAAGATCACCCGTGTCGGACAGCTCGTGGCTAAGGAGGCGTCAAACCGTCTGGGCATACCGTTTGGCATCATAGACCTCTCGCTGGCTCCCACACCTGCCGTAGGCGACAGCGTGGCCGACATCTTGAAGGAGATCGGTCTTGAGCACCCCGGCGCTCCAGGCACAACAGCTGCTCTTGCCTTGCTCAACGACCAGGTAAAGAAGGGCGGCATCATGGCCTCGTCTTATGTCGGCGGACTGAGTGGCGCGTTCATCCCCGTGAGCGAGGATCAGGGCATGATTGATGCTGTAGAGGCTGGCGCTCTGACCATAGAGAAGCTTGAAGCCATGACCTGTGTGTGCTCCGTGGGCCTTGACATGATCGCCATCCCCGGCGACACGCCTGCCACCACCATCTCGGGCATTATTGCCGACGAGGCTGCCATCGGCATGATCAACCAGAAGACCACAGCCGTGCGCGTGATTCCTGCTGTCGGCATGAAGGTTGGCGATAATGTCGATTTTGGAGGCCTTCTTGGCCATGCTCCCATCATGCCTGTAAACCGCTTCTCTTGCGAAGCTTTTGTGAACCGTGTGGGCCGAATACCGGCTCCTGTACATAGCTTCAAAAATTAGTTGGATAGTTCTTGCTTAGGCAAGCGGCAAGCCGAGCGGACAAGTAGATTAGCCTTGCGACCAGCAATTGCAGGACAAGGTTAATCTTCTTGTCTTTATTTTTTTTGTAAGCTGTTGTTTACAAAACAATTATCTCATCTCCTTTAACCATAAACTTCACGTCGTGGCGCTCAAACTTGAGACCATATACGCGGTTGCTGTCATTATGATATTGTGGTCTCGGGTCAAGCGCCAGCACCTCTTCAAGCGCCTCGCTCAGGTCTGCACCAAGCTCGTTGCGCCGCTCCTGCGGCATGACAACCTTTAGCCGCTTGATCTTCTCAGCGCCTGTGAAACCGCTCTCGGCCTCAGGGTGAGCGTCGGCATAAGGCACATAAGGCTTGATGTCGTAAATGGGGGTGCCGTCCATGAGGTCGGCGCCGCTCACACGGATTACAGGGCCTGTCGCAGCCTCAAGGTCTATACTCTCGATCTTTACCGACGACAGCCCCAGGTTGTTGGGACGGAAAGGAGAGCGTGTGGCCCAGATGCCCATGCGCTTGTTGCCGCCAAGCACAGGAGGACGCACGGTTGTGCCCGTGGCTTTGTGGGGGTTGGCAGAGAAGCTCCATATGAGCCACAGGTAGCTGAAACCGTCGATGCCACGAAGCGCTTCGGGGTCGCGCCACTCTTTTGTGAACGTTATGAACCCCTTTAGGGACGATGCCAGTCCGCTCTGCTTGGGCACGCCAAACTTGGTCTTTAGAGGCGAGTGGAAGTGGGCTATAGGCTTTATGACCATCTCTTCGCTCGCTTGTTTTTTTATGTCTTTTTCTTCCATCTTGTTCTCGTTTTTGTTCGCATGTTGCGCAAAGTTATGCAAAGATAATGCAAACCGAGAGCAGAATATCAAGCTTGCTTGAATATTATGCCGAGGTGCAGCTTATCTTATGCAAAGATACAACAAAGAATGATGAAAAGCAAACACGAAGAGAAATTTTAATTCTTAGAAATTGCTTGCCAAAGCAAGAACTCATCGTCTTATAAAATAAGGTGTAAGGCACGGAAACACCACCAAAAACATGTGAAAACGTTTTCTTTGAAAATGTCAAAATGTAATTATTTTTCCTTAGATAGTAAATTATTGTCTTTTTATTTGTGTGTTTCAAATAAAAGGTGTAATTTCGCATCTACAATCTTACGAAAAGTAGAAAACATGTCCTACGACATATTTTACCGTAACTGAAACAACGTATAAAAACTGAAAATAGAAATAGAGTATTAATCAAAAAAATACATACAGATGAAAAAGTACAACTTTAATGCAGGTCCGTCAATCCTTCCAAGAGAGGTGATTGAGAATACTGCGAAACAGATTTTAGATTTCAATGGTACCGGACTGTCACTCGCTGAGATCAGTCATCGTTCCAAAGATTTCCAGCCTGTTGTCGACGAAGCAGAGTCGCTCATCAAGGAGATCCTCAACATTCCTGAGGGCTACTCCGTGCTGTTTCTTGGAGGTGGAGCCTCGTTGGAGTTCTGTATGGTGCCTTTCAACTTCCTTATAAAGAAGGCCGCATATCTCAACACAGGCACATGGGCAAAGAAGGCCATGAAGGAGGCAAAGCTCTTTGGCGATGTGGTTGAGGTGGCTTCGTCTGCCGATGCCAACTACACGTTCATTCCTAAGGGATGGGACGTTCCTGCCGATGCCGACTATCTGCACATCACAACCAACAACACGATCTATGGTACTGAGATCCGCAAAGATCTTGACGTACCTGTGCGTCTTATTGCCGACATGTCGTCCGACATCTTCAGCCGCCCTGTGGACGTGTCAAAATACGACTGCATCTATGCTGGTGCCCAGAAGAACCTCGCCATGGCCGGTGTGACCCTCGCTATCGTGAAGAACGACGCTTTGGGCAAGGCTCCTCGCCAGATTCCTACCATGCTTGACTATCGCACACATGTGGAGAAGGGTTCTATGTTCAACACTCCTCCCGTGGTGCCCATCTACTCGGCTCTTGAGACCCTGCGTTGGCTGAAGGCCAAGGGTGGCGTTGAAGCCATGGACAAGCTTGCAAAGGAGCGTGCAGAGCTGCTCTACGGCGAGATCGACCGCAACAAGCTGTTCCGCGGAACCGTTAAGGAGGAAGACCGTTCTGTCATGAACATCTGCTTCGTCATGAACGACGAGTATGCTGAGCTTGAGAAGCCTTTCTTCGAGTTTGCCACATCCAAGGGTATGGTCGGCATCAAGGGCCACCGCTCTGTTGGCGGCTTCCGTGCCAGCTGCTACAACGCTCAGCCGCTTGAGGGCGTGCAGGCGTTGGTTGACTGCATGAAAGAGTTTGAAGCAAAGCATTGAGAATTTTGAGTTTTGAGTTTTGATTTTTGAATTATCGGCTTTCAGCCGATTTTGAATTATCGATTTTTGAATTATCAATTTTTGGATTATCAATTTTGAATTATCAATTTTGAATTATCAATTTTGAATTATCAATTTATGAATTATCAATTTTTGATTTTCCAAATAAAGAATTGATTAATCCATAATTGAGGCAAAGCCGCAATAATTCTTGCTTAGGCCTGTGTCTCTACGAGCCGAGTGTAAAATAAAAATTGCTCTTGCGCAATAATTCTTGCTTAGGCAAGCGTCTCTACGAGCCGAGCGCAAATTTCAAAAAATCAAAATCGGCTGAAAGCCGATAATTCAAAATTCAAAAATCAAAATTCAAAACTCATAATTGCGCCATCAGGCGCAACAATTCAAAATTCAAAATTCAAAAATCAAAATTCAAAAATGAACATTCTTGTAGCGACAGAAAAGCCGTTTGCTGCAGAAGCAGTAGAAGGCATAAAGAAAGAAATAGAAGGAGCAGGCCACAAGCTCGTGCTCTTGGAGAAATATACAGATGTGGCAGACCTTAAGGCTGCCGTAGCCGATGCTGACGCCATGATCGTGCGCTCAGACAAGGTCACACCCGAGGTGCTTGATGCTGCCAAGCAGCTTAAGATCGTGGTGCGTGCAGGTGCTGGCTACGACAGCATCGACACGGCCTATGCCAAGCAGAAGGGTGTGGTTGTGGAGAACACTCCCGGCCAGAACTCTAACGCCGTGGCAGAGCTGGTGTTTGGCCTGCTCGTCTTCACCGTGCGCAACTTCTATAACGGCAAGGCAGGCACAGAGCTCAAGGGCAAGCGCCTCGGCATCCTCGCCTTCGGCAACGTGGGCCGCAACGTGGCACGCATAGCCAAAGGCTTCGGCATGGAGGTCTATGCCTACGATGCCTTCTGCCCCAAGGCTGCCATAGAGGAGGCTGGCGTTCATGCTGTCAACTCGCAGGAGGAGCTGTTTGAGAAGTGTGACATCGTGTCGCTCCACATCCCTGCCACACCCGAGACCAAGCAGAGCATCAACTATGCCCTTGTCAACAAGCTTGAGAAGGGCGGCATACTCATCAACACGGCGCGTAAGGAGGTCATCAACGAGCCCGAGCTCATAAAGCTCATGGCCGAGCGTGCCGACCTGCGCTTCGTTACCGACATCAAGCCCGATGCCGATGCCGAGTTTGCACAGTTTGAGGGACGCTATTTCTCCACTCCCAAGAAGATGGGCGCACAGACAGCCGAGGCCAACACCAACGCCGGCATAGCTGCTGCAAAGCAGATCAACGCCTTCTTTGAGAGTGGCTGCACAAAATATCAGGTCAACAAATAAGCAAAAAAAGTAAAAAAACAAGCAATAAAGCAAGAAACGCTCTCTCTCTTTAGCGTGGGGAGCTGTTTCTTAGCACAAACAATCAAGGCAATTGCCAACCGGCTTTTCTTCTTCGTGGGTAGAGAGTCTGTTAGCCATTGCCTTGCTTTTGTTTTAACGACCTGCTTATATTGAACTTTTGCAGGTTCTGAAGTTGTTGCTGCAAACGGCAAAGCCGAGCGAACAGACAATAGCTTTAGAGCTAAAACAACAAATAACCGATAACTAAAAGAAGATAAATCATGGCAACAATTAAACCATTCCGCGGAATAAGACCGCCACAAGAGCTGGTGGAAGAGATAGAATGTCGTCCCTACGACGTGCTCGACAGCGAAGAGGCCAGGGCAGAGGCTGGCGACAACGAGAAGAGCCTGTACCACATAACAAAGCCCGAGATCGATTTTGAGCCCGGCACAAGCGAGTATGAGCAGAAGGTCTATGAACAGGCCACAGCCAACTTTAAGTTGTTCCAAGAGCGTGGATGGCTCAAGCAAGACGAGGAGGACCACTACTACATCTACGCGCAGACCATGAACGGCAAGACGCAGTATGGGCTTGTGGTAGGAGCTTATGTGAACGACTATCTTAACGGCGTGATCAAGAAGCATGAGCTCACACGCAAGGACAAGGAAGAGGACCGCATGAAGCATGTGCGCGTGTGTGACGCCAACATAGAGCCCGTGTTTCTTGCCTATCCCGATAACGACGTGCTGGACAGCCTGATAACCCGTTATGCTGCAACCAAAGCTACATACGATTTTGTGGCCCCCATCGACCACTTCCGCCACCAGCTGTGGGTCGTTGACAAGAAAGACGACATAGACCTCATAACCCGACAGTTTGCGCAGATGCCTGCCCTCTACATCGCCGACGGCCACCATCGCAGCGCTGCCGCAGCTCTCGTGGGAGCGGAGAAGGCAAAGGCCGATCCAAACCACACGGGACAGGAGGAATATAACTATTTCATGGCCGTTTGCTTCCAGGCTTCCCAGCTCACCGTGCTCGACTATAACCGCGTGGTGAAAGACCTTAACGGCTTGACCTCGGAGCAGTTTCTTGACAAGCTATCCGAACATTTTGTGGTGGAAGACAAGGGAACCGACATCTACCGCCCGTCACGCCTTCACAACTTCTCGCTCTATCTCGACGGCCATTGGTACAGCCTCGACGCCAAGCCTGGCACCTACGACGACAAGGACCCCATAGGCGTGCTCGATGTAGACATCTCAAGCCGTCTCATTCTTGACCAGATCCTCAACATCGGCGACCTGCGCTCAAGCAAGCGCATCGACTTTGTGGGCGGTCTCAGAGGCCTCTCTGAGCTCAAGCAACGTGTCGACAGCGGCGAGATGAGGGCTGCCCTGGCTCTCTATCCTGTGACCATGAAGCAGATCATGGACATTGCTGACAGCGGAAAGATCATGCCGCCCAAGGCAACATGGTTTGAGCCTAAGCTGCGCTCCGGACTGGTTATCCACAAGCTGTCTTAGGGCCTCATCACGCTCCTGCTACAAATCAGTTTTTTTAATGTTTGATAAATGGAAATTATTGACGAATACAAGACCATAACATCAACCCCAGCTGAAGGCTTCTATAGCGAGAAGCGCAGCAAGTTTTACGCCTTCGCTCATCATGTGGAAACCGAAGAACAGGTTAAAGACATCGTGCAGACCTATCGCAAGCGCTTCTACGACGCCAGGCATGTGTGCTATGCCTTCATGCTCGGAGCCGACAGCAGCCTCTTCCGAACCAACGATGACGGCGAGCCCAGCAGCACGGCAGGCAAACCCATTCTCGGACAGATCGTGAAGAACGAGCTTACCAACATTCTCATCATCGTGGTGCGCTATTTTGGCGGAGTGAAGCTCGGCACCAGCGGCTTGCTCGTGGCCTATAAAACGGCTGCTGCCGACGCTATAGACCATGCCGAGACCGTAACCTGCCAGGTGGAGGAAGAGGTGGTGTTCAACTTTCCTTACGTCATGATGAACGACGTCATGCGCATTGTGAAGGAGATGAAGCCACGAATCGTGTCGCAAAACTTCGACAACACATGTCAGATAACCTTAAGCATCAGACAATCGGAAGCTGAGCAGCTGCGTACACGTCTTGACAAACTGGCCTTTGAGTGAAGAACCATTGGGCTTCTATTCATCAATCTTGAAACAGAACGTCAGGTGACAAACCTGACGTTTTTTTTAATGTTACCTGTCGTTCTGTTTTATAGCACCTTTTCTCGCGATGGCAGATTCTGAGCAAGCTCGGTTCTGCTCTTTTGGCTTAACGATAAGACACCTTTCTGTTTCAGATGTTCCTGTTCCAATTCCAGTTATTCCAATTCCAGTTATTCCAATTCCAGTTATTCCATCCAGTGGTTCCAATTCCAGTTATTCCAATTAAAAAAATGGCATTTCAAATGCGAACCCTCTTTTTAAGAGCTTTATAACTTATTGATTATTAATATATTATATATATAATATATATATAAATATAAGATAATGGAAATACAAAAAAAATAATTGGAATAACTGGAATTGGAACCGACGGGTTGCTTGCTTCTTTCTAAAAGGCTCATTATCAACGCTTTACGGGTTTGAGGCAGCGAATGAGAAAGGACAAAACATCAAAAAACACCCTTGTAAAGCTGCAAAACACAGGTTTTTTCCCACCTTTTTCCCTCTATTTTGCTCTTGTAACGGTCAAAAACCATGCAAAAGCCCTTTGTTCCATTATATTTTGCTGAACATGCAACACATCTAAATGGAGCACATTTTATATCTTCTAACCCCTTTTGCGTGCTTTCTAACCCCTTTTACATGTTTTCAACCCTCTTTTTCTACAAATTCTATCCTTTTTATCTACACATTCTGTCTTATTTTTGGAAGCATCCAAGCCTCTTCATGGCATGCGACGCTTGCTTGAGAGGTGATAATGAAACATCTTGGTTTGTCAAAGCGTTTCAGTTGTTTCAGTTTCAGTTCGTTTTTTAAGGGTCAGTTATGTTTCATATCCTCTTTATATTATTTATAACTAATTAATAATCAATATATTACATAAAGAGAGTAGAATGCTGTACTCCTTAAAAATCAACTGAAACAACTGAAACTGAAACGCTTTTACTGTCTGTTGCTTCCCTCTAAAAGGCTTATACCTAGCGAGTTGCAGCGTTGGCGACAAACGCTTCATCCATTTTTAAGCATTGTATAAAAGCTCATAATTGTGCATTTCTTGCCCTTATGCATCCTCAAACCACGCTCAATCTCATCGTTTCAACACATTTTGATGCTGCAACTGCTCACATCTGTACATCTTAACAGTTGCAACGAAATCTTGTTTGGAAGCGGTTTCAAGCAAGTTGGCGCTATAAAAAATCAAATGACAAAGCTTTTTTCCTTCTAAAAGTAAATCTCTTTACAGAAAATATCCGTAACTTTGTCCTCGGCGCATTTTTATGAAATGCGCAACATTAATCGAAAGCAGAACAATGGACAAGATGACAAAGGAGCAGCGAAGCCGCTGCATGGCATCCATACACAGCAAGGCAACCAAACCCGAAATGGTGGTGCGCCGCTATCTGTTTGCGCACGGGTTCCGGTATAGGGTGAACCACCCGCGGCTGCCGGGACATCCGGACATCGTGATGCGCAAGTATCGCACGGTCATCTTCGTCAACGGCTGTTTTTGGCACGGCCATGAAGGCTGCAAACTTTTTGTCATGCCAAAGAGCAGGACTGCCTTCTGGCAAGCGAAGATTGAACGCAACAGAAGCAGGGACAAGGAGGAGCAGAAACGCCTTGCCAGCATGGGGTGGCATTGTATCACGGTATGGGAATGTCAACTGAAGCCAAAGGTAAGGGAGGCAACCCTTCAGTCGCTCGTCTTCACCATCAACCACATCTTTGTCGAAGACCACAAGTTAAGACGGTATGTGCTGCCGGGAGAAGAAAGCGACATTGCAGCAGAACCTGATGCTGACGCTAACAGATAATGTCAAGATAAAGACCCGTTAAAAGAGGCGTGCTTGCCTTTACGCTCCTTTCAGGGCTTGCTTATGCTCCTTTTATGACGTTTTTACGCTCCATAAGTGACGTTTTGGCTTGCTTGAAATGTTGTGTTTAGCCCGCTCCGATGACGTGCTGTCGGTTTACCCAGTTGCTGGTTTGTTTAGACCCGAAAAATGATGAAAAGTAAAAAAACGGAATGTAGAAAAAATGAAAATGTTAAGATAATGTTTTTTGTGTTTATTTGAGAAAAGGGGCGAAAATGTCAGATTTTTTTTGTAATTTTACTGCCTAAACTATTAACAACACCAATTTTTAAAAAATGGCAACAGTAGACGACAAGAAAATTATCTTCTCGATGGTGGGAGTGTCGAAGATCATTCCCCAAAACCGAAAGCAGATATTGAAGGACATCTATCTCTCGTTCTTCTATGGTGCTAAGATTGGCATTATAGGTCTGAACGGAGCAGGTAAGTCGACCTTGATGAAAATTATTGCTGGCTTAGAGCAACCCACACAAGGTGAGGTGGTTTGGAGCCCAGGCTATACCGTGGGCTATCTGCCCCAGGATCCGCCTCTTGACGAGAACAAGACGGTGAAGGAGAACGTGATGGAGGGTGTGCAGAAGGCTTATGATGCTCTAAAGGAATATGAGGATATAAACCTCAAGTTTGGCTTGGAGGAGTATTATAGCGATGCCGACAAGATGGACAAGCTCATGCAACGTCAGGCTGAGGTGCAGGACATCATTGACGCTACCGATGCCTGGAACATGGACTCGAAGCTTGACCGCGCCATGGCTGCCCTGCGTTGTCCACCGGGCGACTGGCCTGTGACGAACCTCTCGGGAGGTGAGCGCCGACGTGTGGCCCTCTGCCGTTTGCTCCTTCAGAAGCCTGATGTGCTCCTGCTTGACGAGCCTACGAACCACCTTGATGCAGAGAGCATAGACTGGTTGGAGCAGCACTTGCAGCAGTATGAGGGAACGGTTATTGCCGTGACCCACGACCGCTACTTCCTTGACGATGTGAGCGAGTGGATCCTTGAGCTCGACCGCGGTGAGGGCATTCCATGGCACGGCAACTACTCGTCATGGCTTGACCAGAAGACCAAGCGCATGATGCAGGAGGAGAAGCAGGCCTCGAAACGTCGTAAGGCGTTGGAGCGAGAGCTCGAATGGGCACACATGGCTCCCAAGGCCCGTCAGGCTAAGGGTAAGGCCCGTCTTAACGCTTATGAGCAGATGCTCGGACAGGAGCAGAAGGAGCGCGAGGAGAAGCTTGAGATCTTCATTCCTAACGGTCCGCGCCTCGGCAACAAGGTCATCGAGGCTCAGCATGTGAAGAAGGCTTTTGGCGAGAAGGTGCTCTTCAACGACCTCAACTTCATGTTGCCGCCTAACGGCATTGTGGGCGTGATCGGTCCTAACGGCGCAGGCAAGACCACGCTCTTCCGCATGATCATGGGCTTGGAACAGGCCGATGGCGGAACCTTTGAGGTGGGCGAGACCGTGAAGCTGGCCTATGTGGATCAGCAGCATAAGGATATTGATCCCGAGAAGTCGGTTTATGAAACGGTAAGCCAGGGCAACGAGACCATACGCATGGGTGGACGCGATGTCAACGCCCGTGCCTACATCTCACGCTTCAACTTTGCCGGCACGGACCAGAGCAAGCTCTGTGGCACCCTGTCGGGTGGTGAGCGTAACCGCTTGCAGCTGGCTCTTGCTCTGAAGCAGGAGGGCAACGTGCTGTTGCTCGACGAGCCGACCAACGACATCGATGTCAACACCCTGCGTGCTTTGGAGGAGGGTCTTGAGGGCTTTGCCGGCTGTGCTGTTGTGATCAGCCACGACCGTTGGTTCCTTGACCGTATCTGTACGCACATCCTTGCCTTTGAGGGCAATGGCGAGGTGTTCTTCTTCGAGGGTAGCTACTCTGATTATGAGATTAACAAGGCACGACGCCTTGGTAATGAGGACATAAAGAAGGGCCGCTACCGCAAGTTGATGGAAGATTAAGAGGCTTTGAAATAAAAGATAAAAAAAAGTGTTCGCTAAGGTTTGTTTTAGCGAACACTTTTTCTATTTATTGCTTGCTTGTTTGCTTGTTTGCTTGTTTGTTTGTTTGGTTATTTGGTTATCTCTCATTGGTAACCACTCACTCTTCTCCTTCTGTTTTGCAAGCCACAAAGTGCATTTCTTTCTCTGCCTTCTCGCGTGGTAACGCAAAATAGGTGCAGGTGGCTTCTGTACACACAACGCCGTTAGAGCTGGATAGGGTGGCATCTATGATGACGATGTTGCGCCTTTGCTCTCTTATGTGTGCTCTCACGGTAAGCTCCGTGTCGTTTGTCGAGACGGGGCGTTTGTAGCGTGTCTCCATCTTTGACGTCACGCCAGCCGTCTGCAACTTGCGTGTTACAACCCATCCGCACACCTCGTCCAGCAGCAGGGCCTGTATGCCGCCATGAAGCGTGTTGAGCCATCCTTGATAGAGAGGCGATGGCTTCCATGTTGTAACGATGTCGTCGCCATCCTCGTAGAAGCAGAGGTGCAGGCCGAACGGGTTGTCAGGGGAGCAGCCAATGCAGTTGTAGCCCTCCATTCCTATCCATGGGTTTATTATTTTCTTTATGTCCATATTGCTTAAAATGTTGTATCTTTACAGGTGGCTTCAAGCCATGGAAGCACCACTTTCGTGTATTCGCTCTCAAAGTTGGGCGTGAAAACGTTCTTTTCGATGTTTGCTGCAATCTCCTCGCGTGACCAGAAGCGTCCGCCGTCGAGCTCGTTTTTTGATGGTGCGACAGGGCCGTCGTAGGTGGTGGCGTGAACATGAACAAGCTCACGTTCGCGGGCACTCTCGAACACATATTTCTTTATAAACAGAGGCTTGAACGATGTTACGCCAAGCTCCTCGCGCACCTCGCGTGAAAGGGCTGCCTCTACGGTTTCGCCATAGTCGATGTGTCCGCCACAGGCAGTATCCCATTTGCCTGGCTGAATGTCCTTCCATTCGGGACGCTTTTGCAGGTAAAGCTGGCCATGAGAGTTGAAGAGATGCAGATGCACAACGGGGTGCAATAGCTTGCTGCCGTCGTGGGCTTTGCCTCTTGTGATGCTTCCAAGAACCTGTCCGTCTTCATTGACGAGAGGAAACAGTTCGTTTTTGTTGTCCATTGTTTTTTCTGTTTTTTAAAGCTGCATGACATAAACATCAGCCTTTCCGAATGTGCCTTCAGGTATGACGGGCTTGTTCTTGAAAATGCCGAACATGGCGCTTCCGCTTCCGCTCATCTGGGCATAGGCTGCTCCCAAGGCGTAGAGCTTCTGCTTGATCTCGGCAAGCACAGGATGGGCTTTGAAGGCAGGTTCCTCAAAGTCGTTGGTGAGAAGGTCCTTCCATTTGTCGATAGGCATCTTCACGATGTCTTTGCAACACACTTGAGGCTTGGCTGGCGTGATCTGGGCGTAAGCCTCTTTTGTAGACACAGCCACATCGTCCTTTACCACAACCAGATGATAGCCGTTGAGGTTGCCCTGGGGCGAGTCGGCAGGCGAGAGCACCTCGCCTATGCCTGTGGCAAATGACGGTTCGGCTGTTATGAAGAAAGCGCAGTCGGCTCCCAGCATGGCGGCGTAGCGTTCCATCTCCGCGTTTCCGATGTTCAGGCGGAAGCGCTCGTCGAGCAGTCTGATCATGAAAGCGGCATCGGAGGAGCCGCCACCCAGTCCGGCTTGTGACGGTATGTTCTTGTAAAGATGAGCGTGTATGCGTGGCAAGACAAAATCTTTGCTCAGCAGATTGTATGCTTTTACAACAATGTTGTCTTCCTCGTTACAGTCGACGCCTTTGCCCGTAACCTTCAAGTCGCAGTTTTGTTTTGAAGGAAATCTGTCGTCCATGAGTTTTATCTCTAAGGCGTCGTTAAGGGGGATGGGGTAGAAAATGGTCTCTATGTTGTGGTAGCCGTCGGGCCGTTTGTTGATGACGTTAAGACCGAGGTTAATTTTGGCGCAAGGGAAAGTGATCATAATAAAAGTTTTTATAGGTCTATGTTTTTTAAAAAAGAAGGCAACTGAACCACATACATATATATATAATGTATGTAGCAGTTGCCTTCTCCTTTATCTTTTATTAGTTGTCGGCGTTCTTCTTCACCTTATCAACGTAGGCGTCGATCACGGCAACAGCTGTAACGTTGACGATGTCGCGAACCGAGCTCTCGAAGTCGGTAAAGTGGATAGGCTTGTTCAGACCCATCTGGATCGGGCCAATGATCTCGGCATCGGGGTCAAGAGCCTGGAGCAGCTTGTAGCTGCTGTTGGCGCTGCTCATGTTGGGGAACACGAGTGTGTTGACATCAAGACCCTTGAGGCGTGAGAACGGATACTTGTCGTCGCGTAACTCCTTGTTAAGGGCGAAGTTGACCTGCATCTCACCATCGATGGCGAGGTAAGGATACTGCTTCTGCATCTCTTCAACAGCCAGGTGAACCTTCATTGGCGAGCCCACCTCGTCGGTACCGAAGTTGGAGTAGCTGATCATGGCGATGTGTGGCTCCTCGTTAAAGAACTGTACGGTGTGGGCCGACAGCTTGGCAACGTCCATCAGCACGTTCTCGTCGGGGTGACGGTTTATGAGCGTGTCGGCGATATAGAAGGTTCCCTTCTTTGTGTTGAGGATGTGCATCGTAGCGAAGGTCTTGTATTCTGGACGAATGCCCACCACCTCTTTTGCCACCTTGATGGTGTTTGAATATTTGGTGTAGAGACCCGTTATGAAGGCATCGGCCTCGCCTGTCTCAACCATCATCATTCCGAAATAGTTGCGTTCGTACATCTTGTCATAAGCCTCCTCGAAGTTGTAGCCCTGACGGGCACGCTTCTTTGCGAGGTGCTTGGCGTATGTGGCACGACGGCCCTGCTCCTGGTCTGCACGCATGTCGATGATCTCTATGTCGGAGAGGTCGAGCTTCAGGCGCTGGGCCAGACGGTTCAGACGGTCGGGGTTGCCGAGCAGGATGGGCTGGCAGATGCCCTCGGTCTTGGCCTGGACGGCAGCCTTCATCATGGTCGGGTGTCCTCCCTCGGCAAACACTACGCGTTGCGGGTGCAGACGAGCCGTGTCGTGGAGCTTGCGTGTGAGCTTCGACTCCTGACCGAGCAGCTCCATGAGGCTCTTCTTGTAGGCATCCCAGTCGGTAATGGTCTTTCTTGCCACGCCGCTCTTTATGGCTGCCTTTGCCACGGCTGCGCTCACCTCTGTTATGAGGCGTGGGTCGACGGGTTTCGGGATGAAATATTTAGGACCGAAGGTGAGGTTGTTGACATGATAAACATCGTTCACGACATCGGGTACAGGCTGCTTGGCCAGATCGGCGATGGCATTGACGGCAGCCATCTTCATCTCTTCGTTAATGGCTTTGGCGTGAACGTCGAGAGCTCCGCGGAAGATGTAGGGGAATCCGATCACGTTGTTGATCTGGTTGGGATAGTCGCTTCGGCCTGTAGACATGAGCACGTCGGGACGGCTTGCCATGGCATCCTCGTAGCTGATTTCAGGCACGGGGTTGGCGAGGGCGAAGACGATGGGGCTGTCGGCCATGGAGCGTATCATGTCTTGTGACAGAACGTTGCCCTTGGAGAGGCCTACAAACACGTCGGCTCCGACAACGGCCTCCTTGAGGGTGTGGACGTCGCGGCGGTCGGTAGCGAAGAGCTTCTTCTGTGGTGTGAGGTTCTCACGGTCGGAGGTGATGACGCCCTTCGAGTCGAGCATCACGATGTTCTCTACCTTTGCTCCCAATGCCACATAGAGCTTGGTGCAGCTAATGGCAGCTGCTCCAGCACCATTGACCACAATCTTGACATCGGCGATGTTCTTGCCAGCCACCTCAAGAGCGTTCTTCAGACCGGCAGCAGAAATGATGGCTGTGCCGTGCTGGTCGTCGTGCATGACGGGTATGTCGAGGTTCTTCTTCAAGCGCTCCTCGATGTAGAAACACTCGGGAGCCTTGATGTCCTCAAGGTTGATGCCGCCGAATGTGGGCGCAATCTTCTCCACGGCCTCGCAGAACTTCTCGGGGTCTTTCTCGGCCACCTCGATGTCGAACACGTCGATGCCGCCGTAGATCTTGAACAACAGACCCTTGCCTTCCATTACTGGCTTGCCGCTCATTGCGCCGATGTCGCCCAATCCCAACACAGCTGTGCCGTTAGAGATGACAGCTACCAAGTTGCCCTTGTCTGTGTACTTGTAAACAGAGTCGGGATTTTCCTGAATCTCCAGACACGGATAGGCCACACCAGGCGAATAGGCCAGGCTGAGGTCGGTCTGCGTGTGGTAGGGTTTTGTCGGTTTTACTTCAATTTTTCCAGGGCGCCCGTTGTTATGATACTCCAGGGCGGCCTCTTTTGTAATTTTGACCATAGCGTTCTTTTATTATAAAGAGTTTTTAATTTCAGTTGTTTTTTTGTGGGATGTAAAAATGTTATTGCGGGATGTCTTGTTGAGCGATATTGCTTTCCTGTTGCTTTCGGGATGCTAAAAGTACGACAAAATTAATAAAAACTTTCGAAAAATCACAGGTTTTACATTTTTTTTGTAACTTTGTGAGCAAAAGAAATTATTATGCAAAAAAATAACAGTCCTACAGCATATCGCAAAGAGCTTCGTGAGCGCATTCTCGCCGCTTCCATGGAAGAGTTTCGCAAGCATGGTGTCAGAGCCGTGAAGATGGACGACATAGCAAGCAGGCTTGGCATCTCGAAGCGTACACTCTATGAAATCTATTCTAACAAGGAGACGCTTCTTCTTGAAGGAATGAAGATGTATGAGGAAGATATTGACGCTTACATGACACGGTTTGTTGAAAGCGACGAACATAATGTTATAGAAACAATTATCGAGTTTTACAATCTGCAGATCAAGCAATCGGCAAACATCAATCCGCTTTATTTTGAGGAACTTCATCGCTACCCGAGTGTGCTTGCTTTTTTTGAGCAGAAGCACAAGGACCGCCGCCTGAAGCAGAAGCTGTTTTTCAAGCGTGGCGTGAACGAGGGCTGTTTCCGTGATGATGTTGACTATGATATTTTTGGGCGTATCTGCGACTCGTCAATGGAATATGTAATGCGCACGCAGATGTATCGTGAGTTTAAGCTTGGCTATATCTTGCACAACCTGACCCTTCTTTATGTAAGAGGAATATGCACGGAGGAAGGTGTGCGAAAGCTTGATGAAGCATTAGAGGCAATGAAATGACATTAATTTCTGTTTTTGAAAATCTGTTTTTATAAAAGAACATATCTAAAAAATGTATTTTAATAAAAACGTGGAAAACGGGAATAAAGACAAATGGAATAAAAAATGGCAGATAACAAAACGAATACACGACATAAGGCCCCAACACCTATTGACAACACCTACGGACATCTTCAACCTCAAGCCCTCGACTTTGAGCGCGTTGTTCTTGGTGCCCTGATGATTGATAAAGATGCGTTCTCTATAATTTCAGAGATCATACGTCCTGAGACCTTCTACGAACCACGTCATCAGAAAATTTTTACAGCCATACAGACGCTTAACGTAAACGAGCATCCTGTAGACATTATGACCGTTACAGACGAGCTGAAGCGTGAGGGAACGCTCGACTCGGTAGGAGGTGCCGCATATATTGTGGAACTAAGCTCTAACGTGGCTTCTTCGGCTAACATAGAGTATCATGCCCGCATTCTTGCACAAAAATTTCTTGCCCGGCAGCTCATCTCTTTTGCCAGCGTCATAGAGACGAAGGCGTTTGACGATACGGTTGACGTGGAGGAACTTATGCAGGAAGCTGAGGGTAGCCTCTTCGAGTTGTCTCAGCGCAACATGAAGAAAGACTATGTTCAGGTGGACCCCGTGATTGCCAAGGCTGTGGAGATTCTGCAGAAAGCGTCTGCCAACGACGGCGGATTGACGGGTGTTCCGACAGGTTATGTGAAGCTTGACGAGAAGACGAGCGGATGGCAGAGTTCGGACCTTGTCATCATAGCCGGACGTCCTGCCATGGGTAAGACCTCGTTTGCTCTGTCGCTTGCAAAGAACATAGCTGTCGACTATCATGTGCCCATAGCGTTCTTCTCGCTTGAGATGAACAATGTGCAGCTGGTGAACCGCCTTATAAGTAATGTGTGTGAGATTCCGGGTAACAAAATGCTTAACGGTCAGCTCACGCCTGACGAGTGGGACCGTCTGGACAAACGTATAGGCAACCTTCAGGGTGCACCTTTATATATAGACGACACGCCTGGTCTTTCTATCTTTGAGCTTCGAACGAAGGCACGCCGTCTTGTTAAGGAAAAAGGTGTAAAGATCTTGATGATCGACTATCTTCAGCTCATGAACGCCAACGGCATGAAGTTTGGTAGCCGACAGGAGGAGGTGTCAAAAATATCGCAGTCGCTAAAGGGTTTGGCCAAAGAGCTTGACATCCCTATCCTTGCGCTGTCGCAGCTTAACCGTACGGTTGAGAACCGTGAAGGTCTTGAAGGAAAGCGTCCGCAGCTTAGCGACCTTCGTGAGTCGGGAGCCATCGAGCAGGATGCCGATATGGTGCTCTTTGTTCATCGTCCTGAGTATTATCACATCTTTGAGGATGAAAAGGGTAATGACCTTCGCGGCATGGCTCAGATCATTATAGCAAAGCATCGTAAGGGTGCTGTGGGCGATGTGCTCCTCACGTTCCGTGGCGAGTTTACACGCTTCCAAGACCCAACGCCCCGTAAGAACAGCGGGGCAGGAGAGGATGTTCCGCCAGAAGGTCTTATCGGTAGCAAGCTTGGTGGCGCTCCTGCTGCCAACGATGATCCGTTCGGGGCTTCGGCTGTGAACGGCTCTATGCCTGATCCCTATGGTGATGATCTGGCGCCTCTGCCTGATGGAATGCCTTTCTAAACCCTATGGTGCGCCTTTTAAGACCCGCAGGATCGCTTTATAAGATCGGATGGATCGCTTTTCTAAAAAAATGTTTAGGTAAGTCGCATGTATGCTTCTTTTTGGCTTGATACATTCATTAGTGTGTTGAAAGCGAGAGGCATACATGCGATTTTTGTATTCTTATGAATGTCTCAAACAAATGATGAAGTGGCAATTTGTAAGAAATAGTGCTAAAAAAGTTATAATTTCTTTTGTTTGTTGCGATAATATTATTACCTTTGCAATCAAATAATCAAAAAAACAATAAATATGAATACAATATTGCTCATCGGTTTGCTAAGCATCATTATTCGAATTCGACTTCAGAACGGAGCCAGAAGTGTCGAGGTATGTAAATAACCGTAGCAGATTATATAGCAAGAGCCTTTCTCACTTCCCCATGTGTAGTGTGAAAGGCTCTTTCGTTATAGCTTTCATATCTTGTTTTAAAAAGGATAAACGCCAAAACGATGATTTAAAAAATGGCGAAAACCAGAGTTATTTTATAAAGGAAATAGAAAAACAAACATTAATAGAACGACAATGAGCGAGAGATTATTTATTTTTGACACCACGCTTCGTGATGGTGAACAGGTGCCAGGCTGTCAGCTCAACACCGTGGAGAAGATTCAGGTGGCCAAACAACTGGAGCAGTTGGGCGTAGATGTTATTGAGGCAGGATTTCCCATTTCCAGTCCTGGTGATTTCAACTCTGTCATAGAGATTAGCAAGGCTGTAACATGGCCAACGATATGCGCCTTGACACGTGCCGTGGAGAAGGATATTGATGTTGCGGCCGATTCGTTGAAGTATGCCAAGCACAAGCGCATACATACAGGTATCGGAACAAGTGACAGTCACATCAAATATAAGTTTAACAGCACTCGCGAAGAGATCCTTGAACGCGCCGTGGCAGCTGTGAAATATGCCAAACGCTATGTCGAGGACGTAGAGTTTTATGCCGAGGATGCCGGTCGTACTGATAATGAGTATCTTGCTCAGGTCGTACAGGCGGTTATCAAGGCAGGGGCAACCGTGGTAAATATTCCCGATACCACAGGCTATTGTCTGCCAGCCGATTATGGTGCAAAGATTAAATATCTTGTTGAACATGTAGACAATATTGACAAGGCCATTATTTCAACCCATTGTCACAACGATTTGGGTATGGCCACAGCCAACACCTTCAGCGGCGTGATAAACGGAGCACGTCAGGTGGAGGTTACCATTAACGGCATTGGAGAACGTGCTGGCAACACCTCGCTTGAAGAGATTGCGATGATTCTGAAATGTCATAAGAATCTTGGAATCGATACAAACATCAACACAACAAAAATATACCCCACCAGTCGCATGGTAAGCTCGCTCATGAACATGCCTGTTCAGGCCAATAAGGCCATCGTGGGTCGCAACGCTTTCGCTCATTCGAGTGGCATTCATCAAGACGGCGTGTTGAAGAATGTTCAGACTTACGAGATTATGGACCCCAAGGATGTGGGATTGGATGACAACTCAATTGTGCTTACTGCACGTTCGGGTCGTGCCGCTTTGAAATATCGTCTGCATGTGCTTGGCGTGAACATAGACAACGAGCAGAAGCTTGATGCTCTTTATCAGAAGTTCCTCAAGTTGGCTGACCGTAAGAAGGAGGTTAACGACGATGACATTCTTATTCTTGCCGGAGCTGATACTGCTGAGGCTCACGCCGTGAAACTCGACTTCCTGCAAGTGACAACAGGTATGGGCGTGAAGAGTGTGGCAAGCATCGGTCTTGACATTTCTGGACAGAAGTTTGAAGAGGCTTCAACGGGTAACGGTCCTGTCGATGCTGCTATAAACGCCCTGAAAAAGATTATACAGAAGCACATGGTTCTCAAGGAGTTTACCATACAAGCCATTTCTAAGGGTAGCGATGATGTGGGTAAGGTTCACATGCAGGTGGAATATGACGGAAATGTTTATTATGGCTTCGGCGCCAATACCGATATCGTGACGGCTTCTGTGGAGGCTTATATTGATTGTATAAACAAGTTTAGAGTGAAATAAAGGCTCGGCAGATAGATTGTCTTAAAAATAAACACGACGTTTTGACAGCTAAAAGAAGACGTTTAACAAATAATACATAACATTATAATAATGAATACTTTATTTGATAAGATTTGGGATAAACATGTAGTACAGGTCGTTGAGGACGGCCCAACACAATTATATATTGACAGGTTATATTGTCATGAGGTCACATCGCCTCAGGCATTTGCCGGTCTGCGTGCTCGCGGACTGAAATGTTTCCGCCCTGACCACATAATCTGTATGCCAGACCATAACACACCTACACACGATCAAGACAAGCCTATTGCCGATCCTGTGTCAAAGCATCAGGTAGACACGTTGGAGGCCAACTGTAAAGAGTTTGGACTGACACATTACGGCATGATGTCTAAAGACAACGGCATTATTCATGTGGTTGGTCCGGAGAAGGGTCTTTCTTTGCCGGGAATGACCATAGTGTGTGGCGACTCGCACACGTCTACACATGGTGCTGTGGGAGCTGTGGCTTTCGGTATAGGCACCTCAGAGGTAGAGATGGTCATGGCATCAGAGTGCATTCTTCAGCAGAAGCCTAAATCGATGCGTATCAACATAAACGGAAAGTTGGCAAAAGGCGTGTGCGCAAAAGATGTTGCCCTTTACCTTATGTCACAGCTGACCACAAGTGGTGCAACAGGCTATTTTGTAGAATATGCTGGCGACGTGGTTCGCGACATGTCCATGGAGGGACGTCTTACTCTTTGTAACCTGTCTATAGAGATGGGTGCGCGTGGTGGTTTTGTCGCTCCTGATGAGACAACGTTCGAATATATTAAAGGTCGCGAGTATGCTCCTAAGGGCGACGACTGGGACAAGGCCGTTGCTTATTGGAAAACATTAAAGAGCGGCGACGATGCCGTGTTTGACAAAGAGCTTACATTTAATGCTGCCGACATAGAACCTCGCATTACCTATGGCACTAATCCTGGCATGGGAATAGGAATAACGGAAAACATACCTACACTTGAGAGCGTTGACGAGGCAGGACGCGCATCGTTCGTAAAGAGTCTTGGCTACATGGGCTTCGAGCCTGGTGAGAAGTTGCTGAACCACTCTATCGACTATGTGTTCCTCGGCGCTTGTACCAATGGCCGTATTGAAGATTTCCGTGCTTTTGCTTCCATCGTGAAAGGACATAAGAAAGCCGATAATGTTGTGGCATGGCTCGTGCCTGGCAGTTGGGCTGTAGACAAGCAAATTCGTGAGGAAGGTTTGGATAAGGTGCTTGAAGAGGCAGGCTTTGCAATTCGACAGCCGGGCTGCTCTGCATGTCTGGCCATGAACGATGACAAAATTCCGGCTTGCAAGTATAGCGTAAGTACAAGTAACCGCAACTTTGAAGGCCGTCAGGGTCCTGGCTCACGAACCATTCTTGCCAGTCCGTTTGTTGCAGCTGCTGCTGCAATAACAGGTAAGATAACTGACCCACGAGAGCTGATGTAAAATTAATAAAAACGATTATTAATAAAAACGATGAAACAGAAATTCAATATCATAACAAGCACTTGCATACCCCTTCCGCTTGAAAACGTAGATACAGACCAGATTATACCAGCACGTTTCCTTAAAGCCACAGACAAGGAAGGCATGGGTGATAACCTTTTCCGCGACTGGCGTTATAATGCTGACGGAACACCTAAAAAAGATTTCGTGCTTAACGACCCTTCTTATAGTGGCGTCATTCTTGTGGCTGGTAAGAACTTCGGCTCAGGCTCCTCTCGTGAGCATGCAGCATGGGCTATTGCTGGATATGGGTTCCGCGTGGTGATAAGTAGCTTCTTCGCCGACATTCACAAGAACAACGAACTTAACAACTTTGTTCTGCCGGTAGTGGTTTCTGAACCGTTCCTTGAAGAGCTGTTCGAGAGTATTGCCAAGGATCATAAGACAGAGGTGGAGGTTGACCTGCCAAACCAGACGGTTACAAACAAAGCTACAGGCAAGAGCGAACATTTTGAGATAAATGGCTACAAGAAACATTGTCTCATGAACGGTCTTGACGATATCGACTATCTGTTGGAGAACAAAGACAAGATAGAGAGTTGGGAAGCAAAGAACAAGTAATGGAAAATACTCAAAAGATAGCACGCCCTCATTTCACACAACCTTATGTGGAAATAATGGACTGCACACTACGCGACGGCGAACAGACGAGCGGCGTGAGCTTTCTTCCGCATGAGAAGCTCATGATTGCCCGTAAGCTCCTTGGTGAGGTTAATGTTGACCGCATAGAGGTGGCATCGGCGCGTGTGTCGGAAGGAGAGAAAGATGCCGTGCGTATGATCTGCCGTTATGCAGAAAGCGTGGGCAAGCTGGATAGGGTAGAAGTGCTCGGTTTCGTTGACGGCCATGAGTCGATCGATTGGATTGCCGACTGTGGCGGTCGTGTCATCAACCTCTTGGCCAAAGGTTCACTCAAGCATTGTACCCAACAGCTGAAGAAAACGCCTCAAGAGCATCTTGAAGGCATACTCGCTTCGCTCGAATATGCGGATAAGAAAGGACTTGATGTGAACCTCTATCTTGAGGATTGGAGTTCTGGCATGCGCGATTCTGTTGAGTATGTGTATCAGCTGATGGACGTGTTGTGCCACACACGCATAAAACGTTTCTTGCTGCCAGACACGCTCGGCATCATGAACCCCTTGCAATGTGTGGAGTATATGCGTAAGATGGTAAAGCGTTATCCCAAGTGTCATTTCGACTTTCATGCTCATAATGATTATGATCTTGCTGTGAGCAACTCTTTGGCGGCTGTGCTTTGTGGTGCCAAGGGTCTTCATGTTACCGTGAACGGTTTGGGAGAACGTTGTGGAAACGCACCTCTATCAAGCGTCCAGGTGATATTGAAAGATCAGTTTCACGCCAAAACAGGCATTGATGAAAGCCAACTTAACTCTATAAGCCGATTGGTTGAAGGTTATAGTGGCATTGCAATTGCGGCAAACCAACCGATCGTGGGTGAGAATGTGTTTACGCAGGTGGCTGGCGTTCATGCTGATGGCGACAACAAGGACAATCTCTATTGCAATGACCTTGTGCCAGAACGTTTCGGACGTAAGCGCGAGTATGCTCTCGGAAAAAATAGCGGACGTGCCAATATCGCGCGTAACCTTGAAGAGCTTGGCCTGAACCTCACGCCTGAGCAAACAAAGAAGGTTACGAAACGCATTACCGAGCTTGGCGACAAGAAAGAGCTTGTTACGCAAGATGACCTGCCATATATCGTTAGCGATGTGCTCAAACATTCGGCACCTGAAGACAAGGTGCGTCTTGTGAGCTATATGGTCACAACGAGCTACGGACTTAAGCCGCTTGCAAGCATAAAGGTCAATATAAATGGTGAGGAGTATGAGGACGACAGTACGGGTGACGGTCAGTATGACGCTTTCGTGAAAGCCTTGCGCAAGATATATAAGAATAAGCTTAACCGCTCGTTCCCCACTCTCGACAACTATTATGTAACTATTCCTCCTGGTGGACGTACCGATGCTCTTGTGCAGACAGTCATAACTTGGCGCAACGGAGATAAGCTTATGCGAACGCGCGGACTGGATGCTGACCAAACGGAGTCGGCTATAAAGGCTACGTTTAAAATGCTCAACATGATTGAGGATGGAAACGGAGAGAATAACAAGAAGTGATTTCTTGAATCAGAAACTTTAATAAACAGAATGTAAAATTTTAAAATAGAGATAATTATGAAACTTAATATTGCAGTACTTGCAGGCGACGGTATAGGCCCGGAAATCATGGCTCAGGGTGTAGATGTGTTGAACGCTGTGGCAGAAAAATTTGGACATGATTTTTCTTACAACGAGGCCATTTGTGGCGCTCATGCCATTGATGAGGTTGGAGATCCTTTCCCAGAAGCAACCTTCAAGACCTGTATGGATGCCGATGCCGTGTTCTTCGCAGCTGTTGGCGATCCTCGTTTCGACAATAATCCAACAGCCAAGGTGCGTCCTGAGCAAGGCTTGCTCGCCATGCGTAAAAAGTTGGGACTGTTTGCCAATGTTCGTCCTGTAGCAACTTTCGATTGCCTTATACATAAGTCGCCTCTTAAAGACGAACTGTTGAGAGGTGCCGACTTTGTTGTTATTCGTGAGCTTACGGGCGGAATGTATTTTGGTGAGAAGTATCAAGACAACGACAAAGCTTATGATACAGACATCTACACACGTCCTGAGATTGAGCGAATTCTGAAGGTTGCATTCGAATTTGCTATGAAGCGTAACAAGCACCTCACGGTTGTTGACAAGGCCAATGTGTTGGCTTCTTCTCGTCTGTGGCGTCAGATTGCTAAGGAGATGGAGCCACAATATCCTGAGGTTACAACCGATTATATGTTTATTGACAACGCTTCAATGCGCGTGCTTACGGAGCCTCGCTTCTTCGATGTTGTGGTTACAGAGAATACCTTTGGCGACATCCTTACCGACGAGACCTCATGTATTACCGGCTCTATGGGTCTACAGCCTTCAAGCTCTCTTGGCGAGCACACTCCTCTCTTTGAGCCTGTTCACGGTTCATGGCCTCAGGCTGCTGGTAAGAACATTGCCAATCCTCTTGCACAAATCCTGTCAGGTGCCATGTTGCTTGAACATTTCGGTTTGGCCGAAGAGGGTGCGCTTATTCGCAAGGCTGTTGATGCTTCGCTCGATGCCAACGTTCGCACACCTGAAATTCAGGTCGAGGGAGGCGCTACATACGGCACAAAGGAAGTGGGTGCTTGGATTGTTGATTATATCAAGAAAGCATAAACGTTTATGCAGTTTTTTTGATTGTTGAACTTTCTATTATGTACGAAACTTTCGCTACATTCTAAAATTAAAGAAACAGTATAAACATAAATACATAACTATCATAGGATGAATAAGTTGACAATGCGACGTTGTGTCTGCTTTTTCTTCCTTTTTCTGTCGCTTGGAACAATGGCGCAGGATGATAAGAAGCAGCTCCGTGACAGCCTTAAGGCTGCCACAGAGCTGTTGGCTTATCATACCGACTCTATTGACTTGCGATTGAGAAAGGCTGCATGGAACCTGCAATTAGGACAATGGGACTATGCAAAGAACGAGTATGACTATGTTATAAACCGCGACCCGTCAAATCTCGCGGCACGCTATTATCGTGCCTTTGCCAATGAAAAACTTAAACGCTATAATTTTGCTCGTCTCGACTATGAGGCCATATTGATGGTTGTACCAGGCAATTTTCAAGCACAGCTTGGATTGGCTTTGTTAAACCAACGCGACAACCATTTTACGGAAGCTTTTGATCAGATAAATGCTTTGGTTGAGCAACATCCTGACAGCGCCGTGGCTTATGCAGCAAGAGCCGGCATTGAGAAGGAGCGTGGCATGGGCGATCTTGCCGTTTACGATTTTAAGGAGGCTATAAAACGCGATCCTGATAATTCCGATTATCATATTAGTTATGTGGATCTTCTTATTACGCTCAAGCGTAAGGGTGAGGCTCTTGACGAGCTCGATAAGCTTGTGAAGATGGGTGTGCATCGTGGCTCGCTTCTTGATCTATATTCGCGTGCCCGTAAGATAAAATAATTTGCTTGTATCGTTTAAAATGATGTGTTCATATAGGTTGAAAAGATGTCCTTTCATCGCTTGAGTTAATATTGTAACCTTGGGAAGGTTATAAAAAGTGTTACTTTTTGTTTGCAGAAACAAAATTATATGTTACTTTTGCAATCAAAATGAGTATGGTTAATCAAATCACGCGAACAGGAACGGTTCTTGCTGTTGACGGCGCGTATGTTAAAGTGAGGGTGGGTTGCATGTCGGCTTGCTCTTCTTGTGACATTTCAGACAAATGCCGTTCAGCAGAAGGCAAGACGTTGGTGGTCACAGCTCTTGTAAGAAATGGTCAAAGTTTATGCCCCGGCGACAATGTTATCGTGAGAGAGAGTAGGGGCAAGGCTCTTGCATCTGTCTTCATGGGCTATGGTGCCCCATTGCTTGTGTTGCTATCTGTTTGTGCAATAGGTCTTGCGTGTTCTGTAAAAGAAGACATTGTTGCGTGCGTTGCTATTGTTATAGTGATAATCTATTACGCCTTGCTTTATTTTTTTAGAGGTCTTATGTCGCGCCATTTCATGCCCGAGGCTGTTGCTTTATAGGCAACATGGGAGATGAAAACCATAGGTAAGCGACATTATATAATATGAATATTTAAATTTATGAGCTATATAATTGTTTCTGTTTTAGCTTTGGGTATAATAGCCCTCATAGCTTCATCCGTTCTTTATGTCTGTTCGCGTAAGTTTGCGGTGAAAGTGGATCCTCGTGTTGGTCAGATTAATGAGCTGTTGCCCAAGGCCAATTGTGGCGGATGTGGCTTCGCTGGTTGTCAAGCGTTGGCAGAGGCTATGGTTAAAGCTATAGATAACGGCGAGAAAGACATTCCCCAATGTCCTGTAGGAGGAGCTGAAGTGATGAAACAATGCTCTGCCCTCTTAGGTGTTGATGGTGCAGAACAGAAGCCTCGTGTGGCTGTTGTTCGTTGTCAAGGCTGCAACCTGTCATCGGCAGTAAGCTACGATGGCTTGCGCACATGCGCCGTTATGAACACCTGTGGCACAAGTGAGGGCGCTTGTGGCTATGGTTGCTTAGGTTGTGGCGACTGCGTGTCGGCCTGTAGCTTCAACGGCATCAAAATAGGCGAAAATGGCATTCCTGCCATTGATAGTTCTGTTTGTGTGGGTTGTGGCTCTTGTGTGAAAGCTTGTCCTCGACATCTAATTGAGTTGCGCTACAAGGGCGTAAGAGACCGTCGTGTCTATGTGGCGTGCAGCAACCACGATAAGGGAGCTGCTGCGATGAAGGTATGCGATACCTCTTGCATAGGTTGTGGCAAGTGTGCTCGTGAGTGCCCATTTGGAGCAATAGCCGTTGAAGGGGCTGTGGCTTATATAGACCAAGACAAATGTCGTTTGTGTCGTAAGTGTGTGGCTGCATGTCCGCGCCATGCCATTGTGGCCGTTGGCTTCCCTGTAATAAAGAAAGAAAAAACTGATAACGAATAATATGAAACTGCATACATTCAGTAAAGGCGGAATTCATCCGTGTGACAGTAAGCTCACAGCCGATATCGCCACCCAAGAGGCTCCATTGCCCAAGAAGGCGTGGTTCCCCTTGTCGCAGCACATCGGCGCTCCTGCCAAGCCTGTAGTTAAGAAAGGCGATAGGGTTATGGTAGGCACCTTGTTGGCCGAGGCTGGCGGCTTTGTGTCAGCCCCTGTCCACTCGTCTGTGTCAGGCGTGGTGTCAAAGGTAGATGTTGTGACCGATGCCTCCGGTTATCGTAAGCCAGCCATAATAATTGATGTGGAAGGTGATGAATGGCTTCCTGCTATTGACCGTTCTTCCACGTTAGAGACTCTTGACCAACATCCCGAGCTTACACCCGAGACGATTGTCAAGCGTGTAAAAGATGCCGGTGTAACGGGAATGGGTGGTGCAGGTTTCCCAACGTTCATTAAGCTGACGCCTCCTCCTGGAGCTAAGGCCGAATGTGTGATTTTGAACGGCGTAGAATGTGAACCTTACATAACGTCCGATTACCGACTGATGCTTGAGCATGCAGACGAGATTGTTGTTGGCCTTGAGTTGCTCATGAAAGCCGTGAATGTGGAAAAAGGTTTTATTGCCATAGAGGCCAATAAGCCCGAAGCCATAGCTCTCATGGAACAGAAAGTGTCGGGTCACAAAGGCTTAAAGGTCGTGCCTCTGGCCATGCGTTACCCTCAGGGTGGTGAGAAGCAACTCGTAGAAGCTGTTACAGGCCGTCAGGTACCCATGCCTCCAGCCATACCCATCAATGTGGGAGCGGTTGTGCAGAATGTGGCAACATCCTTTGCTGTCTATGAGGCTGTAATGAAGCATAAGCCACTTTTTGAGAGATATGTTACCGTTACAGGCAAGCGGGTAGAGAAGCCTGGCAACTTTGTTGTTCGTATGGGCACAAGTGCTGCCGACATTCTTGACCTCTGTGGCGGTCTTCCCGCTTGTGATAACAAGGTTCTTTCTGGCGGTCCGATGATGGGCAAGGCGCTCGTTTCTTTGGAAGCCCCTGTTGTTAAAGGAACAAACTGTCTTACCGTTCTGTCAGACGATGAGGCTCGTCGTGAGAAGCCGTCGCCTTGTATACGTTGTGCCAAATGTGTTGCTGCGTGTCCGATGGGTCTTGAGCCATATCTTCTTGCGACACTTTCCTCGCTTCATAATTGGGAACGTGCTGAGAATGAGGACATATTTGCTTGTATAGAGTGTGGCTCATGCCAATATACCTGTCCCTCACACCGCCCGTTGCTCGACAACATTCGCATAGGTAAGGCAACAGTAATAGGAATAATGAAAAGTCGCAAAAAAGGATAAGAGCGACAGTTATTAATATAGAAAAATATTATGTCAAAACTCATAGTGTCTCCCTCACCACACATCCATGCCGACAATAGCGTGAACAAGCTCATGCGTGGTGTGTTGTTCGCACTTCTCCCCGCATTGTTGGTGTCATTCTGTTATTTTGGTATAGGCGCAGTCATAGTGTGTGCCGTAAGTGTGGCTTCATGCGTATTTTTCGAGTGGGCCATCAGCAAATGGCTTCTCCATAACGATGGCAAGTCGGTTCTCGACCTGTCTGCCGTTCTTACAGGTGTGCTTTTGGCTTTTAATCTTCCGTCCAATCTTCCTGTCTGGATCATTATTATTGGTGCCTTTGTTGCTATTGGCGTCGGCAAGATGACGTTTGGCGGACTGGGTTGCAACCTCTTCAATCCCGCACTTGTAGGCCGTTGTTTCTTGCTTGTGTCCTTTCCCGCGCAGATGACGTCATGGCCTGTGCCTGGCCAGCTTCTCAAATATACGGATGCCACGACAGGCGCCACGCCCTTAAGTCTTATGAAATGGGCCATAAAGAGCAACGATCCTTCTGTGCTTGAGAAACTTCCTGACGAAATGACGATGTTGCTTGGCAACACATCCCTTGGCTATGGAGCTGGCGCTTTGGGCGAGGTGTGTGCCCTGGCTTTGCTCTTGGGTCTTGCTTACATGCTTTGGAAACGTATCATAACGTGGCACATTCCTGTGAGCATTATCGCTACCGTGCTTGTGTTCTCGGGTGTGTTGCATCTGTGTTCACCCTCTTATGAGAACCCTATTGGTGTGTTGCTTAGCGGCGGTTTGCTTCTTGGCGCAATATTTATGGCAACCGACTATGTCACCTCGCCCATGACCCCTCGCGGACAGATCATATATGGTGTGGCAATAGGCTTTCTGACAATAGTTATTCGCAACTGGGGAGCTTATCCTGAAGGCATGTCATTCGCAATTCTTGTTATGAACGCTTTCACACCACTCATCAACTTCTATGTCAAACCCAAACGTTTCGGAAAGAATGCTTAAGAACGAAGGGCTTAAGGACAAAGGGTTGATAAAAATAAATGGTTTACGAAATAAAGAACTGTAAACGAAAATTGAAAAGATGGAAAAACTGAAATCTACTTTCACAAACATGGCGCTTGCCCTTACTCTTGTTGCCGTGTTTGCAGGTGGCTTGCTGGCGTGGGTGAACAACATGACGCAAGGGCCTATAAAGGCGCAGGAGGAGAAGACCCTTACCGACGCTATCGGTTTGGTCATGGCTGACGGCTCACTAAAGGTGTCGTCTACAGATACCGTGCGTATAAACCATGATGGAGACATTTCAACCTATATCGTTCACAACGCAACCGATAGCAAAGGAACGCCGCTGGGATGTGCCGTAGAGAGCAGCGTCATGGGCTTCGGTGGCAACTTGAAGGTGCTTGTCGGGTTCGATACAAAAGGCACAATTCTTGGCTATCAGGTGTTGCAGACCTCTGAGACTCCAGGCTTGGGTCAAAAGGCTGGCCAATGGTTTCAGAAAGATGCGAAAGGCTGTATTGTCGGGCGTGAGATGAGCGAGAAGAAACCTCTTGCTGTAAAAAACGACGGTGGAGACGTGGATGCCATCACGGCTTCAACCATCACCTCAAGGGCCTTTCTTAAGGCAGTAAACAGGGCGTTCGAAGCTTATAGAAAGAATAGTGCTGAAAATGCCCCTGCCGTCGATTCAACAACAGGCGCATCGCCCAAACACAAGCATCATAAATAAGGCTCGGCTTGTTTGTGTTAAAGGCTTGGCTTGTTGGTGCAAGAAACTTGTCTTGCAAAGCAAAAAAACGGCATGTTATAATAATGAAATAAAAGAATACAATATAAATATAGATGAAAAATCTGAAGATATTGCTTAACGGACTGTTGAAGGAGAACCCCACGTTTGTTCTGCTCCTTGGCATGTGTCCCACTCTTGCCACAACCACATCGGCTGTGAACGGTTTGTCCATGGGTTTGGCCACCACGTTTGTGCTCATCTGTTCCAATGTAGCTGTGTCTGTCATTAAGAAGGTAACGCCCGACATGGTCCGCATACCTGTGTTTGTGGTGCTTATTGCTTCCTTTGTTACCGTTCTACAGATGGCTTTGGCTGCATGGATGCCTTCTGTCAATGCATCGTTGGGTCTCTATATTCCTCTTATAGTGGTCAACTGTATAATCTTGGGGCGTGCAGAAGCCTTTGCTTGCAAGAACACGGTTGTGGCAAGCTTGTTCGACGGCGCTGGCATGGGATTAGGCTTTACCCTTGGTTTGACTCTTCTTGGCATGCTGCGCGAGTTTCTTGGTACAGGTACCTTGTTCGGTCTCTCTATTGTGCCTGAACAATATGGCGCCCTCGTCTTCATCCTTCCTCCTGGAGCGTTTATCACGCTCGGATATCTTATTGCAGCCGTAAACAAGATGAAATAGTTTTTTCAAGATAAGACATCCTTTCGAGAAGAAACACAAACAAAAAAATAAAAAAATAAAGCGACATGGAGTTTTTACTCATATTCATATCTGCGATATTCGTCAACAATATCGTCCTGTCACAGTTTCTTGGAATCTGTCCGTTCTTAGGCGTGTCAAAAAAAATAGATACGGCCTTGGGCATGGGCATGGCTGTGGCTTTTGTGCTCACGCTGTCAACCATAGTGACATATCTTGTTCAGAAGACCGTTCTCATGCCTTTTGGCCTTGAGTATCTTCAGACCATCGCGTTCGTGCTTATTATCGCGGCGTTGGTGCAAATTGTGGAGATCGTGTTGAAGAAAGTGTCGCCTGTGCTGTATCAGGCCTTGGGCATCTTCCTCCCTCTGATAACGACAAACTGTGCCGTTCTTGGCGTTGCCATTCTCGTAATACAGAAAAACTTTACGCTCATGCAAAGCATCGTCTACGCCTTCTCCACAGCCGTCGGTTTCTCCTTGGCGTTAGTGGTCTTTGCCGGTCTTCGTGAGCAGTTGTCGCTTGTCAACGTGCCTAAGGGCATGAGGGGCGTGAGCATAGTGCTCGTAACGGCAGGTCTGTTGTCATTGGCTTTTATGGGCTTCAGCGGCGTGGATCTTGGTCTTAAAACCTTGTTTGGACTAAAATGATACACACTCTCTGTTTGCTTCTAAAGTCAATAAACACAATAAAAATAACAAACCAATAGGCACAATTCTAAAAGAAAATAAGCAAATCCTAAGGACAACATTAAAAAACACTTGATATTATATTATGAAACAGACAATTCTTGTGACAGGCGGTACGGGCTTCATAGGTTCCCATACCACCGTAGAGCTCATCGAAGCAGGCTACAATGTGGTAATCGTAGACAACCTCTCAAACTCAAAGGCTGAGGTGGTTGATGGTATAGAAAAGATAACAGGTGTGCGTCCTGCCTTTGAAAATGTCGACCTTCGCGACAAGGAGGCTACGGAGAACGTTTTCAAGAAGTATCCTGGTATCAACGGCATCATTCATTTTGCTGCGTCTAAGGCAGTAGGAGAGAGCGTAGAGAAGCCTTTGCTCTACTATCGCAACAATATCGTTTCTCTTGTCAACCTTCTTGAACTCATGCCAGTTTACGGCGTCAAAGGAATAATCTTCTCTTCAAGCTGCACCGTTTACGGTCAGCCGTCAAAAGAGAATCTCCCCGTAACAGAAGAGGCTCCCATACAAAAGGCTCTCTCGCCTTATGGCAACACCAAGCAGATTAACGAGGAGATTATTCACGACTACATCCATAGTGGAGCAAATGTGAAGTCGATCATCCTTCGCTATTTTAATCCCATCGGCGCTCATCCCTCAGCCCTCATTGGCGAGTTGCCCAACGGCGTGCCCATGAACCTCATACCTTTCGTCACACAGACAGCCATAGGCGTGCGTAAAGAACTCAAGATCTTTGGAAACGACTATAACACACCCGACGGTACATGCATTCGCGACTATATCTATGTCGTAGATCTTGCCAAGGCCCATGTTAAGGCCATGGCGCGTGTGCTTGACCAGGAAACCGAGCCGGTTGAAATTTTCAATATCGGCACAGGCAAGGGCGTTTCTACCCTTGAGGTTGTAGAAGGTTTTGAGAAGGCCACAGGTGTAAAGGTCAACTGGGCATATGCTCCCCGTCGCGAAGGCGATATAGAGAAGGTGTGGGGCAATGTAGACAAGGCCAACAAGGTTCTTGGATGGAAGGCAGAGACTCCTCTTGAGGACGTGCTTCGCTCAGCCTGGAAATGGCAGCTCAAGTTGCGCGAGGATGGCATAATGTAAAATGCATGTTTTTTGTTCTAAACTGCTGATTTTCTTTGTTTTTCTCTTATTTCTGCCCTTTTAGAGCGGTTTAAAAGAAAAAAAAACTTAAAAAACGCATCTGGACATGCGAAAGTTTTGCTGCAAAGAAAAAAAATACTAATTTTGCATTCTGTTTGGAATAAGTATCAAAAAAGAAAACAAAAAATTTAGATAGAAATGTCGAAAATTTGTCAGATTACTGGTAAAAAAGCCCAGATTGGAAACAATGTTTCTCATTCAAAGCACCGCACAAAGCGTAGCTTTGATGTGAACTTGTTCAGCAAGAAATTCTTCTATGTAGAAGAAGACTGCTGGATTCGCCTCAAAATTAGTGCAGCAGGTCTGCGCCTCATCAATAAGGTAGGTCTTGACGCTGCTCTTAAGTCGGCTGTGTCTAATGGCTATGTAGACTGGAAGGACATTAAAGTAATAGGAGAGTAATAACGATGGCATCTAAGAAAGCAAAAGGCAACAGAGTACAGGTTATTCTGGAGTGTACAGAGATGAAGGAGAGCGGTCTTCCCGGAACAAGTCGCTATGTGACAACCAAGAACCGCAAGAATACTCCTGAGCGCATGGAACTTATGAAATACAACCCTATCCTTAAGAAGATGACTCTTCACAAGGAGATTAAATAATAACACACTATGGCAAAGAAAGCGGTCGCTACCCTCCATGAAGGATCTACGGATGGTCGCGCATACACAAAGGTTATTAAGATGGTAAAGAGCCCCAAGACCGGCGCTTACGTTTTTGACGAGCGTATGGTTCCCAATGAGGCTGTTAAGGACTTCTTCAAGAAGTAATCTTAATTTGAATTTCAATTTTCATCTATTGCCTTCGTGGCAAGAGATATAAAGGTTTAAGCCTTGCTTCACATCAAACAGATGAGGAGCAAGGCTTTTTGCTTGACACCCTTTTTAATACTTCACTCAAATCTTGCTTGTTAACTTAAAATAACACACACAAACGCCTCAAGGCTTGCCAGTGTGGATAAAAATGCTTAATTTTACAGCCTAATAAAGTGTGCTGAACGCGTCAGAGGCAAAAAGAATGGCCTTATAGCCTGTTTTTGTGAGAAAATGCCATGTTGCTGCGCACACAACAAGCAAGTCGTAAAACGAGAATAAATAAGAACAAACATAAATACATTTAATGGACGAAAATCAGACATTTGATATGGACCGAATTTTGAAGGTCAATATCGAGGAGGAGATGAAGACCTCTTACATCAACTACAGTATGTCGGTGATTGTGGCCCGTGCGCTCCCTGATGTGCGCGATGGTTTCAAGCCTGTTCACCGCCGCATACTCTTCGGCATGTTGGGCATCGGCAACACAAGCAATAGCCCCTACAAGAAGTGTGCGCGTGTTGTAGGTGAGGTGTTGGGTAAGTATCACCCCCATGGTGACATTTCTGTTTATGGTGCGCTTGTGCGTATGGGTCAGGACTGGAACATGCGTTACATGCTTGTCGACGGTCACGGCAACTTCGGTTCTGTTGACGGCGACTCACCAGCTGCTATGCGTTACACCGAGTGCCGCCTCTCGAAGATGGGTGAGCACATTATGGACGACCTTGAGAAAGATACTGTTGACATGGTGCCCAACTTTGACGGCACCCTGGCAGAACCCTCAGTTATGCCTACCCGCATTCCCAACCTCTTGGTAAATGGCGGAAACGGCATTGCTGTAGGTATGGCCACAAACATTCCGACCCACAACCTGTCGGAGGTTATCGATGGCTGTTGCGCTTACATCGACAATCCTGACATCGACACCGAGGGCCTCATGCAGTTTGTCAAGGCTCCCGATTTCCCGACAGGAGCATATATCTATGGTCTACAGGGCGTTAAGGATGCTTATGAGACAGGACGTGGCCGCATTGTGTTGCGTGCCAAGTCGGAGATCGAGAGTGGCGACACCCACGACAAGATTGTCGTTACCGAGATTCCTTATGGTGTCAACAAGGCGCAGCTCGTTGAAAACATTGCCGACCTTGTAAAGGAAGGACGTCTCGACGGCATCTCAAACGTTAACGACGAGTCAGGCCGTCAAGGCATGCGTATCGTGGTTGACGTTAAGCGCGATGCCAACGCCAACGTGATCCTCAACAAGCTCTACAAGATGACAGCCATGCAGAGCTCGTTCTCTGTCAACTGTATTGCCTTGGTGAAGGGTCGTCCGCGTCTTCTCTCTCTGAAAGACTGCATCGCCCACTTTATAGAGCATCGTCACGATGTTGTGATTCGCCGTACCAAGTTTGACCTGAAGAAAGCACAGGATCGTGCCCACATCATACAAGGTCTCATCATCGCGTGCGACAATATCGATGAGGTGGTCCACATCATCAGAGCCAGCAAGACCCCCGTCGACGCCCAGCGCAACCTTGAGAAGCGTTTCGAGCTTGACGAGCTCCAGTCGAAGGCCATCGTAGACATGCGTCTGGCACAGCTCACAGGTCTGCGCATGGACCAGTTGCGCAACGAGTATGAAGAGCTGGAGAAGCTCATCGCCCATTTGCAGGCAATCCTTGACGATCCAGAACTGTGCAAGCAGGTCATGAAGGATGAGCTTCAGGAGGTTAAGGAAAAGTATGGCGATGCCCGTCGTACCGAGATCAAGCCTTACGAGCACGAGTTCAACGCCGAAGACTTCTATCCCAACGACCCCGTGGTGATAACGGTGAGCCATCTGGGCTACATCAAGCGCACGCCGCTGAGCGAGTTCCGCGAGCAGGCAAGAGGTGGAGTGGGAGCCAAGGGCGCACGCACACGCGAACAAGACTTTACCGAGTATATCTATCCCGCCACTATGCATCAGACCATGCTGTTCTTCACACGCAAGGGTCGTTGCTACTGGCTCAAGTGCTACGAGATTCCCGAGGGCGACAAAAACTTCAAGGGTCGCGCCATACAGAACATGCTCAACATCGAGAGCGACGATTCGGTCAACGCCCTTCTGCGCCTCCGTGGTCTTGACGATGAAGAGTTTGTCAAGTCCCACTATGTGGTGTTCGCCACCAAGAACGGAACGGTCAAGAAGACCTCTCTTGAGGCCTACTCGCGTCCGCGTGCCAACGGCGTTATAGCCATCAACATTGCCGATGGCGACGAGGTGGTTGACGTGCGTCTGACCAACGGCCACAACGAGCTTATCATTGCCGACCGCAACGGTCGTGCCGTTCGTTTCAACGAGACCGACGTGCGTTGCATGGGTCGTGTGTCAACAGGTGTGCGCGGCATGAAGCTCGACGATGGCGACGATGCCGTGATAGGCATGATTGTCGTTAACGACGCAGCCACCGAGACCGTCATGGTCGTTTCAGAAGAAGGCTACGGCAAGCGCTCACAGGTTGAAGACTATCGCAAGACAGCGCGTGGCGGCAAGGGAGTGAAGACCCTCAACATCACGGAGAAGACAGGCCGTCTGGTAGCCATCAAGAACGTTACCGACGACAACGACCTCATGATCATCAACCGTAGCGGCATCGCCATTCGTCTTTCTGTAGCCGAGTGTCGTGTTATGGGACGCGCCACACAGGGCGTTCGTCTCATCAACCTCGCCAAGAAGAACGACGTCATCGCAAGCGTGTGCAAGGTCATGAGCAGCGAGCTCGAAGCCTCGGTAGAGGAAGACAGCCAGTCGACCTTCAACGAGAAGCAGGAACTCATAAACAGCGACCACACAGCCACGTCTTCGGCCGACGGGGCAACCGAGGCTTCTGAAGCTCCCGTAACAGCACAAGCTGGCGAAGCAACGGAGACAGATGACGCAAATGAAGGTGCCGCTTCAAAGGATGAAAAGAAGAACAACGATGGTCCTGGCGACCTGTTTGCCGGAACCGATTTCTTCACCAACGACTGATAATAGGCCGTTGACACATAACAGACAATTCACATTTATTATTAATTTTTGATATATGAAGAAACTCATGATCATGGCCCTTATGGCAGCAGCTGCCACAACGGCCCTTGCTCAGGATGTCAAGCCCATCCTAAAAGCAAAAACCTATTCTGAAGCCCAGACCCTCTTGCAGAGCAGCCTCGCTTCTCTTGACAACGAGTCAAAGGCCAAGGCCTACAACAAGCTCGTGCAGCTCTCTATGGAGAAGATCAACCACGAGAGCGCAACCATCAGCGGCAACGCTGTGGCTCAGCAGCTCGGTCAGGGCAAGGTAGAGCCCTATGACACCGTGGGTTACAACAAGGCCATCTGCACAGCTCTCAAGGACGCAATGGAGTGTGACAAGTATGACAACATGCCCAACGCCAAGGGCAAGATTGCTCCCAAGTTCCACAAGAAGAACCAGGAAACCCTGTGGCCTTTGCGTGTAAACCTCATCAATGCAGGTCAGGACGCAGGCAACGCTCAAGACACCAAGGCAGCATCCGAATATTTTTCTCTCTATGTAGAGACCGCTACCGACAAGCTCTTCGCCGACCGCGACGTTGCAAAGATGCCCGACCAGTATCTTGGTCAGATTGCCCGTTTCGCAGCCATCTATGCTTTCCAGGACAAGAACATGGAGAAGGCAAACGCCTACTGCGACGTGGCCCTCAACGACACAGCCTCTTACAAGGACGCTCTGGAGCTTAAGATGTATCTCATGCAGCAGACCCTGAAAACCCGTGAAGACTCAGTAAAGTGTCTCTCACAGTTTGAGACCCTCTATGCAAAAGACAAGAGCGATGCCATCTTCACCAACCTGGCAAGCATGTATGGCAACCTCGGCATGAAAGACAAGCAGGACAAGCTCGTTGCCGAGAAGCTGGCAGAGGATCCCAAGTGCTACTTCGCTTACGCCATCAGAGGCCAGAGCGAGATGAACGAGAGAAAGTATGACGAGGCCATTGCCGATTTCAAGAAGGCCCACGAGATCGACCCCAAGAAGTCGATCATGTGCACCTACATCGGCGCCTGCATCAACGCAAAGGCAGCAAGCCTCGACGGCGAAGCCCAGAAGAAGCTGCTCGAAGAGTCGGTAACCTACCTTGAGAAGGCACGCGACCTCGATCCTAACCGTAACGAGGCCAACTGGGCTTATCCTCTCTACCAATGCTACTATGCTCTCTATGGCGAGAGCGACAGCCGCACAGCTGAGCTGAAAGGCCTTGTCAACCAGTAAGAACCGTAAGCTCATGACACCCTTTTAGACAACCCGTCTCCCCATGTTTTCAGCGTGAGCGTTGAAGATGTGGGGAGATGAATTGTTTTCATGCAATTTGCTTCATACAGATTGTTTTTGTATAACCACATTCATTCCGATTCCTTATTATGCTCAAAAGATTTCTCCCTCTGTTTATCTCCGTCTTCATTGCCGCTCTTGGATGTTTTGCGCAAAAGAAAGACATCTCTTCAGCCAAGGACATGGTTAAGAACAATCGTGATCTGCCCAAAGCGGAAATGATGATGCGAACACTTCTCAACGATTCTAACAATCGTGAGAACACAAAAATATGGGATGTCCTTTTCGATGCCGTGAAAAAGCAGTATGACAATGGTAACGAACAACTGTATCTGAAGAACAAGTACGACACGACCCAACTGTTCGTCAACGCCCGCAAGATGTTTGAGGTCTATGCCGCCTTTGACAGCATAGACGCGCGTCCCAACTCTCATGGCCAGTCGCGCCCCAAATACAGGAAAAAGCATGCCGCCTTCCTTCTCAACTATCGTAAGAACCTCTATACCGGCGGTCTGTTCTTTGTCAAGAAGCAAGCCTATGCCGATGCTTACACCATGTTCGACACCTACCTTGAGTGTCTTTCCTGCCCCCTGTTTTCCGAGAGCGGCCTAAGCGTAGAGAAAGATGCCAACGCCCACAACGCCGCCTACATGTCGTTGTTCTGCGGCTACAAGCTCAACAGCTACGACAAGACCATGCGTTATCTCGGTCTCGCTCTTCAAGACACGGCCAATCTCAACAACAAGTACCAGTATCTTGCCGAGACCTATCGTTCGGTCAAAGACACGGCCCTCTATGTCAAGACCTTGGAGCAGGGCTTCGGTAAATTCCCCACGAGCATGTATTATTTTCCCCGCCTGTTTGACCACTATTTCAACCTCAATGGCAATCTCTCCCAGGCCATGACCCTTTGCGACCAAGCCCTCAAGGCCGACAGCACCAACACGGTGTTCCTGCTTGCCAAAAGCTCCTTGCTTCTTGAGAGTCAGGCTTACGACGCGTGTATAGACATGTGCGACAAGCTCATCGCCCGAAACGACTCGCTCGCCGATGCCTATCTTAACGCAGGATTGGCCTTCTACAACCAGGCCATAAAATATGATGCCAACATTCTGGAAGCACGTAAGAACCGCTCCAAGCAGCGCCAGCTCTACAAGCGAGCCATGCCTTATCTCCAGCAGTTTCGCAAGTTGCGTCCCGAGGAACAGGCCAAGTGGGGATTACCCCTTTACACCATCTATTTCAATTTGAATATGGGAAAAGAGTTTGACGAGATAGAAAAAATAATAAAGAAGAAAAATGGACAATAAAGAGATATACAGAAAGCTGGGCATAAGCACGCTCAGCGCCATGCAGAAGGCCACAGCCAGCGCCTTTGAGCGCACCAACCACGACATCGTCGTTCTGTCGCCCACAGGCACAGGCAAAACCCTTGCTTACCTCCTGCCGCTTGTCGGCGCCGTGAACCCCGCCGTCGACGACGTCCAGGCCATCGTCATCGTGCCAGGGCGTGAGCTCGCCCTGCAGTCGGCCAAGGTGCTTCAGCAGATGGGTTGCGGCGTGAGAGGCTACGCCGCCTTTGGCGGTCGCATGGCCATGGACGAGCACCGTGAGCTGCGCATCCTGCGTCCCCACATCGTCTTCGCCACCCCAGGCCGTCTTAACGACCATCTTGACAAGGAAAACATCTCGCCCTTGAAGGTGCGCACAGTTGTGATCGACGAGTTCGACAAATGTCTCGACATGGGCTTCAGCGGCGAGATGATGAGCGTCATGGGCAAGCTCAAGTTTGCCAACCGCCACATCCTCCTCTCAGCCACCAACGCCGACAGCATACCCCGTTTCGTCAACATGCAGAACGTGGAGCTTGTCAACTATCTTGAAGACAGCGCCGACGTGCGCCAGCGCATAGAGCTTCAGGTTCTTCACAGCCCTGTCAACGACAAGCTCGACACCCTCTACGCTTACCTTTGCACCACGTCAGCCGACAGCACCATCGTGTTTGTGAACCATCGCGAGAGCGTGGAGCGCATAGCCTGTTACCTTGAGGGCAAAGGCTTCGTTGTGAGCGCCTTCCATGGCGGCTTGGACCAGAAGCAACGCGAGGCAGCCCTCTACAATTTTTCCAACGGATCAGCCAACGTCATGGTGTGTACCGACCTTGCCTCTCGTGGTCTTGACATCGACAACATAGCCCATGTTGTCCATTACCATCTGCCCGAGACGCCCGAAGCCTACATCCACCGTGTGGGCCGTACAGCCCGTTGGCAGGCCGAAGGCACCTCCCTCTTCATCCTTGGTCCGAAGGAAACGTTGCCTCAGTATGTCGGTCCCTCTGCAGAGGTTGCTCTCCCCGAGCCCCTTCCTCTTCCTGCTGCTCCCCGCATGAAGACCATCTACATAGGCAAGGGCAAGAAAGACAAGATCAGCCGTGGCGACATTGTGGGCTTCCTCTGCAAGAAGGGAGGTCTTGACAGCTCCCTCATAGGCAAGATCGACGTTAAGGAACGTTACGCTTATGTGGCTGTCAGCGCATCAGCTGTCAAGGCTCTTCTCTCAAAGGTAAAGAACGAAAAGATCAAAGGTCTGAAAACCGTTTGCGAGATAATAAAATAGGCGTGCTCTATCATAAAAAAACGGCGTGCAAACACATTGTGTTGCACGCCGTTAATCATTCATATTGCTCCCAGCCAGCCTTTTTTTACCTTTTTCCCTTTTTACCGTTTCCTTTCAACGGCGCCAGCCCTTTTTTTACCTTTTTACCCTTTTACCTTTTTACTTTTAAAGCTCCCTTTTTACCTTTAAAGCACCCTTTTACCTTTAAATATTTTCCATCATTTCCTCCAGTCTGTCTATTGCGTCAGGCAGATCCTTAGCGAAGCTGTCGTGTGTGAGCAGATAATGGTTGTTTCCGGACGAGAGGGTAGAGTAGAGGGCTGTGTTCATTTCTTCGACATATTGAGAGATGGCATATTCTATATCGTCCTTTTGCCAATCCATAGTAGAATGTTCATACACGCGCCATTTCTGATGGAAAAAGCAGAACGCCTGTTCCACGCTGTCTTTCGTTATCTGTTGAGAGTTTTCTGTGCTCATGATTCTTTATTGTTAAATGCTTCTTGTCTTAAATTCATTAATTGAACTTTCGCAAGCGTATGATAAACACTTTTCAAGTGATTTTCTTCTCAAGCAAGCGACAAAGTTGAGCACGGCGACGGCAAGCGTCAAAATCGAGCACGGCGACGCTTGCTTGAAAAAATGTACATAACTTATTTTTTTCTTTACCACATACCTTCTAAAAAAAGACAGTCGGCTCTATTCAGCCACAAAATCCATCTGACTCCGTTTGATGACAAGCGGATAGCGTTCAGGATGGCGAAGGCTGTCTATTTCGAGATCCACGTCAAGATCGGGCCATTCGATGGCTTCTGGACCACTCATCTGTACGTTCAGCACGCTACGGATGGGAGCGTCCTGCATCCACGGTATGCGGTTATATGACAAGAAATAGTCGTTACCCAACACAGAGAGCATAATGCCCTGAGCGTTAATCATCAATACGCTTGCCGATGTGTTGGCGGAATTGTTCTTTGAAGTTGTCTGCATATTTCTCTACGATTTTCTTAATTTCATTCAACTTGTGCTCAGGAATGCCTGTATTCTTGGCAAGTTCTACCTGTGGCTCCAGCCAATATTTGGCCTCCTTGCCGTTGTAGAGCACATGGATGTGCATCCGTACCTCCTCGTTGGAGTATATTTTGAAAGTATATTCGCTTTCGCGTCTAAACACAGGACTCATAATAACGTTGCTTTGGGTACAAATTTACGAAAAGTTTCTCAAATCAAGGTTTTTTCACAAGAAAAAGTGAAAAATATTGAGAATGTAAATATAAAAGGAGCCGATTGTGCTTGTTGGTTAGTCAAAATGCTCTAATTTGCCTTTATTTATGGGTTTATCTGCATTAATCTACGGAAAATGCTTTTCTATTTCAGCTTTATTTCTTAATTTTGCAATAAATAAAATTTCAATCAATGGGAATATTTGGACTTTTCAACAAAAACAAGAAAGAAATACTTGATGGTGGTCTTGAGAAGACGAAACACAGCGTGTTTGACAAGCTGGCGCGTGCCATTGCCGGCAAGTCGACCGTCGACGACGATGTGCTTGACAACCTTGAGGAGGTGCTCATAACATCCGACGTGGGTGTTGACACCACGCTCAAGATCATCAAACGCATCGAGGAGCGCGTTGCCCGCGACAAGTATGTGTCGACCTCCGAGCTCAACCGCATCCTTCGCGAAGAGATCGCTTCGTTGCTCTCAGAGAACAACACCACCGACAACGACGATTGGGAGCTGCCCTCCGACCACACCCCTTACGTCATCCTTGTCGTCGGCGTGAACGGCGTGGGCAAGACCACAACCATTGGAAAGCTCGCATACCAGTTTAAGAAAGCCGGCAAGAAGGTCTATCTTGGCGCCGCCGACACCTTCCGTGCCGCCGCCGTGGAGCAGATCTGCATCTGGGGCGAACGTGTGGGCGTGCCCGTGATCAAGCAGCAGATGGGTTCCGACCCTGCGTCTGTGGCTTTCGACACCATCTCCTCTGCCAAGGCCAACGGCGCCGACGTGGTGCTCATCGACACGGCTGGCCGCCTTCACAACAAGGTGGGCCTTATGAACGAGCTGAAGAAGATCAAGGACGTCATGAAGAAGGTCGTTCCCACCGCTCCCGACGAGGTCATGCTTGTGCTCGACGGCAGCACGGGGCAGAACGCCTTTGAGCAGGCCAAGCAGTTTGCGGCCGTAACGCCCGTCACCTCCCTCGCCATCACCAAGCTCGACGGCACAGCCAAGGGCGGCGTGGTCATCGGCATCAGCGACCAGCTCAAGGTGCCTGTAAAATATATCGGTCTGGGCGAGTCGATGGAGGCTCTGCAGCTGTTCAACAAGAAGCAGTTTGTCAACTCGCTTTTCGAGAACAAGTAATAAAAAAGGAGGGGCTTGCAGAACGCTTCGCAACGCAAACCATGCAACGCCCCTTCAACACCTCTTTCAACACCCCTTTCAACATCCCTTCAACCCCCATTTCAACATCCCGGCAAACAACAACGCCCCTGCAAACAACAATGCCCCTGCAAACAAAACACCCCAGCAAAGACAACAACAATTTAGATTTAGATATATTGAAAAAAGATAAACACCAATGAAGTCAGGTCATGTAGATATTATAACGATGGGTTGTTCCAAGAACCTTGTCGACAGCGAGAGCCTTATGCGTCAGTTTGAGGCCGCGGGCTACCGTTGCGCTCACGATTCCAAGCGTCCTCAGGGCGAGATTGCCGTGATAAACACCTGTGGCTTCATTGAAGACGCCAAGCAGGAAAGCATAGACACCATTCTTGAGTTTGCCAAGGCCAAGGAAGAAGGCCGCTTGAAGAAACTCTTTGTCATGGGCTGTCTCTCACAGCGTTACCGCAAGGAGCTTGAGGAGGAGATTCCTCATGTCGACAAATATTATGGCAAGTTCGACTACAAGAACCTCATCAAGGACCTCGGCAGCAACATCACGCCGTCGTGTGAGGGCCGTCGTGTGCTCACCACCCCGCGCCATTATGCCTACCTCAAGATCAGCGAGGGCTGCGACCGCCATTGCGCCTATTGCGCCATACCCATCATCACGGGCAAGCACGTCAGCCGTCCCGAGAGCGAGATCCTTGACGAGGTGCGTGAGCTGGTGGCTTCAGGCGTGAAGGAGATACAGGTCATTGCCCAGGAGCTGACCTATTATGGCGTCGACATCGACGGCAAGCGCCACATCGCCGAGCTCATAGACCACATGGCCGACATAAAGGGCGTAGAGTGGATCCGCCTCCATTATGCCTACCCCAACCAGTTTCCCCTGGAGCTGCTCGACGTCATAGCGTCGCGTCCCAACGTGTGCAAGTATCTCGACATCGCCCTGCAGCACATCTCCGACAACGTGCTCACCCGCATGCACCGCCACGTCTCCAAGCAAGAGACCATGGACCTCATCGCCGAGATCCGTCGCCGCGTGCCGGGCATCAACATCCGCACCACGCTGCTCGTGGGCTTCCCCGGCGAGACCGAGGCCGACTTTGAGGAGCTGGTGTCGTTTGTGCGCTGGGCACGCTTCGAGCGCATGGGCGCCTTCGCCTATTCGGAAGAGGAGGGCACCTACAGCGCCGAGCACTATGAAGACGACGTTCCCGCCGAGGTGAAACAAGACCGTCTGGACCGCCTCATGGCCGTTCAGCAGCAGATCTCTGCCGAGGTAGAGGCTGCGAAGGTGGGCACGGAGATGAAGGTCATAATAGACCGCAAGGAGGGCGACTATTACATTGCCCGCTCCCAGTACTGTTCGCCCGAGGTCGACCCCGAGGTGCTCATCCCTGCTGCCGACCGCCGCTTGCGCGTGGGCTCGTTCCACCGCGTGCGCATAGTAGACAGCGACGAGTTCGACCTCTATGCCGAGCTGGCCGACAAGTAGCCCCCCATGTTTTTCCTTAACCCCTGAACACGCAAAAAGTTCAATAAAAAATCCCCCTGACAGATGAACAATAAAGACTTTATCGCTGAGCTGTCGCAACGTAGCGGCTATTCGCAAGACAACACCCAACGCCTTGTGCGATGCGTAATAGAAGCCATGGCTTCGCGCTTCGATGAAGGCGAGAGCGTCACCGTGCCGTCGTTCGGTTCTTTCGAACTGAAAAACCGCATGGAGCGCATTGTTGTAAATCCGTCCACGGGGCAGAAGCTGATGGTGCCCCCCAAACTGGTGCTTGTGTTCAAGCCCCTTGCCGAGGTCAAGCAGCGCCTGAAGAAAGGAGGCGACCTATGAGCAGCAAGTATCCTGTGCTTTCCGAAGCGCTGACCAAGCGTTATGCTCTCCCCGAAGCCGACGCCGACAAGTTTGTTGCCCAGATGTTTGACGTCTTGCTTAAAGCCGTTGAGCAAGAGGGCGTTGTGAAGGTCAAGGGCCTTGGCACATTCAAGCTCACACCCGTGGGAGCCCGCGAAAGCGTTGACGTGAACACGGGTGAGCGCATCGTCATCGACAGCCGAAACAAGATAACGTTTGTTCCCGACGTGGTTCTCCGCGACCGCGTGAACAGCCCGTTTGCACAGTTTGAGACGGTTGTGCTTAACGACGGCGTCGAATTTTCTTCCTTAGACGAAAGCCCTGAGGCAGAAGAAGAGGCTGAGGAGAATGATGAAAACGAAACGGCTGAAGAGAACGAGGCTGCTGAGGAGAATGAGGCTGCTGAGGAGGAAGAAACAGCCGATGAGGAGAATGAAACTCCAGCTGAAGATAAAGCCCCCGCTGAAGATAAAGCTCCAGCTGACGGTTCCATTAAAGATGAAGCCCCAGCCGAAGATAAAGCTCCAGCTGACGGTTCCATTAAAGAAGAAGCTCCAGCCGAAGATAAAGCTCCAGCCGAAGGTTCCATTAAAGATGAAGCCCCCGCTGAAGATAAAGCCCCAGCCGAAGGTTCCATTAAAGAAGAAGCCCCAGCTGAAGATGAAGCTCCAGCCGAAGATAAAGCCCCAGCCGAAGGTTCCATTAAAGAAGAAGCCCCAGCTGAAGATAAAGCTCCAGCTGACGGTTCCAATAAAGAAGAAGCCCCAACCCCGATACATGTCGTTGCCGACAAGCTTACCGATGCTTCCGACAAGCTGTCGTCGGCGTCGAGCAAGCTGAGCGACGTGTCCGACAAGCTGTCGTCGGCCTCGGAGCGCCTTTCCGACTCGTCAAAGCAGCTCTCGACCGCCTCTTCCCAAGCCGCCGACGGTTCCGGGAACAAGCAGCTGCGCGACGCCCTTTCCATAGCCAACGACCTGCGCAAGCAGGTGTTTGACATGAAGCAGCAAAGCTTCGTCTACACCAACGAGAACCGCAAGCTGAAGAACGCCAACTTCGTGCTCACGAAGCGCGTGCGCCGCATGCGCCTGTGGCTCTGGGTGCTCGCCCTGTGTGTCGTCATGCTGCTTGCAACGATAGGAGCAGGCTGCTTCTACCTGGCCTCTGAACCCACCCCCATAATGCTTCAGGAAAGGTCTGCCTTCGAGCCTGAACAAGACAGTCTGGCTGCGACGAAAGACCAGACGGCGCCAACAGACGCCTCTCAAGCAACCGCCCCGCAAGCAACCGCCCCGCAAGGCAGCACCTCTCAGGGAACCGCCCCTCAAGGCAGCACCCTGTCTAAATCTGCCAACGCCCCGTCAGCCGCAGCCCCTCAAGCCAGCGCCCCTCAAGGCTCATCCAACGCCCCGTCAGAACCTAAACCCGCAAAACCTGCTGCCAACCGCCCTGCTCCTGCCGCCAAACCGTCGGCAGCGGCCCACGGCCCGTCAGCCCAACCTAAAGGCTCCCGACAGGCAACCGCCCAACCCTCTTCTTACAATTCCGACCCGCGCGTCAGGACAGGTGCCTACCGCATAACAGGTGTGGCACAGGTCGTTGTGGCACGCCGGGGGCAGACGCTCGCTTCCATCAGCCGCGCCCATCTGGGTGAAGGCATGGAGTGTTATGTCGAAGCCCTCAACGGCAAGGAGGTGACAGAAGGCACGAAGGTGAAAATTCCCAAGCTCGAACTGAAAAAGAAGTCGAAAAGAAACTGAAAATAACATCTGAACCTGCAAAAAACCGTGGTTCACAACAAAACACATATAAAAATATATTATGGTAATAGATTTTTCAAAAATTCCTGCCGCCAACATCGACGGCTTCAAGGGTGGAAAAGGCCTGTTCGTTTGTCGCGCTTTCGGCGACGACACATGTAAGATAATGAAAAACATTCTCCCCGCAGGAGCTTCAACAGGTCTGCACACACATGAGACCAACTGTGAGGTGATCTATGTGCTCAGCGGCGTGGCAACATGCCATTATGACGACGTGGTGGAAACCGTGGGCCCGGGTCAGGTCCACTATTGCCCCAAAGGCCACGCCCATTACATGGCAAACGACGGCACCGAAGACCTCGTGTTCTTCGCCATCGTGCCCGAGTTGCGATAAAAAAGCGCTAAAAACGCTAAAGAAGCGGCAAAGAAGCAATAAAAAAGCGGCAAAAGAAGCAACATTTTCGTTTCGTGACGCAAAAAATGTAGCGTCAATTCTTTGTGTTGTCTTTTATTCTCATTATCTTTGCACCTAACATTGGTATTAATATTAACATTAAACAAATAATAATCTTATGGAAAATAATGCAGAACTCATTGCCCAGTGTGTGGCAAAAGCAGAGAAGTGGCTCACACCTTCTTTCGACGAGTCAACACGTGCCGACGTGCAGGCAATGCTCGACAAGGCCGACAAGACCGACCTCATTGAGTGTTTCTACAAAGACCTGGAGTTTGGAACAGGCGGTCTGCGCGGCATCATGGGTGCCGGCAGCAACCGCATGAACATATACACCGTGGGCATGGCCACACAGGGCTTCGCCAACTATCTGAAGAAAAATTTCGCACAGCGCGAGGAGGTTGCCGTTGTTGTGTGCCACGACTGCCGCAACAACAGCCGCCTGTTCGCCGAGACCGTGGCCGACATCTTCTCAGCCAACGGCATCAAGGTCTACCTCTTCGACGACATGCGCCCCACACCCGAGTGCTCCTTCGCCATACGCCATCTGGGCTGCCAGGCAGGTGTCAACATCACGGCATCTCATAACCCGCGCGAGTATAACGGCTACAAGGCCTACTGGGAAGACGGCGCTCAGGTGCTCGCTCCCCACGACACAGGCATCATCGACGAGGTTAACAAGGTGCAGATCGAGGACGTGAAGTTTGAAGGCAACAAGACCCTCATCCAGATCATCGGCGAAGACATCGACAAGGTCTACCTCGAAGAGGTGAAGACCCTCTCCATCGACCCCGAGGTCATCAAGCGCCAGCACGACCTCAAGATCGTCTACACACCGCTCCACGGCACAGGCATGGCCATGATCCCGCGCTCGCTCAAGGCGTGGGGCTTCGACAACGTTCATTGCGTTGAGGAGCAGATGGTCAAGAGCGGCGACTTCCCCACCGTCAAGAGCCCCAACCCCGAGAACGGAGAGGCCCTGACCCTGGCTCTGCGCGACGCCAAGGAGCTCGATGCCGACATCGTGATGGCCAGCGACCCCGACGCCGACCGCGTGGGCATGGCTTGCAAGAACGACAAGGGCGAGTGGATCCTGATCAACGGCAACCAGACCTGTCTCATCTTCCTCTATTACATCATCACCAACCGCATCAAGACAGGCAAGATGCAGCCCACCGACTTCATCGTGAAGACCATCGTGACCACCGAGGTAATACGCAAGATCGCCGAGAAGCAGCACATCGAGATGCGCGACTGCTACACAGGCTTCAAGTGGATCGCCCGCGAGATCGCTCTCTCTGAGGGCAAGCAGAAATATATCGGCGGTGGTGAGGAGAGCTACGGCTTCCTCGCTGAAGACTTCGTGCGCGACAAGGACGCCGTGTCGGCATGCTCTCTGCTGGCCGAGATCTGCGCCTACGCCAAGGACCAGGGCAAGACGCTCTACGACCTGCTCATGGACATCTATCTCGAGTATGGCTTCTCTAAAGAGTTTACCGTCAACGTGGTGCGCCCCGGAAAGAGCGGCGCCGACGAGATCAAGGCCATGATGACACGCTTCCGCGAGAATCCTCCCGCAGAGCTCGGCGGCAGCAAGGTGGTGCTCTGGAAAGACTATCAGACTCTCGAGCAGAAGGCAGCCGACGGCACCGTGACCAAGCTCGACATGCCCGCCACAAGCAACGTGCTCCAGTGGTTCTGCGACGACGACACCAAGGTGAGCGTGCGTCCTTCAGGCACAGAGCCCAAGATCAAGTTCTATATTGAGGTAAAGGGCACAATGAAGTGTGCAGGCTGCTACACCCGTTGCAACGCCGAGGCCACAGAGAAGATTGCCGCCATCGAGAAAGATCTCGGCATCGCCGACTGATCTCTCCCCGCGCACCCTTCTTGCGCGGACACAGCGCGTGACCGCAACATAACATGTTAAAGCAACAAAAACGATAAAAACAAGTGTGTCGGGACCGTCCGGCACACTTGTTTTTTTAACCGTGCCATTGCATGGCACAAAACAACAAAAATGGCAATATCAACAAACCCTCTCGCCTGGCTGCGAAGCGTTCAGCCCCGTCGGGCGATCGCCCTTCTCCTGCTGCTGCTCCCCCTGACCGTCGGAGCACAGACCGTTCGCGACCTGTGGCTCTCCATGCCCCCGTCGCTTGCGCCTTATCTCAGCACCAGCCTGCGCACCCAATGTCTCGACTTCTATGACATGCACACCGATGCCCAGACCGACAACGCCCTCAAGGGCAAGTCGCGCATAGACACGCTCACAAGCACATTCCTTGCCGCAACCCTGAGCAAAGCCCACACCCTGCAAATGAAGCTCCTGCCAGCCTCGGGGTCAGGCTTGGGGGCAGCCTCAGCCTCGGGTTCAGGCTCTGCCTTAGGTTCTTCCTTGGGCTCAGGTTCGGGTTCATCCATGGGCTCAGCTTCTTCCAAGGTTTCAGGTTCGGGTTCATCCTCCTTGTTGTCCTCATGCGACAGCGTGTTGTGTGTGGTTCGTTCCTGGGATGGTCCGAAGCGCGACAGCGAGGTGCAGCTTTTCGACCGTCAATGGAAGCCCCTTCAGGCCCCGTTGACCTTCAGCGCAGACAGTTTTGTGTGTCGTCCCGACACCATGAGCGAGGAGCGTTTCAGCCGTCTCGTCGCTCTTCTTGACCCCATAATGTTCAGCGTTTCGCTTTCGCCCGCAGAGAATGTGCTCCTTGTTAAGCTCTCTCCCGTTGTTCCAAACCCGGAAGATGAAAAGGCAATAGAGCAGATTCTTGTGCAAAGAAAACTTAAATGGGATGGCAAAACATTTAAATAAAGTTATAGACATAGAAAATAACACACTCGCAATTTTGCATATAGAAGATATGTTCGTAATTTTGCAATGTGTTTTTCATGGTATTAGATTATTAAGGTTAAGAAGGATTGGTTGTCGTGAGACAACCAATTTTTTTTTGCCCTTAAATTAATCTTGATTTTCGAGTCTTGATTCTTGCGCTCGGTTTGTATAGACGCTTGCCCAAGCAAGAATTCTTGCGCGAAGCCTTCGTGTAATTTTGAATTTCTATATCTGTTCTCAATAAGTCAAAGATCGCTATTTATCACACTTCGATTACCTCATCTTTCATCAGTTCCATTTCGGTCATTACACTCACAACCACTTCCATCATACCCCCAACATATTCTCTTTAAACAATACCCTTATACCGTCAAACCAATAAGCGCAAAGATACAGCATTGAAAAATTTCACTTAGGAGTTTCTATACGATTCTACGCGACTACACGCGGTTTTAAACTACTTTTTTATTTTTTTTAGTTTTCGGATACAGACTTTGCAAACAGAAACGTCTATGTAAAGCGTTTCAGAAACAATTTCCCTGCATAGTAAAGTTATTCAGCAAAGGAATGAATTTGCAGTAAAGTAATTTAGTAAAAGTAAGAGAGAAGTGTAAAGTAAAATCAGTCAAGGTCATAAACACGTCACTTACGAAACGTAAACACGTCACTTACAGACCGTAAACACGTCACTTACGAGGCGTAAACACGTTTATTCAACAGAATTTGGGGATAAGGCGAAAATCATTCAACCAACCTCAGGCTTACAGTACAAATCCA
>UQTI01000003.1 GCA_900543975.1 uncultured Prevotella sp. | reverse complement strand
TACTGGATGATGGGCGACAACCGCCACAACTCGCTCGACTCGCGCTACTGGGGCTTCGTGCCCGAGGACCACATCGTGGGCAAGCCGATCTTCATCTGGTGGAGCCACGACCCCGACCACAACGGCTTCTCCGGCATTCGCTGGAACCGTCTCTTCAGGTTCGTGGACAACATAAAATAAGATTCAGCTGTTTTTTATCTTTTAAAGAGGGGCTTTGAAATCTTGAAAGAGAAGCTTTGAAATCTTGAAAAAAGGGGCTTTTGCAATCTTGAAAGAGAGATTCTAAAACCTTAAAAAAGCGGGTTCAAAACCTCGAAAAAAGGGAAAATCAAATAGTAAGAAAAAAGGGTGCCTTAATGACACTTTGAAAGAGGCTTAATGGCGTTCCCATTAAGCCTCTTTGACGTCCTCATTAAGCCCATTTGAGGGCCTCATTAAGCCCATATGACAAACCAGGGTAATTTTTAAGAACCGTTAACAATTAGTGTCAGAAAATTAACACAAAACTTAGCAAAATGTCAAATAACTCCCCCCATTTTTTCTCCTCCAAATCTCCCGATTTTACCTCCGATTCGAAAGACCGCACCCCAACAGGCGGTGAAGATTTTAAAGCTTGCGAAGCTTCAAAAAAGAGCGAGGTTGCAAAAGGCAGAGAGGCTGAAAAAAGAAGCGAGGCTATAAAAGGTAACGAGATAAAAGAAGGTAACAAGATAAAAGAAGGTAACAAGATAAAAGAAGGTAACGAGATGAAAGAAGGTAAAGAGATGAAAGAAGTTAGCGAAACCGAAATAATATCCCTTTCTCAAGCAAAAAGAACTGACCAGCCCAAGCATATCACTCCCCGCCCTAAGGGGAGGGGTGAGCCGCGCGAAGCGCGGCGAGGGGGAGGGGCTTTACTTTCCACCACCTATTTCGGCCCCGTTCAATGGTATCAGAAGCTCAACCGTCACCGTTGCATCATAGAGCAGCACGACAACTTTGTCAAGCAGACCTACCGCAACCGTTGCGTCATTGTCTCGGCCAATGGTCCGCAGACCCTCACCGTGCCTATAGAGCGTTATGACGGCATGAAATGTGCCATGCGCGACATACGCATCTCCGACCACGGCAACTGGCGTCATCTCCACTGGCAGGCTCTCGTGTCGGCGTATGGCGAGACCCCTTTCTTCGAATATTATGCCGACGACATAAGACCCTTCTTTGAAGAGCATCGCTGGAAATATCTCCTCGACTTCAACCTCGACATCACCCACACCCTCTGCTCCCTGCTCGACGTGCGTCCCGACCTGACGCTCTCAGACCATTATATAGATGCCGATGAGACCATCTGCGGTGGCGGAGGCTTAGATGGAGCTGCCACAAGCTTTGGAGGAGCTGTTAAAGGCTTAGGAGGAGCTAATAGCTTAGATGGAGCCGCTGAAAGCTTAGGTTCTTCATCGGCATGCTCTTTATTTGTAGATTATCGCGATGCCATACGTCCCAAGCATCCGCTGCCTGATACCGAGTTTGAGGCTCGTCCTTATTATCAGGTTCGTGCTCAGCGTCATGGCTTCCTTCCCAACCTCAGCGTCCTCGACCTGTTGTTCAACGAAGGGCCTGAGGGCATCTTTTGGCTCATTTAAAGGTAAAAAAGTAAAAAGGTAAAAAAGGGCTAACGCCGTTGGTAAAGGCTTATATGGCTTAGACCCATAAGAGCAAGCCATAGATTAATCTTTAAGGGGCAAAGCCCCTTTTTTACCTTTTTACCTTTACCCCCTTCCAACGGCGCCAGCTTTTTTTTACCTTTTTACCTTTAAAAGCCCTTTTTACCTTTAAAAAGATTTTTCACTTTTCGTTTTCCCCTTTTCCTTTAAATGCGGCGTCAGCCTTTTTTTTACCTTTTAAAAAGGCTATAGGATTTTTCACTTTTCGTTTTTCCCTTTTCCTTTAAATAACCCATTTCACCCCCACCTTAAAGTCGAAGGTGTTGGCACGCACGTTGTCATGGTAGACATAGCGGGTGTGGCGAAGATAATAGTTGGTGGCAAGCTCCACACCACAATGGCGAGAGACGTTAAAGAAGAACACGGGGTTGAGCACCACCAGCTCAGCGTTGCTCTTGTCGCCCTGCACGTTATAGTAGAGCGGCTCGCGGTCGGAGGTGTCGATGTTCTCGATGCCCTTCCATGTGAAGATGCGATAATAGTCGAAGTTGAGGGCGAAGAAGCCGGCGCGACGGAAGAGCACCCTTGTGCGCGTCTTCATGCTGTAGCCGCTGCCCATGTTATAGTCGCGGTCGATCACGTTATAATAGTCGCTCTTAGAGCCTCCAAGCACTATCACACTGGCGTAGACGCTCTGCTCCACACTCTCCAGACTGCCTTGCGGCTCAAACCGCGCCATGATGCCGGGACCCAGGCCCACAGCCTCGGAGATGCGGTAAGGCACGGTGCCAGACCCGTCTTTTACCTCCTTTGAATCGAAATAGTTGAAATGTTGGAATATGCCGAAGCGTGCCTCCACGGACCGGCCCACATAGACGGGGGCTGCCCACAGACGGCCCAAGAGGTGTGCGCCCGACATGGTGGGTTGGTTAGAGGTGAGGCCGATGTCGAGATGCGCCGTGAAATAGTCATACGGGCAGTTTGTGCGCTCGTTGTAAGCGTCGCCATATTCCATGCCAAGCTCCAGACAAGGGGCCATCTCGCCGCGGAACAGGGCACCGTCGTCGGCAAGATAGCGTGTGCCGACGCCCAGGGTGAAGCGCACAGGGACAGACTGATAGTCGTGGTAGAGGTTATGCGATGAGCGCACCCTCCAGGCTTCGCCCCTGACAATGCGGTTGAAGCCCTGAATGGGGTTCACGGCAAAGGCCAGCGCCTCGCGCACGAAGCGCGACATGCCGCGCTTGCTGTCGTCGAGAAACAGGTGCGACACGCGGTTCGTCATCTCGCCGATGCACGTTCCGCCGAGGGCGGTGGCAAACACATCGTTGATGGCCGGCGGCTCGTTCTCGCCCAAAAGCTCCCACATCAGGCTGCCACATACGGCATAAGGCACCGACTGCCAGAAGGACATGCCGTTGCTACGCGCCGAGTTGAAATAGAGGTTGCCGTGGTAGGGATGGGCGAAGAGGTTTGTGGAGAAGGGGTCGTTATCCCACACAAAGCCCGTCTTGAAGTTATGGCGTATGGTGTGGAGCGATATGCGCGAATAGGAGGCGTTGGCAATCCAGCGGTCGTAGCTGAACACCATGGCGTTTATGCCCGCCGCCTCAACAGCTGCGAGCCACGGACGGCGACGAGGGGCAAGGGCGAAGCACGAGTCGGCAGACAGCGTGTAAGGGTCGCCCTGAGAGAGGGCGTTGTCAAGGACAGAATGGCGCAAGGCAAACGGTTGCTGCGTGGCGCGGGGCCAGGTAAAGGCGAGACCTGCCTGCAAGATGAGTTTCTCCTCATAGAGGCGGCCAGAGCCATAATGGCGCGTGTTTCCGTAGCCCACAGAGGCGAACGCGCCCACCGACTTGCAGAAACGCCACTCGGTGTTGAGATGCGCCTGTAGCGAATAGAGACGGCGCGGACGGTCTGACGAGCGCTCGGCAAAGGTCTCTATATGACTGAAGCCGAGGTCGGCGCCAAGCGTCCAGTGGGGCGTGAGCCACACATACTGTCCGAGACGGTAGGACAGGGCACCCGAAAACTTCTTGTCCAAGCCCATATAATGGGTTCCCACGCCGATCATGCTGTAGGTCGAGCGGTTGGAGAAGCGCACGGCAGTGTTGAGCTTCGACGTGTTGCCGCCGAAGGCAAGGATGTCGATGCGTGTAGAGGGGTTGATGTTGACAAGACCGATCTTTCGTCCGCCCGTGTCGGCGGTATAGTTGACAAGCCCCATCTGCACGCCGCGCGGATGGGTCACGGCAATGTTTATGACGCCGAGCTGCAGGCCGCGCAGCGAGTCGGCATAGTTGTAAGACCCTATCTGCAAGCCGCGCATGACGCCCGTGGAGAGGTTGAGCAGCGGCGACACCTGCAGGCCGCGCTCCACGCTTCCTGCCATGTTGCTCACGCCGCCAAGCTGCAAGCCGCGCATGTTGTTGCCCGCAATGTTGTTCAATGCTGACAGTTGCACACCTTTCATCTCACGCGCCACGGTCTGCACGGCACCCGTCTGCACACCACACATCTTGCCCGCACCGCTGATGAGCGAGAGCTGAAAGCCACTGAGCGTGTCGGCAGCAGCCAGCAGTCCGAGGTTGAAGGTCTTCACGCGGTGACCGTCGGCCGTTGTGCGACTAGCACTTATGCCTATGTTGGTGTAACGCGGCGTGTGGCGAGCGCTGTCTGGGGATATGCTGTCTGGGGACATGCTGTCTGATTGAATATTGTCAGCATGTATGCTGTCGGCATGAACCGTCTGCCCCCACACGCTTGTCGTAACCGCTGTGGCAAGGATAAGCAGTGAGGTTGCAAACTTAAAAGATGTGGACAAGATGTGCATAAATTTATTTCTTATTTCGTTACAAAGGTAATAAAATTATGCACACTCGGCCACATCTTATGCCTAAAAAGCCCTTCTACAAGGTCACTATCTCTTTTCGTAGTCGCCATAATAGCCGCTACTGCCACCGGAGCGCGTGTAGGTATGACCGTCGGAGCAAGCGAAATCGTCAGTGTCGCCAATGCGGTTCATGGTCAAGGTGCCGCCATTGCCGTCGCTCACGATGAAGGAGTTGCCCTCCTCTTGGCGTCGACGCGCTGCAGCCTGGTCCTCTGCCTTATCTGAAGCGTTCTTCATTTCCAGCAGTTTGATGAACATTTGGCACACCAGCCAGGCAGCTAACAGAACACCCATCGACATCCACATGAACGCCTGGTTGAACAGCTGAAGCCAGTGCATGGGGGTGCGGCCATGAGAGCGGCGCCAGTCTTTGACGGTGGTGGGCACCGCCAAGCACAGGTTGGCAAACAGCAAAGGCAACACATTGGGGCCGCCGAGGGCAAAGGCAAAGCCCATGAAGTTGAAAAACACCACAGCACCCAAGTGTACGAGCGTGGCAAGCAAGCCGTCGTCGTCGTCGCCACAGCCCTCTGCCAGGCCTATGCGCGCATAAAGATGGTCAAACACGCCGAACTGTAACAGCATCAGCGCGAGGGCAAGCACCACGAAGCCGATGCCATAGAGCACGTTGGAGAAACCACTTGCCAGCACCACCTCCGCAAACGAGGGGACGGCAAACACCACTACCTCGACACCCACGACGGCAAGGGCAGCAAACTGTGCCGTCGCAAACCACGACGGGAGGGCAGGCATGTTGGGGCTGATGGCCATCTGGCTGCCGTCGTCGGACGTGTCGTAGAGCACGGGGGCGTGACGTATGTCGCACTCGGCGTCGTCGATACTTTCCTTCAAAGCAAAGAAGATGACCAACATGACGGCGACAAGAATCGCCATGCCAATGAGCACGGGGGTGCCATAGCGCGAGACGGCATTGCTGTGCTGACGCTGCGCCTGCTGCTGAGCCAGCTGCTGCGTCTCACGCTCCTTGCCGGCGTCTGGTGTGACATAATGGGCGGCAGCAGCCAGTTGGCTGTCGCCGACGAGGTCGCACGGACGGTTGTCTACGGCACGCATGTCAGCATATTCGGTCATAACACCTGCACTAAACTCATACACCTTGTCGGAGTTGTAGCCGTCGAAGTAGAGCGCGGTGCGACGAGGCGGATTGGCGGTAAAGCCCATCGTACCGTCGGCGGCGTTGCGCACACAACATGCCACAGGCGTCAACACCTTCTTACCCTGCGCCTCGGTCAGGACGTAGACCACCACTACAGAGCCATCACCTGACACACCGTCTTTGCCACTGTTAACATATAGTGCTATGTCGCGGTCGGCATAGACATACATCGTGCCGTCGATGCACTTGGGAGCACCACTCGAATAGGGGTTGTCACCCGACAACCACAGCGTGGCGGTGGGCATGACGGTAGACGCGTCCCGTGGCGTGGCATCATCTACCTGCGGCACTGTCACCTTACCCTTGCCCTGCATCCAGTCCTGTGGAATCACAAGGGCAGAAAGCCCCACAAACACAGCATACATCAGGAAATAGATCCCGACGAGTTTTAAAGCTTGAACAAAACCTTTCATATTCTTTAATTTGTTAGTATTTTTCTTCTTTTCTGTTTTTACCACTTCTGTTTTACCGCTTCTGTTTTTTTCAGAACGGGTTCAAAACAATTTTAGAACGTTTTTTTACGATTTTAGAACGGTTTCAGAACGATTTTAGGCTATTATTTCACAAAGATAAAAGAAATAGGGGTATAACGGCGCACTTCCCGACACCTTTCTTTAAGAACGACAGGAAAAACTACGGAAAACATTAGGAGGTTGAGCGAGGGAATGTATAGAGATGAAGGAAGAAATGGTAGAAAGAGATAGAGGAAAGAGATAGAGGAAAGAGATGGTGGAAAGAGATGGAGGAATTGATGAACAAATGGAAAAAGCGGATGCAGGACACGAAACCTTGTCGCTGCATCCGCTTTAATTAGATGCTTTGCTCTGTTATTTTGCCTTTAGAAAGCAATCTTCTTGCCCTTAACCACAGCTATGCCCTTCTGCGGTGCCTTTGTGCCGAGGTAGCGGCCGTTGAGGTCATAGAAATAGCTCTTGGCTGTGGGGGCTGCCATAGGAGCTGTGATGGCTGAAGGAGCCTTCTCCGTTATGCGAATGACCTTCGTTGTGAGGTCCACGCTTATGGCGTAGGTGCCGGCAGGGCCTTGGAACGCCCATGCACCGGGATTGTCGGTTGTGAAGAAGGGGATATCTTCGTTGAGGTTTGCCCAATCGCCGTCAGCGTAGGGAGCGAGACGCTTGGCGTTGACAAAATCCCAGTTCATGCCGAGGCGTTGTAGGATAGCGAACAGGCCCTCGTCGGAGGTGAAGGTTATGTCGCCCTCATATTTGCCTTCTTCGGTGGCAGAGAGCACGCCTGTGGGTATCTTGAAGAGCCATGCGCCGTCGTTGCCGAGCAGATACAGCTCCTTGGGATAGCCTGTGGGGTAGTTTTCGTCGTTGCCGTAGATGGTCATGCGGTTGTTGCGCAGGTCAAGAGTCATGCACACATAGAGAGAATTCTCTTCCGATGCGTCAACGAAGAAGTTGGTCCATTCGCCCTTCTTGAGGTTCACCGTGAGGTTGGTCTCCACGTTGCATGTGGCTGTGGCGGCACCTATGCGCTTGTCGCCGATCTCCTCCCAGCCGTCGGGCGTTGAAGCGAGCGCTGTAGAGATGTTAAACTGGTTTGAGCGGAAATGTACCCATCCGGTGTAAACGCCTTCAACCTCGTCCCATTCGATGGCTTCGCCCTTGTCGGCAGCAATGGTTCCGTCAAGGCCGTGAAGATAGATAGCATCGGGATATTCTGGAACGTAGGTTGCGCTGTAGAGCATGACGGTCATGTTGCGCAGGTCGATGGTCACATCGTAAGTGCCTGTCTCCGTGATGCTGAACGCCTCGTCTGTGAGGGTGAGATTGTTTTCGCGGTTAATCTTGACAGCGCCGCCACCATAGCGGTAAGGCTCGATGCCTGTCCAGTCGTCATCTGTTGCGCCGAGCTGCGTCAAGACAGAGAAATAGAGACTTTCAAAGTTTACGGTTGCCTTATACACACCATCGGTCTCTGACATGGCGATGGTTTCAGACGCCACATTAGGCATAAACTCGCCTTTTGAGCCAATGAGATAAACCTGTGAGGGGAAATTGCCGAGAAGGGTTATCTTGCTGTTGTTGAAGTCGACACGAATGCGGTATGTGCCGTCGGCTGTGGGCACCTTGAACGAAGCATCTCTCTGCGGATGAATGTCCATGGGCGTGTTGACCGTGAGCAGGTTGTTGTTTGTAGCGGGACCGTAGCGATAGGGCAGCAAGCCAGCCCAGTCGTCCTCGGCTTCCGTGAGCTTGGTAACAATGGTGAAATATTGAGCACCGTTTGTGAACGCCACCTCGCCTTCATACACACCATCCGTGCCCGTTGCCTGAAGCTCTGCGCTGGCCACGTTGGTCTGCCATTTGTTGTCGCTACCAAGGATGTAGCATTGCGCCTGTGCGGTTATGGCCATGAGCATCATGCAGAACGTGGCCATGAAAATGTGGAGTAGATTTTTCTTCATAAGATAGTGGTTTTTAAAGTTGATAATTGGATTTATGATTCTCGTTCTGGTTGTTTTTGTTGCGTTGTTTTCGTTGCGTTGTTTTTATTTGTTGTTTCGTTGTTTGCAGGTTTTCGTTGTTGTTTTGTGTTGAAACGTTCGAATAGGCGCGGAACCTATATTTCCTCTACAAAGATAGAGAATTTCCTGATACGTTGTTGTTTTTTCTTCATTTTTATGCAGAAAAACGCGTGTAAACGTTTGATTTATGTCAATTAGCTGTTTTTTTGACACGAAAAAAGCGGATGCGAGGCACATCTATATAGTGCGACGCAACCGCTTGTTTTATTTATCAGGAAGACGTGTCTTGCTTATGCAAGCGTCTTGCCAATAAGGTCTCTGTGGCAGAGAATTAGTCGGCCAACTTAGCCTTGATGAACTCGCGGTTCAGGCGAGCGATGTTGGCGATCGACTCGTTCTTCGGACACTCAGCCTCGCAAGCGCGGGTGTTGGTGCAGTTGCCGAAGCCCAGCTCTTCCATCTTGGCGATCATGGCCTTGGCACGCTTTGCTGCCTCGGGACGACCCTGGGGCAGGAGGGCGAGCTGGCTCACCTTAGAGCTTACGAAGAGCATGGCAGAACCGTTCTTACATGCAGCTACGCAGCAACCGCAGCCGATACATGTAGCGCAGTCCATTGCCTCGTCGGCATCTTCCTTGGGGATAAGGATGGCGTTGGCGTCCTGGGGCTGGCCTGTGCGAACGCTCACATAGCCACCTGCCTGCATGATCTTGTCGAAGGCAGAGCGGTCCACCATACAGTCTTTGATGATGGGGAAGGCAGCAGAGCGCCAGGGCTCTACGGTGATCACGTCGCCGTCCTTGAACTTACGCATGTAGAGCTGGCAAGTGGTTGCGCCCTGGTTAGGACCGTGGGGATGTCCGTTGATGTAGAGCGAGCACATGCCGCAGATACCCTCGCGACAGTCGTGGTCGAAAACGAACGGCTCTTTGCCGCTCTCGATGAGCTGCTCGTTCAGGATGTCGAGCATTTCGAGGAAGGAGGTATCGGTGGGGATATCCTTCATTTCAAATGTGTCGAAATGACCCTCTGCCTGAGGACCATTCTGACGCCACACCTTCAGTGTGAATGATATGTTTGCCATTGTTTTTTGTCTTTTTAAGTTGTCAACTAAGAGAAATTAGTTCTTATAGTTACGAGTCTGTACCTTGATTGCCTCATACTCGAGCGGCTCCTTGATGAGCTCAGGAGCGGTCTCGTCGTTGCCCTGGTACTCCCAGCAGCCAACATAGAAGTAGTTCTCGTCATCACGCTGTGCCTCGCCCTCGGGAGTCTGGTGCTCCTCACGGAAGTGGCCACCACACGACTCGTTACGAGAGAGAGCGTCGTAAGCGATCAGCTCGCCCATGGTGATGAAGTCGCGCAGATGGATAGCCTTGTCGAGCTCCACGTTCAGACCCTCTTTCGATCCAGGGATGAAGAGGTTGGTGTTGAACTCCTTGCGGATCTTCTTGATAAGCTCCAGACCTTCCTTCAAGCCCTCTGCTGTGCGGCCCATACCAACGTGCTCCCACATGATGTGGCCGAGCTCCTTGTGGATAGAGTCGACAGAGCGCTTGCCATGGATGCCCATCAGGCGGTCAATCTCAGCCTGTACACCCTTCTCGGCCTCGTCAAACTCGGGACGGTCGGTGGGGATGTGGGGCCAGATAGCCTGGTCGGCGAGGTAGTTCTGGATGGTGTAGGGCAGCACGAAGTAGCCGTCGGCCAGACCCTGCATAAGAGCAGAAGCACCCAGACGGTTTGCACCGTGGTCAGAGAAGTTGCACTCGCCGATGGCGAACAGACCTGTGATAGAGGTCATCAGCTCATAGTCGACCCAGATGCCACCCATTGTGTAGTGGATAGCGGGGTAGATCATCATCGGGTTATAGTAAGCCACGCCGTTGATCTCGTTGGCCTTCTCGCCGGGGTTAACGTCGGTGATCTCCTCGTACATGTCGAAGAGGTTGCCGTAGCGCTGACGGATAACGTCGAGGCCGAGGCGGTTGATCGACTCAGAGAAGTCGAGGAACACAGCCAGACCGGTGTTGTTCACGCCGAAGCCCTTGTCGCAACGCTCCTTAGCGGCACGAGAAGCAACGTCACGGGGAACGAGGTTACCGAAGGCGGGATAGCGGCGCTCCAGATAGTAATCGCGGTCTTCCTCAGGAATGTCTGAACCCTTCTTGGTGCCGGCCTGCAGGGCCTTGGCGTCCTCGATGTTCTTGGGAACCCAGATGCGGCCGTCGTTACGAAGCGACTCTGACATAAGGGTAAGCTTCGACTGCTTGTCGCCGTGTACGGGGATACAGGTCGGGTGGATCTGAACGTAGCAGGGGTTAGCGAAGTAAGCACCCTTGCGGTAGCACTGAACGGCAGCTGTACAGTTGCAGCCCATAGCGTTGGTTGAGAGGAAGTAGGTGTTGCCATAACCGCCAGTGGCGATAACCACAGCGTTAGCAGAGAAGCGCTCGAGCTTGCCTGTAACGAGGTTCTTGGCGATGATACCGCGTGCGCGTCCGTCAACGAGCACCACGTCTTCCATCTCGTAGCGTGTGTAGAGGCTTACGCGGCCTGTGTTGACCTGCTTTGAGAGTGATGAGTAAGCACCGAGGAGCAGCTGCTGGCCGGTCTGACCCTTAGCGTAGAAGGTACGGCTCACCTGTGCGCCACCGAACGAACGGTTGGCAAGCATGCCGCCATACTCGCGTGCGAAAGGCACACCCTGGGCAACACACTGGTCGATGATGTCGTTAGACACCTCAGCGAGGCGGTAAACGTTAGCCTCACGGGCACGGTAGTCGCCACCCTTCACGGTGTCATAGAACAGACGGTAAACAGAGTCGCCGTCGTTCTGATAGTTCTTGGCGGCGTTGATACCACCCTGAGCTGCGATAGAGTGAGCACGACGGGGAGAGTCCTGGATGCAGAAGTTAAGCACATGGAAACCCATCTCGCCGAGGCTGGCTGCTGCAGAGGCACCTGCCAGACCTGTACCTACAACGATGACGTCGAGCTTCAGTTTGTTCTTGGGGTTCACCAGACGCTGGTGAGCTTTATAGTTGGTCCACTTCTCGGCCACGGGGCCTTCAGGGATTCTTGAATTAATTGTCTTAGCCATAATGTTGAATTATGATTTTTGATTGTTGATGTTTTAATTAGCAGCAGCCGCAAAGGTTCTTTGCTGCGAACACTACTACTACCACGAGGAAGCCGAGGACCAGCAGGGTTGAGTAGACCTGACCGATAACCTTCCAACGGTTGAACCAAACCTTGCCGTTCCAGCCAAAGGTCTGCATAGCGCTCCAGAAGCCGTGGGTGAGGTGGAACCACAGAGCTACGAGCCACACGATGTAGAGAACAACGAACACGGGGTTGCTGAAGGTTTGCTGGATCCAGCCATAGCCGTCGGCAGGTGCGCACACACCCTCAAAGCCTACGAGCTCGGCAAACATCATGTTGTACCAGAAGTTCCAGAAGTGGAGCAGAAGACCAACAAGAACGATGATGCCCAGAACGAGCATGTTCTGAGATGCCCACTCTACGCCTGCGGGCTTTGCCACAACGGCATAGCGCTCTGAGCCACGGGCGGCACGGTTCTGCATCGTCAGCCAGAAGGCGTAAACGATGTGGAGCACGGCCAAAGCTGCCAGTCCAAGAGTTGCTACTACGGCATACCAGTGGGCGCCGAGGGCTCCACAAATTATGTTGTAGGCGTCGCTTGAGAACAGAGCCACAACGTTCATTGACATGTGGAATGTCAAGAATAGAATAAGCGCAACGCCAGTTACAGACATCACAACTTTTCTACCGATAGTTGAATTGATTAACCACATAAATGATTGAAATTTAATTATTTAATGTTAGAATGTTTATCCGGAAGGGATATGGGGGCGACCGCACGCCACCGTGTGAGGGCAACATCTTAAGAACACGCTTTGTCTTATATAAGATGCACCTCAAGCGTGGGCAATACCTTATAATAGGTATAAGACAGCCCGTTTCAGAGTGCAAAAATACTATATTTTAATGATAAAACAAAGCAAATATAGGCAAAAATCAATTTTTATTCTTAATTTTGCCAAAAATAAAAATTGCATAATGGATTTCTTTTACGACGTCATTGTCATAGGAGGTGGACACGCAGGCTGTGAGGCCGCTACGGCAGCCGCCAACATGGGCGCTAAAACGTGCCTCATCACTATGGACATGAACAAGATTGGACAGATGAGCTGCAACCCCGCCGTGGGCGGAATTGCCAAAGGACAGATAGTGCGCGAGATCGATGCGCTGGGAGGACAGATGGGTCTCGTGACCGATGCCACAGCCATTCAGTTTCGCATGCTCAACAGAGGCAAAGGACCGGCGGTGTGGAGCCCAAGAGCACAGTGTGACCGCGGAAAGTTTATATGGCAGTGGCGCACAGTTTTGGACAACACACCCAACCTTGACGTGTGGCAGGACCAAGCCGACGAGATTGTCGTGAAGGACGGCGTGGCCACGGGCGTGAAGACGGTGTGGGGCGTGGAGTTTCACGCCAGATGCACCATCATAACGGCGGGAACGTTTCTCAACGGACTGATGCATGTGGGGCGTCGCAAGGTGGAGGGCGGCCGGTGTGCCGAGCCTGCCGTGCACAACCTCACGGAGAGCATCACACGTCACGGCATAACGGCCCAACGCATGAAGACGGGCACGCCGGTGCGCATAGACCGCCGCTCGGTCCATTTTGAAGACATGGAACGGCAGGACGGCGAGAACGACTTCCACAGGTTCAGTTTCATGGGCGAGGGACGGCCGCTGCAACAGCTGCCCTGCTGGACATGCTACACCAACCCCGAGGTGCACAGCACGCTGATGGCGGCCATTGCCGACTCCCCACTCTACAACGGACAGATCCAGAGCACGGGACCGCGCTACTGTCCGTCGATAGAAACAAAGCTCACGACGTTTCCTAACCGGCAGCAGCACCCGCTCTTCCTGGAGCCCGAGGGCGAGAACACGAACGAGATGTATCTTAACGGATTCTCTTCGTCCATGCCCATGGATGTGCAGCTCGACGCGCTGCACAAGATCCCGGCTCTGCGCGACGCGAAAATCTACAGACCGGGCTACGCTATAGAATATGACTATTTCGACCCGACGCAGCTGAAGCCGTCTCTGGAATCGAAAATGGTAGGCGGCCTGTTCTTTGCAGGACAGGTCAACGGCACCACGGGCTACGAGGAGGCAGGAGGCCAAGGCACGGTGGCGGGCATAAACGCCGCCCTACTCTGCTCTGGCAGCGACCCTCTGGTCATGAAACGCGACGAGAGTTATATAGGCGTGCTCATCGACGACCTCACGACGAAGGGTGTGGACGAGCCATACCGCATGTTCACCTCTCGCGCCGAATACCGCATCTTGCTCAGACAAGACGACGCCGACGCCCGACTGACGGAGCTGTCTTACAACCTCGGCCTCGCAACGCGCGAACGTTACGACTGGTGGTTGCAGAAGAAGGAGAACATCAGTCGCCTGACAACGTTCTGCGCCAACACATCGGTGAAACCTGCCGACGTGAACGCCGCTCTCGAACAGATAGGCACCTCGCCGCTGAACGGCAGCGCCAAGATTACGGATCTCATAGCGCGTCCGCAGGTGACGCTTCAGCTTCTCGCCGACATTGTACCTTCTCTGAAGGAGCAGGTCATGATGTCGCCGAACCGCATCGACGAGATTGCGGAGGCAACGGAGATCGGAATAAAATATAAGGGCTACATCGAGCGCGAGCGTCTCATCGCCGACAAGATGCACCGTCTTGAGACCATCCGCATAAAAGACCATTTTGTCTATAACGACATCAAGGAGATCTCAACCGAGGGCAGACAGAAGCTCACCGCCATAAACCCAGAAACTCTCGCGCAAGCAAGCCGCATACCAGGCGTATCGCCCAGCGACATCAACGTGCTGCTGGTCTTGATGCACAGATGAGGGAAAGGGAAGAGTGAAGAGTGAAGAATGAAGAGTGAAGAGTGAAGAATTGCCATCCCCACTCCATTCCACCACAACAAGATCCTCACCCCAACAAGATCCTCGCCCCAACAAGATCCTCGCCCCAACAAGTCAAACAATCAACAACAACAATAAACAATGAAAGAAAACAACGAACTGTTATTAAAAAATCTTCGCTGCATTCCTGACTGGCCGAAGAAAGGTGTCAACTTCCGCGACGTAACAACTCTCTTCAAGAGTCCGGAGTGTCTCAAGGAGATCAACCGCGAGATGTACGAGCTCTACAAAGACAAAGGCATCACAAAAATCGTGGGCATCGAGTCGCGCGGATTTGTCATGTCATCGGCACTCGCCCTGGAGCTTGGTGCCGGCGTCGTTCTCTGCCGCAAGCCGGGCAAGCTGCCTTGCGACACCGTGCAGGAGAGCTACGCCAAGGAGTATGGCAAGGACACCATCGAGATCCACCGCGATGCCATCGACGAGGACGACATCATCCTCCTCCACGACGACCTGCTCGCCACAGGAGGCACCATGAAGGCTGCTTGCAACCTCGTAAAGAAATTCCACCCGAAGAAGGTCTACTGCAACTTTATCATCGAGCTCGTGAACGAGGGTCTTAACGGACGCGAAGGTTTTGACGAAGACATCGAGATAACATCGCTTATCAAAATTTAAGCGAACGAAAAGTCATAACAAACAAGCAGAGGGCGGACAGACAGTTCGCCCTCTATCTTTTAAGAAGAGACACATCTTGCTTTTAAGAAGAAACACGTCCCGTAAAGTTTTACTTTAATGTTCCACATGAAACATTAACTTCACAACAACCCCTTTCTCAACAAGTTACGCCGTATGACTAAAGAAGAAAATGAAAAGCGCCTCGCCCGTTTGAAGAACATCGTGCTGAACATGCCGGAGAAGCCCGGCAGCTATCAATACTATGACGAGAGCCACACGATAATATATGTGGGCAAGGCAAAGAACCTCAAGCGCCGTGTGTCGTCCTACTTCCACAAAGAGGTGGACCGCTACAAGACAAAGGTACTGGTGTCGAAGATTTGGGACATCAGCTATACGGTCGTAAACAGCGAGGAAGATGCTCTGCTTCTTGAGAACAGTCTAATAAAAAAATATAACCCCCGCTACAACGTTCTTCTGAAAGACGGAAAGACCTACCCCAGCATCTGCGTAACGAACGAGTATTATCCGCGCATCTTCAAGACGCGGCACATAAACAAAAAGTTCGGCACGTTCTTCGGCCCTTACAGCAACACGGCGAGCATGTATGCCGTGCTCGAACTTATAAAAAAACTCTACAAACCGCGCACATGCCGTCTGCTTCTCACACGCGAATCGGTGGAACGGGGGGCGTTCAAACCGTGCCTCGAATTTCACATACACAACTGTCTCGGCCCGTGTATCGGAAGACAGAGCTATGAAGAATATGCCGAGAACATGCGACAGGCACGCGAGATCCTGAAAGGAAACACACGCCAACTGAGCGACATGCTCTATAAGAACATGCAACGGTTGGCAGAGAACCTGGAGTTTGAGGCGGCGGAGAGAGTGAAACAAAAGTACCTTCTCATCGAGAGCTACTGCTCCAAGAGCGAGGTGGTGAGCCACACAATAACCGACATCGACGTGTTCACCATTGCCGACGACGACACACGCTCACACGCTTTCATCAATTTCATGCACGTCCGCAACGGTGCCGTGAACCAGAGTTTCACATTCGAATATAAGCGCAAGCTCGATGAGACCGACGAAGAACTGCTCATCACCGCCATACCCGAAATTCGCGAGAGGTTTAAAAGCGAAGCAAAAGAAATTGTCGTGCCCTTCGAGATGGAATGGCACCTCAAAGACGCCGTGTTCTTCGTGCCACAACGAGGCGACAAGAAGCACCTACTCGAACTGTCGGAGATGAACTGCCGCCAATATAAGTTTGACCGATTAAAACAGGCAGAAAAGCTCAACCCTGAACAGAAACAGACACGCCTCATGAAGGAACTGCAACAGAAGCTCGGCATGGAAAAGATGCCTTACACCATCGAGTGTTTCGACAACTCAAACATATCGGGCACCGATGCCGTGGCAGGATGCGTGGTGTTTAAGGCGATGAAACCATCGAAAAAAGACTACCGCAAATATAACATCAAGACGGTGACAGGACCCGACGACTACGCTTCAATGAAGGAGGTGGTGAGACGACGCTACTCACGCATGATCGAAGAGGACACTCCCCTGCCCGACCTCATCATCACCGACGGTGGAAAGGGACAGATGGAGGTCGTGCGCGAGGTCATAGAGGACGAGCTGCATCTGAGAATACCCATTGCCGGACTGGCAAAGGATGACCGTCACCGCACAAACGAGCTGCTGTTTGGCTTTCCACAGAAGGTTATCGGTCTGAAAACCGACAGCGAGCTGTTCCATGTCCTCACCCACATCCAAGACGAGGTGCACCGTTACGCCATAACCTTCCACCGCGACAAACGGTCAAAACACGCCCTACATAGTGAGCTCGACGACATACGAGGCATTGGACCAAAGACAAAAGAGGCTCTCCTCCACCATTTCCGTACCGTGAAACGCATTTCCGAGGCCTCTGACGACGAGTTGGCAGCCGTGGTGGGCAGCAACAAGGCAGCAATTCTGAAAGCCCATTTCAAAGAAAAAGGGAACGCAGACTTGTAAAATTGCCTAAAACATCGTATCTTTGCAAAAGACAGGAAAAACCTAAAGCAAAGATAAACAATCGCGAAACAACGAAGCAAAACAATCGCGAAGCAAAGAAATAAAAAAAACAATCGCGAAACAACAAAGCAAAAACAATCGCGAAGCAACGAAATAAAAAAACAATCACAAAATAATGAGAGCAGTTATACAACGCGTCACCCATGCATCGGTGACAATAGACGGAAACGTGAAGTCGAAGATTGGCAACGGTTTCCTTATTCTCTTAGGTGTAGAAGCAAGCGACAGCAGCGAAGACGTAGACTGGCTGGTAAGAAAAGTGGCAGCTCTGCGCGTGTTCGACGACGAAAATGGCGTCATGAACCGTTCGCTTATCGATGTTGACGGCGAGGCATTAGTGGTTAGCCAGTTCACACTCTTCGCTTCTTACAAGAAAGGCAACCGCCCGTCATGGTTGCGTGCTGCCACACACGACATCTCTGTGCCGCTTTATGAGGAGTTCTGCACAAAGCTGTCTTCTGCCTTGGGCAAGCCCGTTGGAACGGGCGAATTTGGTGCCGACATGAAGGTGGAATTGCTTAACGACGGCCCCGTAACCATCTGCATGGACACTAAGAACAAAGAGTAGAGGTAAAAATGACAATACGCGAAGCACAGCAGGCCGTGGACACATGGATAAAGACCTACGGCGTGCGCTATTTCTCTGAACTCACCAACATGGCATGCCTCACAGAAGAGGTGGGCGAGCTTGCCCGCATCATGGCACGCCGCTATGGCGACCAGAGCTTTAAGGAGGGCGAAAACCAAGACCCTTCCGAAGAGATGGCCGACATTCTGTGGGTTCTCATGGCCCTGGCCAACCAGACAGGCGTGGACCTCACAGAGGCTCTTCAGAAGAGCATAGAAAAGAAAACAAAACGCGACGCCACACGCCACAAGAACAACCCTAAACTTATCGCCGATAAAAAGGAAAAGAATCTTTAAAAACAGAGACCTGACCGAGCGATTTTATGGTCGTTAAAAGCATAGACGGCACAACATCATAAAGCCTTTTTAGATAAGCTGAACGGGCAGAACCGAACTTGCTTGAGGTCTGGCATGGAGAGAAAGGAACCATGAAAAGAAGCCTTTTTAGATAAGCGTAACGGGCAGAACCGAGCTTGCTTGAGGTCTGGCATGGCGAGAGAAGGGACCATGAGGTGTCGTTATACGGCCCTCAAAAAAAACAACAGAAAAGAAATATCAACGAAAAAGAAAACAATAAAGTAAAAAAACAACGAATCTATGGGAATAATTAAAGATGACTTTCTGAAAGAAGAGAAAGCAAAGGCAGAAGCCAAGCAGAAAAGCAAGTATGAGGAAGCTCTGAGCAAGTATAACACCGACATCGACGACAAGGCCGTGCAGGAGGCTGTGCGCAAGATCATCACCGAGAAGGTGCCTCAGAACGACACCATGGAGGTGAAGAAATTCCTCATGGGAAGCATCGAGCTCACCACCCTAAAGACCACCGACTGCGACACCAGCGTCATGGCCTTCACAGACCGTGTCAACGCCTTCGACGAGCAGTATCCTGACCTGCCCCATGTGGCAACGATCTGCGTCTATCCTTGCTTTGCAAGCATCGTAGCCGACACATTGGAGGTAGAGGGAGTGGAGATTGCTTGCGTTTCAGGCAGTTTTCCGAGCTCTCAGGCCCTTATCGAGGTTAAGGTGGCCGAGACTGCGTTGGCCATCAAAGACGGCGCCACAGAGATAGACATCGTGATGCCCGTGGGCAAGTTCCTGTGTGGCGACTATGAGGGTTGCTGCGAGGAGATTTCTGAGCTTAAGGCAACATGTGGCGACAAGGCCATGAAGGTCATCCTTGAGACAGGCGACCTGGTGACAGCTTCAAACATCAAGAAGGCTTCGATCCTGTCGATGTATGCAGGTGCCGACTACATCAAGACCTCAACAGGCAAGGAGAAGATCTCTGCCACCCCCGAGGCTGCTTATGTTATGTGTCAGGCCATCAAGGAATATTATGATGAGACCGGCATACAGATCGGTTTCAAGCCCGCTGGCGGCATTAACAGCGTCATGGACGCCATCACCTACTACACCATCGTCAAGGAGGTTCTTGGCGAGCAATGGCTCACCAACAAGTGGTTCCGTCTCGGCACCAGCCGTCTGGCTAACCAGCTGCTGAGCGAGATCGAAGGCGAAGACATCAAGTTCTTCTAAGAAATGGAGGATGGAAACAAGGCTTAGGAGCACTAAGAGATCGCTTATAATAAGCTTTCAAAAGCTTATAAGCTTATAAACCCTTAAAGACCCATAAGCCCAAACCTTAAAGACCAAAAGCCTTATAAACCCGGAAAAAAGCCTTATAAAACCCGGAAAAAACTATAAGGCATATAACAAAAAAAAGGGCTTTGACGCCCTTTTTTTGTTTTCTTATTTTTCTCTTTTTATAACAAAATCAAGATAAGCCATAAGAGCTTCCTTGACATCAGCAGCACCTCCGTAAAGAGCTTTTGCACTTGAAATGCTGTCAAGCAGAGCCACGGCTTCAGCGTGAAGCTGCTCCATGCGCTGCTCGGCATACTCTATGCCTCCATGTTCCTTGGCAAAAGCCACGAGACGCGCAATCTCATCTTGCGAGGCGGTATGGTCTTTCACCTTAAAGGCGAGAGCCGTCATCTCGGGGTCGTTCGCCGAGTTTACAGCATAGATAACAGGCAGCGTGAGCTTGCCCTCAGCCATGTCGTTGCCGGTGGGCTTGCCTATCTGCGGCGAGTCATAATAGTCGAAAATATCGTCGCGAATTTGGAATATCACGCCCAGGTTTTGTCCAAACTGCTTCGCCTTGGCAATGTCTTCGTCGCTGGCACCGGCCGAGAGGGCACCAATGCCGCAGCACGCCTCAAACAGCGCCGCCGTCTTTTGCTTTATAACATCATAGTAGACCTCCTCCGAGATGTCACGTCGTCCGATGTTTGAGAGCTGCAAGATCTCTCCGTCAGAGAGTGTTCGTCCCAGTTCAGCGAGATAGGTAACGATGCGTTCCGACCCTGTGCGTGCCACATGGAGCAGAGCCGTGGATAAGATATAATCGCCCACCAGCACCGCCACCTTGTTGTCGTAAGTGGCATTGACCGATGCCTGTCCTCTTCGCTCGCTGCTCTCGTCCACCACATCGTCGTGCACAAGCGAAGCCGTGTGAAGCAGTTCCAAGCCCACAGCCGAGTTTTGCGTCACCTTGCTTACCTCGCCAAAGTTCTTCGCCATAAGCAAGATGAGCATTGGTCGCATGCGCTTGCCCGCACGCTTTCTTATGTGTTCGAGCGCGCTACCAAGCAGTCCGTCTTCATGAGAGAGCGACTGGTTAAAGAGTGTCACAAAATCGTTGAGTTCAGCCTCAATCGGATGTTTAATAATTGAAAGATAATCCATTACTCGCTACTGTATGCTACAAAATTTTGCACAAAATTACTACATTTATCGGGATAAATCATATATTTTTAGTAATTTTACAACATCCTAAGATAAAAAAGGACAAAAGCCTGATAAAAACAAAAATGGCGAAAGCCGAACAGAAACAAAAAAAGGCTTGCTCCATAACAAAACAAGAGGGCTTAAGCCTAAGACAAACAAGAAGGGCAAGGCCCCTAACAAAGACAAAAAGGTCGCAGACCATAACGTTTAACCAAGCACCCCACCCCACAGCAGACAATGAACAAATTATTTCTTCTCGATGCCTACGCGCTCATCTACCGTTCCTACTATGCGTTCATCAAGAACCCGCGCATCAACTCGAAGGGCATGAACACATCAGCCGTCATGGGCTTTGTCAACACCCTTAACGAGATCATGCAGAAGGAGCAGCCCACCCACATAGGCGTAGCGTTTGACCACGGCAAGACCTTCCGCGACGAGGCCTTCCCGCAATATAAGGCGCAGCGCGAGGCCACGCCCGAAGACATCCGTGCCTCCGTGCCCGTGATCAAGAACATCCTTACAGCCATGCACATACCCGTGCTTCAGGCCGACGGCTTCGAAGCCGACGACGTGATAGGCACCCTCGCCACCAAGGCAGGCGCCCAGGGCATAGAGACCTACATGCTCACCCCCGACAAAGACTATGGCCAGCTCGTCGCTCCCAACGTCTTCATCTTCCGTCCGCGCCACGGTGGAGGCTACGAGAAGATGGGCCCTGAAGAGGTGGCAGCAAAATATGGCATCGACACCCCGGCACAGGTCATCGACCTCTTGGCGCTGATGGGCGACTCTGCCGACAATTTCCCCGGCTGTCCCGGCGTGGGCGAGAAAACCGCCGCCAAGCTCATCGCTCAGTTTGGAAGCATCGACAACATGCTCACCCGCACAGCCGAGATCAAGGGCAAGTTGCGTGAGAAGGTTGAGGGAGCTGTCGACGACATACGCATGTCACAGTTTCTCGCGACCATACGCCGCGACGTGCCGATAGACCTCGACCTCGACGCTTTGGCCGTCACCCCACCCGACGGTGCAGAACTGCGAAAAATTTTCGACGAACTGGAGTTTAAGAGTCTCGCTGACAAAATTCTTAACAAATCTGAAAATAAACCAAAACAGGTTAATCAGCAGCTCGATTTATTTGCCGAAAGTGCGCCCGAGAGCCAAGATCTTTTCGAAAACACGTCAAAAAAAAGCGTTAGCACCGAAAAACATTCTTACCAACTCGTTGAGGATGAGGAAGAAATAAAGAAACTTTGTGACTTTTTCTTGACATCTCCGCTTGTCAGTGTAGACACAGAGACCACGTCAACCTCTGCCATCGACGCCGAACTGGTGGGATTGAGCTTCGCCATCGAGCCTCACAAGGCATATTATGTGCCTGTTCCTGCCGAACGTGAAAAGGCGCAAACAATTGTTAATATTTTTAAACCGCTCTATGAGAGCACAAAAATATTGAAAATCGGGCAGAACATGAAATACGACATGGAGGTGCTAATGCGCTACGGTGTTGTCATGGCAGCCCCCATGTTCGACACCATGCTCGCCCACTATGTGCTCCACCCAGAACAGAAGCACGGCATGGACTATCTGGCCGAGGTGCTCCTCAACTACCAGACCATCACCATCGACACGCTCATCGGTCCGAAGGGCAAAAACCAGAAATCGATGCGCGACGTGCCGCCCGCCGACGTGTGCCCCTACGCCGCCGAAGATGCCGACATCACCCTTCAGCTCTACAACGTGCTTGAGCCGCAGCTCCGCGAAGCAGGAGCATGGGAGCTGTTCAGCGAGATAGAGATGCCGCTCGTGCCCGTGCTCGCCGACATGGAGACCACGGGCGTGCGCATAGACACACAGGCGCTCTCCGACGTGTCGCAGACGCTCACCGCGCGCATGAACGACCTTGAGAAGCGCATCTATGAGGAGGCGGGCGAAGAGTTTAACATCGCCTCGCCCAAGCAGGTGGGAGAGATCTTGTTTGGCAAGATGAAGATCGTGGACAAGCCCAAGAAAACCAAGACAGGACAGTATGTCACCTCCGAAGAGGTGTTGGTGCAACTCTCACACAAGAGTCCGATCGTAGCCGACATCCTCGCCCACCGCGCCCTGAAGAAGCTCCTCGGCACCTACGTCGACGCCCTGCCCAAGCTCATAAACCCGCGCACAGGCCACATTCACACCTCCTTCAACCAGGCGGTCACAGCCACAGGCCGTCTGTCATCCTCTGACCCCAACCTCCAGAACATTCCCGTGCGCGGAGAAGACGGCAAGGAGATACGCCGTTGCTTCGTGCCTGAGCCGGGACAGCTCTTCTTCTCTGCCGACTATTCGCAGATCGAGCTGCGCGTCATGGCACACCTCAGCGGCGACGACAACATGATAGAGGCGTTCCGCGAAGGCTACGACATTCACGCCGCCACGGCAGCAAAGATATATAAGGAGACCATTGACAGCGTCACACGCGACCAGCGCACAAAGGCCAAACGTGCCAACTTCGGCATAATCTACGGCATAACGGTGTTCGGTCTGGCTGAGCGACTTGAGATCTCGCGCGACGAGGCTAAGCAGCTCATCGACGGCTATTTCCAGACCTTCCCCAAGGTGCAGCTCTACATGGAGGCGGCAAAGGAGACAGCACGACAGAAGGGTTACGCCGAGACCTTCTTCCACCGCCGACGCTACCTGCCCGACATCAACTCGGGCAACGCCACCGTGCGCAACTTTGCTGAGCGCAACGCCATAAACGCCCCAATACAAGGCTCGGCTGCCGACATCATAAAGATTGCCATGATCCGCATTCATGAGCAGTTCCACATGAAACGTCTGCGCTCAAAGATGATCCTTCAGGTACACGACGAACTCAACTTCTCCGTTGTGCCTGAAGAGCGCGACATCGTGGAGCAGATTGTCCTCACCGAGATGCAGAACGCCTACCGCCTGAAGGTTCCACTCGTTGCCGACTCGGGATGGGGAGAAAACTGGCTGGAAGCACACTAACTCTTTTTAAGGGAAGAGTGAAGAGTGAAGAGTGAAGAATTCTATTGCTTAAGCTTATTAAGTGAAGAGTGATGTGTGAAGAGTGAAGAATTCTATTGCTTAAGCTTATAATATAACTGGACTTTCAGAAGTTCAATAATATGAAATAACAGCTTTTTTTATGTGAAATGTTTTATAAACAACATTATTCACTAAAAACAAAAACAAGATGAAAACAAGAAAACTGATCGTTGCCACACTGTTGGCAGCAATGGCATGCACCCCAGTGTTAGCACAGAACGACAAGGCAGAACCCTACTTCACCCCTGAGGAGATGCCCGACATGCTAAAGACACCCCTCACGCCGCCAGACAGTCTGTCGGCAGCCTTCTCTTACGACCTCTCGCGCTTCCTCTGGGGCAAGAGCGTGCGTGCCACCGAGCGTGGCGAGATGGCAAAGGCCGATGCCGAATATGGCCTGCAGGTGGTGTGCCGCGAGTTTGCTGAGCCTTTCGGCATGGAGATCTCCAAGGAGAAGACCCCCGAGATCTACCGCTTGCTCCTCGACGCCCTGACCACCTGCGACGAGATTAGCTGGAACCCAAAGAACCATTTCATGCGCCGCCGACCGTTCATGGTCTTCCATGAGCCGTCGCTGCAGCCCAAAGACGATGCCGCCCTGTCAAAGAACGGATCGTTCCCCTCGGGCCACACCATCCTCGGCTGGAGCGCCGCCCTGCTGCTCAGCGAGATCAATCCCGACCGTGCCGAGGCCATCGTGAACCGTGGCTACCTCTACGGCGAGAGTCGCGTTATCGTGGGTGCCCACTGGCAGAGCGACGTCAACGCCGGCTATCTCTACGCTTCTGTGGCATACGCCAAGCTCCACACCTCCGACCGATTCCTCAAGCAGATGGAGAAGGCTCGCAAGGAGTTTAAGAAGCTTAGCGGAAAGAAATAGTGGAGAGACCTGCTATTGTCGCAAAAACATCTGAATTTTTACATCGCGCTTCGCGCTCGTTTTTTAAAAAACATCAATTTCCATTAATTGAACATTAATGAACATCAATATTTTGCGCGAGGCGCGTATTACTTAAGTAGGTGTTCAAAATTAATATAAATGATTCTATGCTCTATTTTGGTCTGGATGTTCAGCTCCGAAGAGGGAGTGTAGCGGGCTACACGACCGATGAGAGCTGGGCATACGGACCAAAAGAGGGCGTAGAGGCATTTGAAAGCATAACCTTTTTTATTAGATTCATATATGCGATTAATTTTGAACACCTACTTATAAATTAATGAACCATGAGTTTCCACGCAAAGCGCGTTTTAATGATAATTAATGTTCAATTAATGGAAATTAGTGTTAAAAAAAACGCGCGGAGCGCGAAAAATTGATGTTAATATTCCGCGAGATTATTGGCACCCGCGGAGCGCAAGAACGTTTTAAGACAGAAGCTTACAACCAATAAAAAATGTTTATAGTCATACTTTTCATCTTCCTCGGCATAGGCATAGGCTACGCCGTGCGCACAAGGACAACCTCAGCACCTCTTGTCAGCGCCGTAAACAAATGGTCTGGCAAGGCCACCACATGGCTCATCTGGCTACTGCTGTTCATGCTCGGTCTGGAGGTGGGCAGCGACAGGCACATCATAGCCTCTCTGCCCACGCTCGGCGTTGAAGCCCTGCTGCTGTCGGTGTGTGCCACCGTGGGCAGCTGCGTGCTGGCATGGGCGTTGTGGAAAACAGCAAAGAAAGGAGGAGGGGAACAATGAAAGGCAGTCTTATAGTGGTAGCGTTCTTCGTTCTCGGCCTCTTCGTGGGCCACAGTGGCTGCTTGCCGTCATGGTTTATGAGCAGCCAGACCAGCTTCGTGGCGCTCTGCGCCCTACTGCTGTTTGTTGGCATGGGCATAGGCCTCAACCCCAACATGATACGCGACATCAAGAGTCTGTCGCCGCGTCTCGCCCTCCTGCCCATCGTCACCATCATCGGCTCGTGGATGGGTGCCGTGGTGGCTTATGTCGTCATGAGCAGCGACCTGTGTACGCTCTTTCAGCAGCGTAGCCTCACGTCGTGTCTTGCCGTCGACAGCGGCTTCGCCTACTACTCGCTGTCGAGCATCTTCATAACCGAATATCGCGGCGCCGAACTGGGCACCATCGCCCTTCTTGCCAACATCGTGCGCGAGATGATAACCCTTCTGCTCGCCCCCATGCTTGCCAAACTGTTCGGGCCGTTGGCTCCCATCACGGTTGGCGGCGCCACGACCATGGACACCACGCTACCCATCATAGCGCAGGCTTCGGGCCAGAAATATGTGGCGCTGAGCATCTACCACGGCTTCGTGACCGACTTCTCCGTGCCGTTCCTCGTTACGATGTGGTGCACCATCGGGGCATAAAACAAAGGCTAATAATGAGCAATAAGGTTATGATTCAAGGGCTTTTATGGCTTTAAGAGCATAAAAATCACTATTTGTAGGTATTGCGCACATGGCAAAAACAGCGTAACTTTGCAATCGTAAAACAAAGACATAGTTTTTTGTTACAGAAACAAGATTACAAGACGCATAAAAGATAGTTGAAATTTATAGCCATAAAGAAAGAAATAAAAAATATTCATAATGTTATTGTATAATAGGTTAAGGCTGGCTGTGAAGTCAGCCTTTTTCATTTTTTCCTTACTCTGGCTGTAAAGACAATATTTTTTTCATTCGCTAACGAAAGTTTTAAAGACAAAACTTTTTATTGGCGATTTTTCTTCCATAATTTTTTGTATTTTGGAAAATTGTTATTACATTTGCATCGGACCTCTCCTCGTAAGAGGTTTGGACCCCGAATTCAGGCAGACTTGATTATTCCATGTCTGCCTGTCTTATTTTAAAGCCATTAGCTGCCCCTTGCGATGATTTTAAAGACAATAGAGACAATAGGGACAATTTTTTAACTTGCTGGTGAAACAAAGCCTCAAGAAAAAAAACGCAAGAAAAAAAATAAACCTCAAGAAAAAAACAATCAAAGAATTGTCTCTATTGTCTCTATTGTCTTTAAAAAAAACGCCAAGAGCAGCGATAAGAATCATCGCTATTGTCTTTTTAAAAACCGCCAGGAGCGAGAGATAAGGAACAATAGTCTTTTTAACGAATCAGATGTTTCGCGGGTGGTGTTCAAGGATAGCCTTTCGGAGCTGTTCGTTGCTTATGTGCGTGTAGACGAGCGTGGTGTCTATCTTCTCATGCCCGAGCATAGCCTGAATGGAGCGCAGGTCGGCGCCCCCCTGAAGCAGAGCCGTGGCAAAAGAGTGGCGGAAGGTGTGGGGCGAGATTGTCTTCTTTATGCCCGCCTCCTCAGCCTGCCGTTTAACCATTATGAGAATCATCGTGCGCGTGAGGTGCGCCCCGCGTCGGTTAAGGAACACATAATCATCCTCGCCCGGTTTAATCTTCATCAGGTTACGGTCGAAGAACCAACGCTTAAGGTCGGCGATAGCCTTGTTGCTCACAGGCACCAGACGTTCCTTGTTGCCCTTGCCGCGAACGAGCAGCACCCGGTCCTCCAGATACAGGTCGCTGAGCTTCATGTTCACCAGTTCGCTAACGCGCAGACCGCAAGAAAACAGCACCTCAATGATGGCGCGGTTGCGTGCTCCCTCAGCCTTGGAGAGGTCAATGGAGTCTTCTATGCGGTCAATCTCCTCAAGGGTGAGCACCACCGGCAGATGTTCTGGCAGCGAGGGCCACTCCAGCAGTTCCGTAGGGTCGCTCTCCACCACCCCGTCGAGCACGAGGAACCTGAAGAACGAGCGCACGCCACTGAGCACGCGAGCCTGTGAGCGTGGCGTGATGCCATACTCGTGCAGCGAGGCAGCGAACGTATGGAGCTGTTCGAGCGTCACATTCTCAAGTTTCAGGTTGTTGCGCATCATGAACGCCTCAAGGTGTGCCAGGTCGTTGCGATAGGCCTCAATGGTGTTAGGCGACAGGTTACGCTCCAGACGAAGGTAGCGCACATAGAGCTTAATCGTCTGAAGAAGAGGCGAGTTGTCATGATGTGAAGCTGATTCTGCCATAACGGTTCTTTAAAAGATGAAACAAATAACGGTTATCTATAAAAGAAAACCATGACGGTTATCTATAAGATAAAACCAACAATGATTTCTTATAATGTTTTTTTGCAAGATATCCACATCATTGTGGATAAGTGACGCAAATTTACGACATTTTTTTAACTCTCCCTCATTTTTGTTCGCCCATCTCGCCAAAGATGTTTAATTTTGCAGAAAAGACGTTTATATGAAAATACAAATAATCAATGGTCCGAACCTCAACATGTTGGGTGTTCGTGAGCCGGGTATCTACGGCTCGACAGGTTTTGACGCATATCTTAAGGAGCTTCAGGAGCAATATGCGGGCAAGGTGGAGCTGCTTTATTATCAGAGCAACATCGAAGGCTGCCTCATCGACAAGATGCAGGAGGTAGGCTACGGTGCTGTCGACGGCATTGTGCTCAACGCCGGCGCCTACACCCACATGTCCATTGCCCTGCAAGACTGCATCCGTTCCCTTCGTTGTCCCGTGATAGAGGTTCACATCAGCAACGTTCACAAGCGTGAGGAGTTTCGCCACAAGTCGATGATCTCTTGTGCCTGCCTCGGCGTCATCGCCGGCTTCGGCCTCGACAGCTACCGACTGGCGGTGGAAGGAATTTTAAAGGTAAAAAAGGAGTTTTAAAGGTAAAAAGGTAAAAAGGTAAAAAAGGGCCGACGCCGATTAAAGGGAAAAGTGAAAAACGAAAAGTGAAAAATCTTTTTAAAGGTAAAAAAGGGCTGACGCCGTTGCAAGGGAAAAGCAGAGCTTAAGATAAATTTTATGAATAACGACTCAAACAACAAAAGCATATCACTCCCCTCCATAAGGGGAGGGGTGAGCCGCGATGAGCGGCGAGGGGGTGGGGCTTCCAGTGGTGGGGCTTCCGGGACTTCTTCTCCCCTCACCCTCGACTCCTACATCCTCTCCCACTCCGACCCCGAGGGCGACTATCTCTACCGCCTGTATCGCGCGACAAACATACACACCATACACGGCAGGATGGCGAGCGGACACCTTCAGGGACGACTCCTGAAGATGCTTGTGCAGATGATGCGTCCCAAAAACATTCTGGAGATAGGCACGTTCAGCGGCTACAGTGCGCTGTGCATGGCCGAGGGACTGGAAGACGGAGCCATGCTCTACACCTTCGAGATAAACGACGAGATGGAAGATTTCACCCGTCCATGGATTGAAAACTCTCCCTATGCCGACAAGATAACGTTCACCATCGGCGACGCTAACCTGCTGGCCCCAAAGCTCGGCGTGACCTTCGACATGGCGTTCCTCGATGGCGACAAACGCACATATCTCGAGACCTATGAAAACATTCTGCCGCTAATGAACCCTGGTGGCGTGATCATGGCCGACAACACGCTGTGGGACGGCCATGTGGTCGACAGCGCCTATAACCACGACAAGCAAACACACGGCATTGAGCTGTTCAACGATTTCGTGGCACAAGACCCGCGCGTGACACGCGTCATTCTGCCTCTCCGCGACGGTCTGACGCTTATCAGAAAGAAATGATGCGCCTTACTTTGCTCGCTTGCGTTGGCTAAAAAGACAATAAGGATATTAAGACAAGGAGCGTGTTTTAAGTCAAGATGTTTTTATCTTCCTTGCGGTTTTTGCTTGCGGAGATTTTAAAGACAATAGAGACAATTTTTTGATTTGTTTTTTCGCTGAATTTCTACATCCTTAATTGATGTTGTCATTGCACCGACAAATCAAAAAAAATTGTCTCTATTGTCTCTATTGTCTTTTAAAAACCGCAAGGAGGCAGTGTTAAGAAATAATATCCTTATTGTTTTCAGAAGAATCTCTTGGCTTTATAAAGACCTTTTGGCTTTAAAAAAAGAAAAGAGCTTGCAAACCCCTTCCACACCAAGCAGATGAAGAGCAAAAGCCTTAAGCACAAATCTGCGGGGCAGGTGCCACGGCACCACACGACGCATGGGCAGCACCACGCCCTTATTGCACGCCAGACGATAATAATCAATCTGAATGTTAAGGATGTGCATGTAATAGAGGTCTTGAAGCTCACGCATGGCAGACGGCGCGGTGTCAATATCAAGCACACGCCAAGCATCTAAACTGGCTGTGAGCAGCATGCCATACATGGACGCGTCGTGGTCGGCATGGGCCGTTATGCCAGAGGAGTTGATGTGGTAGATGTAACAGCCATGAGGCATGATGCGCAGCCTACGGGCACGAAGCAGCAGTTGGGGCAGCGTGAACATGTCCTCAAACACACGGCCCACAGGGTAACGCACATCCTGAAACAACCATCGACGGTATATTTTGTTCCACGCATAAGAGTGGGTATAGGCACGGGTGCGGAGCCAATAGAGCCGCATGTCGGCATAATGGGTCTCTGACACGGTTTGTGGATCAAAAACAAGCTCTCCATCCAGAAACAACGGTTTGTTGCTGCACGAACCATCCACAGACTTGCTGCAAGCTCTCACCTCTTTGTCGTCGGAAGAACGGCTCACGCGCAGCACCCCAAACTCGGCAATGTCGCAAGCCTCATCCTCCTCCATTGTCTTCATGGCAGCCTCAATGGTGCCTGGGGCAAGCTCGTCGTCGCTGTCGACAAACATCAGGAGGTCGCCGTGCGAGGCCTCTATGCCGGCATTGCGGGCATCGCTCAGTCCGCCGTTGCGCTTGTGCAAGACCCTAACCCTGCCGTCGCGCGTTGCCCACTGGTCACAGAGCGTGCCGCAGCTGTCGGGCGACCCGTCGTCGACGAGCAACACCTCTATGTCGCGGCACTCACAGCAGAGAACGCTCCTCACGCAGCGGTCGAGCGTCTGCTCAACGCGATAAACAGGTATGATGATGCTTAATTGTGCCATCGGTTTCTTTGTTTTTAAGAACACAAATTTAGGCTAAAAGCCGTAGAGGGAGCATGTTCGCGCTGTTAAATAATATTAATGTTGGCTGTTTGCACCCTGTGGCCGTGCAATGTTTCGTAACTTTGCACTTTTAAAGAGAGAAAGCGACAAACATTTCATAAACAGAACATGAACAAAAACATCCTCAACTCACCCCTGCATCAGCTGCGCCGCATGGCGATGACCCTTGCAAGCATCGTGGCCGTGGTGGCCGTGGCGCTCATGACAGCCTGTGGCAGCAACGACGACCCCACCGACCCCACCGACCCCGACTATGTGGCTCCTTACACCATCTCCATGCGTGTTCTCAGCAACGACGGCACCAACCTGTTAGACCCCAAGGCCATGGGAAACATTCTGAAGGACAGCGTGACTGTGAGCTTCGGCGACATGAGTTATCAGCTCGATACCATACCCTCGGCTAAGGAGTTGCCCACGGGCGTGCCCCACGAGGCTACCGACAATTTCTACGGCCTGTGGCTCTACAAGCCCGTTGGAACGACCAACTATCTCATGCAGTTTGGCGAGTTTGGCGGCAAGACAAACCTCACGAACCAGCAGTTTATCATCCATTGGAACGACGGCACAAAAGACGACACCGTGTCCTTCGACCATACCTACAGCAAGAAGACAGCTTCTGACGAGGGCACCTACTCTACCGTGGTGCGACTGAACAAAAAGCCCGCCACGCTGCCCATAACGTTTAAGAAGGAACGATAAACGGGGAGGAGGAGAAAAAAGAAGATTTTGAAGTAAAAGTTAAATTGATAAAAAGGGGCAAAAGGCTTTCACTTGTTAAAGGTGAGAGTCTTTGCTTTTTTTATACGGGCTTAAGCCGATTTTTAGACTGACCGAAACCGATATTTTGGGCTGGCCGAAACCGATATTTTTAGGCTGGCAAAACCTGCAAAAAAAGACGGAAAAAGCGGAAAGCAAAACGTCAGAAATAAGTATGCTTTAGTGACAATGTGAAAGGGCCTCTTTGACGTCCTCAAAGAGCCTCTTTGACGAGCTCATTAAGGCCCTTTGACAGCCTCAAATGGGCTCTTTGACAAAACCAGGAGGTTTTTAACATCTGTTAAGTTTTCGCGTAAGCAAAACGCCCTTTTTTCTGTCTTTTTGCTATTTTCTGACCGCTTGTTTTTTACCGTCCGCTCTTGGGTTTTTAAGACAAAAAAGGGGCTTTTTTCTTCGACCGATACCCCTTGCGTTGATTGAAAAATTTGATGCCCATTCTTCGGCTTATACCCATTGATTTTTTAAAAAACAATCTCAGCTTATCCTTGGCTCATGCTCCTTGCGTGGGGTTAAAGACAATAGAGACAATAGGGACAATTTTTTTATGACCGTCGTACGTTTCACCTCATTTAACGATTGGACATGAAAAAAGATGGCGCATGGAAATGTTTGTTCCACCTTTAACGTTAATTTTGCAACCGCATTAGGAAAGATTAGTCTTAAGCATGAAACTAAAAGCAAAACAAATATTTATAAAACTAACAAGTGTGTAAAATGTGGAAAAAGTTATTAAGACAAACAAAAGGTAAATTGATTCCTGTTAAGGTAAAAGAAACGGAAAAGGAAAACAGACAGAACAATCTGACCCTTAATTATTAATTAAAATGTGTGTGTAAAAATGATGAGTAGATCAAATGAAAGGCTTGCAAGCGCGAACAAAAGGCTCGCAAGCACAAACGGAAGGCTGGCAAGCCCAAACGAGGAGCAGGAAAGCCAGAACGGAAGGCTGGAAAGCCAGAACGAGATGATCACATGCTCGAAAGAGGTGTTTACAAGTTCAAGAGAAAGGCTTAAGCATCGGAGCATGCGGCAGGTGGGCATTTATGAGCAGTTCAGACGACTGAAAGCCAGGCCTTTGAGCAGCAAGAACCTTGTTGTGGGGCTAATTCCCGGACACGGCGAACTCTCGCTCACGCGCGAACAGATGGAGGAAGGCAAGAGGCGAATGGTGCAGATTGCAACGCAATGGTTCAAACTGAAGGAGGAGGATCATGCCCAGTGGATTGGCACCAAGACCGACCTCATTGAGATCGTGCATTATGTGTATGAGGCGCAGATCATCAGAACCAAAGAGGGCGAACCGGCCACGTTCAGACAACTGGTATGGGTGTTCTTCGACCGGCTCCATGCCCATTACAACGCCAACACCTTGTACCGTCTGAGCTATATGGCCGAAAGCCGAAAGGGCATGTATATGCCCACTATGCTCTGGCGCTTCTGTTGGCTTATGTTCGAAAGGGGCATCAGCAATCCGCTCGCCAACAAGGTGGTGCTTCTGCCGCCGCCCGAGGACCACGGAAAAGATCTTGTCATCACTTCTTGAGACGAGAGATCTTCTTGAGACGAGAGATCTTCTTGAGACGGAAGAACTTCTTAAGACGAAAGAATTTCTTGAGACGAGAGTAAGACGATATGGGCGCCATAGTGCGCCCATATTTTTACAAACAATCTACTTCAAAAAAACAATTATGGAAAACACGATGAACAAAAAAACTGAAAACAAGGTTATAGAACAGATAAAGAACGAGGCTGTGAGAGAGCAGGTTAAGAACGAGTCTATAGATGTGGACCTCAAGCAGCAGTTGAGTGAGCACTTCAAGCTGAGCGAGTTTACGCAGTCGGGCACCGCCCGTCGTCATAAGGTAAAGAACGTGCCTGGACCAAGGGAGGTGGAGCGTCTGCGGTTTCTGTGTGTGAAGAGTCTGGAGCCCATGCGCCGCAGGTTTGGCGTCATTCGCATAACGAGCGGCTTTCGTTGCAAGAAGCTCAACGCCCTGGTGGGAGGGGCGCCCACGTCGCAGCATGTGCTGGGCGAGGCAGCCGACATCCACACCGGCGGTCGCGAACTGTCAGAAAAGATGTTCGGTTTCGCAAAGCAAAACATACCCTTTGACCAACTGATCCTTGAACACAACCCCGCCCACGGCATCTATTGGCTCCACATCAGTCTGAGGTCAGACAGACCGGGAAACAGGCACGAGGCATTCTTTGTAAAGGTAAAAAAAAGCTGACGCTTTTTAAGGGAAGAGTGAAGAGAGAAGAACGAAGAATTCGATAGCCTTCGCTAATCACCCCTCCATCGCTCGACCTTTGGTCGCTTGCCAGAGCGTCGCCGCGCTCGACTTTGTCGCTTGCCAGAGCAAGAAGGCGGCGCTTGCGTGAGATAATTTCCATCGAATTTTAAATGCGAAAGTTCAGTAAAAAACCGTTAACAACCCGTCTTTATCGGAAAATAAATAGTATTTTTGCAGCGAAAGGCTGATGGGGATGGTTTAAACAGCTTATAAACTACCCAAAAGGAGCTGAAAGACTACCCAAAAGGAGCCGAAAGGTTGGCAAAAGAGGCTATTTCCCCCCCCCAAAAGCTGCAAAAAGAGAAGCAATGTTAAGGACAATTTTTTTCACGATAATGATGTTATGCGTCACGGCGGCACGATTGTCGGCGCAGACGGATCATGTGCAACCCAAGGTGCATCCCGAGGACCGCGAGGTCGACATGGACGACCCCACGTTTGTGCCCATGGTGAAGGTGGGAAAAGCACTTGAGGGCGGCGACAGCATACAGTATGTTGAGCTGAACCCCGTCTACTGCTACCCGCAGCCCGTGTTTAAGAATGCCAAGCAGCGACAGGCTTACAACCGACTGGTTTATAACGTGAAGAAGGTGCTGCCCATCGCCAAGGAGGTGAACATGCTCATTGTCGAGACCTACGACTATCTGCAAACATTGCCCAACAAAAAAGCCAAGGACGAGCACATGAAGTTTGTGGAGAAGGAGATAAAGCGCGAGTACACCCCGCGCATGAAGAAGCTCACCTACCAACAAGGCAAACTGCTCATAAAGCTTGTCTACCGCGAGTGCAACTCGTCGTCGTATCAGCTCATCCAGGCCTTCCTCGGTCCCATCCGCGCAGGCTTCTACCAGGCCTTCGCCGCCCTCTTCGGCGCCAGCCTGACAAAAAAATATGATGCCGAAGGCACAGACCGCATGACCGAACGCGTGGTGCTGATGGTGGAGGCGGGACAGATTTAAAGGAAAAGTGAAAAACGAAAAGGGAAAAATCCATTTAAACGTAAAAAGGCAATTGGATTTTTCCCTTTTCGTTTTTCACTTTTCCTTTTAAAATCTTCTTTCCTATTATTTAAAATCTGTGAAAATCACCACTATTCCAAAAGATTAAGTTAATTTTGCAGTTTAAACAAAAAGCAATAAAAGCGAACGAAATGAGCTTGACAAGCATTGTGGGCAAGGTGTTCTTGCCCAGACAAATGAATCTACAACGACATCAGACAGATGCCGAACTGCTACAGGCCACCGTGCTGAGACATCTTCTGGAGAAGGCCGCAGAGACAGAGTATGGACGCAACCACCTGTTCAACAACACAAGATCGTATGACGATTTTGCACGCAACGTGCCTATCAACACCTACGAAGACCTCAAGGGCGACATAGACCGCATGCGCCACGGCGAGAGCAACGTGCTGTGGCCGGGACAGATAAGATGGTATGCCAAGTCGTCGGGAACGACCAACGACAAGAGCAAGTTTATCCCTGTCTCTCATGACGGTCTGCACAACATCCATTATGCCGGCGGCTTCGACACCGTGGCCCTCTATCTGCGCAACAACCCCAAGAGCAGGATGTTCGACGGCAAGGGTCTGATCCTGGGTGGAAGCCATTCGCCCAACTATAACCTGCCGGGATCGCTCGTGGGCGACCTGAGCGCCATACTGATAGAAAACATCAATCCGCTCGCCAACCTGGTGCGCGTACCAAAGAAGCAGACGGCGCTGCTCAGCGACTTTGAGGTGAAGCGCGACCGCATTGCGCGTGAGACGCTCAAAAAGAACGTCACCAACCTGTCGGGTGTGCCGTCATGGATGATGAGCGTGCTGGTGCGCGTGCTCGAGCTCTCGGGCAAGGAGCACCTAGAGGAGGTATGGCCCAACCTGGAGGTGTTCTTCCACGGAGGAATAGCGTTCACGCCCTACCGCTCACAATATGAGAAGCTGATCACCTCGCCAAAGATGCACTACATGGAGACCTACAACGCCTCCGAGGGCTTCTTCGGCATACAGGACGACCCGGCGGACAAGTCGATGCTGCTCATGCTCGACTATGACGTGTTCTACGAGTTTATACCCCTCGAAGAGGTGGGCAAGAGCGACCCCACCGTTGTGCCGCTCACAGGCGTGGAGCTGAACAAGAACTACGCCATGGTCATAAGCACGTCGTGCGGACTGTGGCGCTACATGATCGGCGACACCGTGATGTTCACCTCGCGCAACCCTTATAAGTTTGTTATCACAGGCCGAACAAAATATTTCATCAACGCCTTCGGCGAGGAGCTGATACAGGACAACGCCGAGAAGGGTCTGCAAGAGGCTTGCCGCGAGACGGGAGCCGAGGTCAAGGAATATACCGCCGCGCCGGTGTTCATGGACCAGAACGCAAAGTGCAGACACCAGTGGGTCATCGAGTTTGCGCAGATGCCCGACTCGGTAGAACATTTTGCCGACGTGCTCGACAAGAGTCTGCAACAGATCAACTCCGACTATGAGGCAAAGCGTTTCCACGACATCACCCTGCAACACCTCGAGGTGGTGGTGGCACGGGAGGGCTTGTTCGACGACTGGCTCAAATCGAAGGGCAAGCTCGGCGGACAGCACAAGGTGCCACGACTGGCCAACAACCGAAACATCATTGATGAGGTGCTGGAGATGAACAAACAAGAGAAAACTCTTTAAAGCTTCGTTCTTCAAAAAAAAGAGCTTTGGCTTAAAGCAGAGCGCGGCGCAAGAAGAGCTTTGGCTTTCAAAGAAGCAGAGCGCAGCGCAAGAGAGCTTTGGCTTTTCAAAGAAGCAGAGAGCAGCGCAAGAGAGCTTTGGTTTTCAAAGAAGCAGAGCGCAGCGCAAGAGAGCTTTGGTTTTCAAAGAAGCAGAGAGCAGCGCAAGAAAAAGCATTATCCTGAAATCATTATAATGATAAAGAAAATTATTGACCATATAACCCTTATGCTCTGCCGCTATGAGCAAAGGCGCGAAAAGCAGCATCAGCACAACGCTTCCCGGCAAGCCACGCCCACAGAGGGCTGTCAGAGAGCGAGGAGCGTTGCCATGCTTGCGCCCCTTGGCTTGGCTCTGCTCATGGTTGCGGTTGTGGCATCGTGCGCCCGAATGGGACAGCCCGACGGCGGATGGTACGACGAGACACCGCCAAAGGTCATCGGCGCAACACCTGCTGACCGCGGCGTGAACGTGAGCGCAAAGAAGGTAAACATCTTCTTCGACGAGTATATAAAGATCGAAAAACCGTCGGAGAAGGTGGTGGTGTCGCCTCCACAGCTCGAACAGCCCGAGATCAAGGCGGCAGGAAAACGCATAGAGGTGAAGTTGGCAGACAGCCTGAAGGCAAACACCACCTACACCATCGACTTCTCCGACGCCATTACCGACAACAACGAGAGCAACCCGCTGGGCAACTACACCTACAGCTTCTCCACCGGTCCGCAGATCGACACGCTCGAGGTGGCGGGAACGGTGCTGCAAGCCGACAACCTGGAGCCGGTGAAGGGCACGCTCGTGGGGCTCTACTCGGAGATGGCCGACTCGTGCTTCCTTAAGGTCCCCATGCTGCGCGTGGCACGAACCGACAGCCGAGGACGCTTCATCATTCGTGGTGTGGCACCGGGCACCTATCGCGTCTACGCCTTGGCCGATGCCGACGGCAACTACATGTTCAGCCAGAAGAGCGAGCAGATAGCGTTCTCAACCGACACCATCAAGCCACACGTCATCGACGACATGAGGCAGGACACGCTGTGGCGCGACTCGCTGCGAATAAAAGACATAAAGCAGATCAAATATCGCCATTTCCTGCCCGACGACATCGTGCTCAGAGCATTCAACGAGGAGGTGACCGACCGCTATTTTGTGAAGCAGGAGCGTAAGGAGGCCAACAACTTCAAGCTCTTCTTCAGCCATGGCGACAAGCAGCTGCCCGTGATCAGAGGCCTCAACTTTGACGAGAAAAACGCCTTCGTGGTGGAGCCGTCGGCACGTCTCGACACCATAACCTACTGGCTCAGAGACACAGCCCTCGTTAACCGCGACACGCTCAACGTGGAGCTTACTTACAACATGACCGACACGCTCGGACACATCGTGAGCCAGACCGACACGCTCGAACTGCTGTCGAAGCAGCCCTATGAGCGACGCATGAAAGACCTCAAGAAGGAGATGGACGACTGGCAGAAGAAGCAGGCCAAGCTGAAGAAGCGCGGCGAACGTTACGACTCGGTGTTCCCGAGAAAAGAGATAGACATGAAGCTGGAAGCCCCTGCCGACCTTGACCCCGACCGCAACATAAAGTTCACGTTTGGCGTGCCGCTGGCAAGAGTGGACACATCAAAAATTCATCTCTACGCCAAGCACGACACGCTGTGGTATAACTCGCGCTTCTTCTTCAGACCGTTGGAGAACGAGAAGCTGAAAGGCGACTCGGCAGCAACGGCCTGCTATTGGGCAGCGGCAACAGCCGACAGGGACCGCCTGGAGATGCAACGCGAGTTTGAACTGATCGGCGAGTGGAGGCCTGACATTGAATACAGCCTGGAGATCGACTCGGCAGCCTTTGCCGACATCTACGGCCTTGAGTCGCCCACGATAAAGAAGGGCTTCAAGGTGCCGTCGCTCGATGCCTACGGCACGTTGCTCTTCAACATCAGCGGCATGGACGGCACACCCTGCTTCGTGGAGCTGCTCAACAGCAACGACAAGCCCATAAAACAGGCACCCGTGACAAGCGACGGCACAGCACAGTTTTTCTACCTCAAGGAGGGCGAATATTATGCCCGTCTCATCGTCGACCGCAACAACAACGGCCGTTGGGACACGGGCCTCTATGAGGAGGGACTGCAGCCCGAGGAGGTGTTCTACTTTAACGAGAAGATAGAATGTAAAGCCAAGTGGGACATCACCCGCAACTGGTCTCCACGCCAGCGACCCCTCGACCACCAGAAGCCCGACGCCATAACAAAGCAGAAGGCAGAGAAGCAAAAGACCATTCAGCAACGTAACCTGCAAAGAGCACAGAAAATGGGCATTGAACCGCCGAAAGAAAGGGAAAAGTGAAGAGTGAAGAGTGAAGAATTCGATTTGAGTTAAAGGTAAAAAGGCTGACGCTGAAATAAAGGAAGAAGAAATTATGAAGAAATTAATAATATCATTAGTCATTGCCCTTGCGGCTGTAGCAGCCCAAGCACAATGCACATACAAGAACACAGCCTTCAAGTCGGGCGAGTTTCTCACATATAACCTCTATTACAACTGGCAGTTTATATGGGTGAAGGCAGGCACAGCCTCCATGTCGACGGTGCAGAGCAAATATCACGGCTATCATGCCTGGCGTTCGTCGCTCACCACGAGAGGCAACAAGCGCGTTGACGACATGTTCGTGTTGCGCGACACCCTGCTCTGTTACTGTTCGACCAAGATGGAGCCGCTCTACTTCCGCAAGGGAGCACGCGAGGGCAGCCGTTACACCGTCGACGAGGTGTTCTACAGCTATCCTGACGGCCGCCAGCATCTGCGCCAGCACCGTCAGCAAAACGACGGCACACACAAGTGGAAGCAGAGCGTGCAGGACCAATGTGTCTACGACATGCTCAACATCTTCTTGCGTGCCCGCTCCTTCGACCCCACGGGGTGGAAGAAGGGCAACACCATCCATTTCCCCATCGCCGACGGCAAGAACATCGACGCCGCCCAGATTTTCTATCGCGGCAAGACCACGGTGAAAGCCGACAACGGCCACAAGTATCGTTGTCTGCAGCTGTCTTACATGGAGAAGGAGGACGGCAAGTATAAGGAGATTGTGCGCTTCTACGTCACCGACGACGAGAACCACATACCCGTGCGCCTCGACATGTTCCTCAAGTTTGGATCAGCCAAGGCCTTCCTTGTGGGAATGAGAGGAGCAAAGAACCCTGTTAAGGCAGCAACGAACTAAGCACAATTAAAAACGAAAGACATGATGAAGAAAGAAACTACAGTCGCAGGCCTGGTAGCCACAGCGCTGACATGCCTCATGGCCCTGGTGCCCACCACGATGTCGGCGCAACGCTTAACACCCCACTGCAAGACCTGCGGCAAGGCGATAAGCGACTGCAAGTACAAGGGGCGTCACCCCAGCGTAGCGACACAGCACAACTCGTCAGCAGCACCCTCCGCCCCGTCGCCACGCACCACAAAGGCGCGCACCATCGGCGACCTGCTCTACTTCCCCTACGGCTGCCTGACGAGCGACGTCAACAGCAAGGAGAAGGCACAACAGGCGCTGACAAGACTGTACGGAAGGTGTGAAACGATAAACGGGTTCTACAATGGTCTGCATCACGACAACACCTCTTTCTTCTATACATACAAAGGCACACCCATCGGCGTGGCGTACATCGACTGGTTGGAAAACCGCACGTTCTACGACTTCTACCTCAACTCTAAAGCCGAGGCAGACAAATTCTACGCCACCATGGTGAAAGACCTCAAAGCAGCAGGCATACCACTGACGTATGATAAAGTGTATGGCGGTGTGTCAAACCGCAAACATCCGGTGTCCATATTCAAATGGGTCTATGTGGACAAGCCGAAGAAAATAACATCTAACGACCTCGGTGGCAACATCAATCTGCCCAAAAACGTAGGACAATACGTGATTGAGGTAGGCGTGTATAAACGCAACAAGTGACCATTCATAAACGCCATCTGACGATTCATAAGCTCAATCTGACATAACAACAGACTACAATGCAACAACAAGAATTTGAAATAATGGCCCCTGTAGGCTCCCGCGAGAGCCTGGCCGCAGCGATACAAGCCGGTGCCGACTCGATCTATTTCGGCATTGGGCAGCTCAACATGCGCTCCCACTCGGCAAACCATTTCACCATCGACGACCTCAAGGAGATTGCCGCCACCTGCCACGAGCACGGCATGAAGAGCTACCTCACCGTCAACACCATAATCTACGGCGAGGACCTTGAGACCATGCGACAGATCATCGACGCCGCCCATGAGGCCAAGGTGTCGGCGGTCATTGCCAGCGACGTGGCGGTGATGACCTACTGCCGACAGGTGGGCGTGGAGGTGCACCTCTCCACACAGCTCAACATCAGCAACATAGAGGCCCTGAAGTTTTATGCACAGTTTGCCGACGTGGTGGTGCTGGCACGCGAGCTCAACATGGACCAGGTGGCAGAGATCTACCGCCAGATCGAGGAGCAGCAGGTGCGCGGTCCCAAGGGCGAGCTGGTGCGCATAGAGATGTTCTGTCACGGCGCCTTGTGCATGGCGGTGAGCGGCAAGTGCTACATGAGCTTGCAGAACACCAGCCGCTCTGCCAACCGCGGCGAGTGCATGCAGCTCTGCCGCCGTTCTTACACCGTGACCGACAACGAGACGGGCTGTCAGCTCGAGATCGACAACAAGTATATCATGTCGCCCAAGGACCTGAAGACCATCAGGTTCATCGACCGCATGATGAAGGCTGGCGTGAGGGTGTTCAAGATCGAAGGCCGCGCCCGCGGACCCGAGTATGTCTACAACGTTGTAAAATGTTACAAGGAGGCCATCAAGGCTGTTCTTGACGGCCAGTTCACGGAAGAGAAGAAGGACCAGTGGGACGAGCGTCTGGCAAGCGTGTTCAACCGCGGCTTCTGGGATGGCTACTATCAGGGTCAGACCATGGGCGAGTGGAACAAAAACTACGGTTCTAACGCTACCGAGCGCAAGATCTATGTGGGCCGTGGCGTGAAATATTTCTCAAAACTTGGCGTTGCCGAGTTTACCTGCGAGGCTCACGAGTTCTCCGTTGGCGACAAGCTCCTCATCACGGGCCCCACGACGGGTGTCATGTATGTGACCGTGAGCGAGATACGCCTGGAGCTCGACCCCGTTCAGACCGCTCCCAAGGGCACCCACGTCTCCATTCCCGTGCCCGACAAGGTGCGCCCCAGCGACAAGCTGTTCCTGCTCGAAAAGGTGAAGAGAGAGGAATAGAAAGCTTCGTAACAAGAGGCTCTGCCTTTCAAGGCGTTTTTGCCTGACAAGCCTCAACAAAAGGCTCTGTCTTTTCAAGGCGTTTTTGCCTGACAAACCCCGACAAGAGCCAATAACCCCATAAAAACCAAAGAGTTATGATTTTATACATCATCGTGCCCTGCTACAACGAGGAAGAGGTGTTTCCTTGGTCGCTCAACAAGCTCCTCACCCTCACCGGAAGGCTGAAAGCCGAAACCGACACCGACGCCCGCCTGCTGTTTGTCGACGACGGCAGCCGCGACCGCACATGGCAGCTCATCAGCGAGGCGGCCGAAGCCAACAAGGAGGTGGCGGGGCTGAAGCTCGCCCACAACGTGGGCCATCAGAACGCGCTGTGGGCTGGCATGGAACAGGCCTTGCCGCTGTGCGACGCCATGGTGTCGATAGATGCTGACCTTCAGGACGATGAGACAACCATCATAAGCATGGCGCGTCAGGTCAAGGACGACGGCTGCGACATCGTGTATGGCGTGAGAAAGGAGCGCAAGACCGACACATGGTTCAAGCGCGTCACGGCACAGACGTTCTACCGCATAATGCAGACCGCCGACAAGAACATTCTCTACAACCACGCCGACTTCCGCATGATGTCGAAGCGTGCGGTGGAGGCGCTCATGCAGTATCCGGAGCGCAACATGTTCCTTCGCGGCATCGTAAGGCAGCTGGGCTTCAAAGAAGGCTTTGTCTATTATGACCGCACGGCACGCACTGCCGGTGAGTCGAAATATCCGTTGGGCAAGATGATCAGCTTCTCCATCGACGGCATAACCTCGTTCTCGACGGCGCCGCTGAAGTTTATCACCTTCGCCGGACTGGCCATGACGCTTGTTGCGGTCTTCATCATCGTCTATGCCCTCTACGAGCACGCCATCGGACACACCATCGAGGGATGGACCTCCATCCTGGTCTCTATGTGGCTGATCGGCGGCGTCATAACGACGGGCGTGGGCATTACGGGCGTGTATATCGGCAAAATTTACACGGAGGTGAAACGCCGCCCCCGCTATTTTGTGGACAAGAAGCTCAACTTTTGACCTTTCTACGCCCCTGTATGCAATATTTTTTGTAAGTTTGCAGAACGAAAGGACGGAGAATAAAGGAAAAACAAAGGGAAGACAAAGGAAAAACAGAAAATAACGAATAAAAAAAAATAAACAAGATGTCACAACCACTGATTATCTACAATACGCTCACCCGACAGAAGGAGCTGTTCAAGCCGCTGCATGCTCCAAACGTGGGCATGTATGTATGCGGCCCCACTGTCTACGGCGATCCACATCTCGGACACGCACGTCCTGCCATCACCTTCGACATTCTGTTCCGTTATCTCAAGCATATCGGCTACAAGGTGCGCTATGTGCGCAACATCACCGATGTGGGACACCTGGAGCACGATGCCGACGACGGCGACGACAAGATCGAGAAGAAGGCACGCCTGGAGCAGCTTGAGCCAATGGAGATAGCACAGTATTACACCAACCGCTATCACGCAGCCATGGAGGCCCTCAACGTTCTGCCGCCAAGCATCGAGCCTCACGCCACAGGCCACATCATTGAGCAGGAGCAGCTCGTGCAGCAGATCCTCGATAACGGATTTGCTTATGTGAGCAACGGCTCGGTCTATTTTGACGTAAAAAAATATAACGAGAAATATCATTACGGCATTCTCTCCGGACGCAACCTCGACGACGTGAAAGACGCGTCGCGCGAGCTCGACGGCGTGGGAGAGAAGCATAACCAGGCCGACTTCGCCCTGTGGAAGAAGGCACAGCCAGAACATATCATGCGCTGGCCAAGCCCCTGGAGCGACGGTTTCCCTGGATGGCACTGCGAGTGCACGGCCATGGGACGCAAATATCTGGGTGCCCATTTCGACATACACGGCGGAGGCATGGACCTCGTCTTCCCGCACCACGAGTGTGAGATTGCACAGGCTGTGGCATCGCAAGGCGACCAGATGGTCCACTACTGGATGCACAACAACATGCTCACCATCAACGGACAGAAGATGGGCAAGAGCCTTGGCAACTTCATAACGCTGGAGCAGTTCTTCAAAGGCACACACGAGTCGCTCACGAAGGCCTACTCGCCCATGACCATTCGCTTCTTCATTCTCTCTGCCCACTATCGCGGCACCGTCGACTTCTCCAACGACGCCCTCATGGCAAGCGAGAAGGGTCTGGAGCGTCTGATGAACGGTCTTGCCGACCTCGACAGGGTGAAGGTGGCAGCAGAAAGCGATGCCGACACTCACCGCTTGGCTACAACGCTGGCAACGAAATGTTATGAGGCGATGAACGACGACCTCGCCACACCGCAGGTTATAAGCCATCTGTTTGAGGCTTGCACCGTGGTGAACAAGCTCGTTGACCATAAGGCAACCATCAGCGAGGCCGACTTTAAGCTGCTCGCCGACACCATGCGCACCTTCGCCTTCGACATCCTCGGACTGCGCGACGACCGCGCTGCCGACAGCTGCGACCGCGAGGAAGCCTTCGGAAAGGTTGTTGACATGGTGCTCAACCTCCGCGCCAAGGCACGCGCCAACAAAGACTGGGGCACCTGCGACCAGATTCGCGATGCGCTCAAGGAAGCCGGATTCGAGGTCATGGACACCAAAGACGGCTGCGTGTGGAAGCTCAACAAATAGAGATGAAGAGCTGATAAGCTTGATAAGCTTGACAAGCGAAAATCAAGACAAACGAAAATCAAAACAAGCGATTCTATTTCTGAAATAAACAACGTTTAGGGGCCTGGCATTCGTGCCTGAGGCTCCTAAATTTGTTTTAAACGGCACCCCGACAAATGACATTTATTTTAAAAATAGACAATTAAGAAGCGGTTTCAAAAAATTGCATTATCTTTGCATAAGATAAGCGGCACCTCGGCAAAGATTGCAAGCAAGCTTGCATCTCTGCTCTCGGTTTGCATTATCTTTGCATAAGATAAGCGGGCTAAGGCAGCATATCACTAACAAAACATTAAAGATGGCACAAAATCTCATACAAACACAGGAGCAGAAGCTTCAGCAGATTCAGAAACTCACCCAACAACAGATGTTGCAGGTGAGGCTCACAGAGATGCCCCTACCCGAACTGGAGGAGAGTGTGAAGGCTGAGATTGATGACAATCCCGCCCTTGAGGTGGTGTCACCTGACGATGCACAGCCTGTGTATGACGCTTCTGACAACTCGCTGTTCGACAACGACGAGGGCAACGGAACACAAGACAGCAGCAACAACGGCCATTCTAATAACGGCAATGGCAACAACGACAATGATGGCGATGCGTTCGGCAACCGCAACAACGACATTGATGACGATGCGTTCGACAGCCACGACGAGCAGTTTAACCGCGAGCAAGACCGCGAGGAGCGGGCCTCGGCCCTGGACGATGCCTTGGAGGGCATAGGCCGTGACGACGAGATGCCTACGGCCTTTCAGGCTGGAGGAACCTATGCCGACAACGGCGACGGCGACAGCGACAGCGGCGAGATGGTGTGGGGCGACTCGTCTTCGTTCTACGACAAGCTCAACGAGCAGGTGGGAGAACAGGACATCACACCCAAGCAGCGCGACATCATGGAGTATGTCATAGGGTCGCTCGACGACGACGGACTGCTGCGCAAGAGCGCCGACAGCCTGTGTGACGAGCTGGAGCTGTTTCAGAACGTGGAGTGTACGCCAGAGGAGGTGAAGGAGATGATGCAGCTGCTCAAGACCTTTGACCCTGCGGGCATTGGTGCCCACGACCTGCGCGAGTGTCTTATCCTCCAACTGAGACGCAGACCAAAGAGCCGCATGCGCGACCTCGCAATAGAGATCCTGACCTACAGCTACAACGACTTCATTGCACGCCACTGGGAGGTGCTGAAGAAGAACCACCACATAACGGACGACGACCTCGACGGTTTTCGGCATGAGATCATGCGCCTAAACCCTAAACCCGGAGCATCGCTCGGCGAGGCTGAGGGACGAAGCATGCAGCAGATCACGCCCGACTTTATTGTCGACACCCTCGACGACGGCACGATAAAGATGTATCTCAACGCGGGCGACGTGCCTGAGCTTAAGGTGTCGCCAACGTTTGCCGACATGGTTGAGACTTACCGCAACAACCGCAAGGGCATGAGTCGGCAGGAGAAGGAGGCGCTGCTCTATGCCAAGGAGAAGGTAGACAAGGCGCAAGGCTACATTGACGCCATAAGGCAGCGCAGGGCAACGCTAACCAAGACCATGCGTGCCATCATCGACTGGCAACGCAAGTTTTTCCTCGACGGCGACGAGGCAGACCTCAAGCCGATGGTTCTGAAGGACATCGCAGCAAAGACGGGGCTCGACATATCAACGGTGTCGAGGGTGTGTAACGTGAAATATGTGCAGACCAACTGGGGAATATTCCCTCTCAAGTTTTTCTTCAACATCAGCTACACAAACGAAAACGGAGAGGAGCTGTCAACACGCAACATAAAGGCAACTCTCAAGGAGATTGTAGAGGGCGAGGACAAGAAGGCGCCCTACAGCGACGACATGCTGTCAAAGCTCATGAAAGAGAAGGGCTACCCCATAGCACGAAGAACGGTGTCAAAATATCGAGAGCAGTTAGCCATACCCTCGGCAAAGCAGCGTAGAGAATAGAGACCCTGCACCAAAGCATCATTCTGTGCACCCAAGCATCATTCAGTGCGCCCAAACATCATTCAGAACACCCAAGCATCATTCATAACACCCACGCATCATTCAGGACAATATGTAAAGAGACGAAACATGAAATGAGACAAAAAAACATTATTCTTGCAGCCCGATTGTTAAGCATGATGTTTACGCCATTCTACCTCTCAACGGTAGGGCTTATCGTGCTTTTCACCTTCAGCTACCTCAGTCTTGCGCCGTGGCAATATAAGCTGCGCGTCATAGGCATGGTGTATCTGTTCACCATTCTCATGCCCACGCTCCTCATACGATTCTACCGCCAATATCACGGCTGGACACTCCTCGAACTGGGACGTCAGGAGAAACGCATGGTGCCTTATGTCATCTCCATTCTCTGTTATGCGGGCTGTTACACGCTCATGGAGATAACACACATTCCCCATTTCATGAGCATCATCCTCATGGCGGCTCTCGCCATACAGATGTGCTGCGTCGTGATAAACATATGGTGGAAGATATCCACACACACATCGGCCATTGGAGGCGTGGCAGGAGCGCTGCAGGCCTTTGCCGTGCTCTTCAGTTTCAACCCCTTGTGGTGGCTCTGCCTTGTGTTCATCGTGGCAGGAATGGTGGGCACCAGCCGAATGATCCTGCGACAACACACGCTTTGGCAGGTGGTGGCAGGATTTCTTGTGGGACAGGCCGTGGCGTTCACTCTCATCATGCTCAACTATCTTGTCAACATCTGAGAGCACGACGCGACATAAGCCGCTAAAGAAAAGGCTTGGAAAATTTAAAGCTTGGAAGATGGGCCTATGGCTTGAAAGAAAGGCTTATGGCTTGAAAGGAAGAGCTTATAGCTTGGAAGGAGGCTCTATAGCTTGAAAGAAAGGCTCTATAGCTTGAAAGAAAGGCTCTATAGCTTGGAAGAAGAGCTTTTAGCTTGAAAGAAGAGCTTTTAAGAAAAGCATAGCCCCAACCAACCCCTATTGAGACAGAAAAAGGAAAAAAACGATCCATATTAAAACGAAAAGAAATATGACACCTAAAGTAAGCATCATCATGGGCAGCACCAGCGACCTGCCCGTAATGGAAAAAGCATGTAAGTTTCTCAACGACCTCCAAATTCCGTTTGAGGTTAACGCCCTCTCCGCACACCGCACACCCGATGCCGTGGAGCAGTTTGCCAAAGGCGCGAAGGAACGTGGCATAAAGGTCATCATCGCAGGAGCAGGAATGGCAGCAGCCCTGCCTGGCGTTATCGCCGCCAGCACCACACTGCCCGTTATCGGTGTGCCAATCAAAGGCATGCTCGACGGTCTTGATGCCATGCTCTCCATCATACAGATGCCTCCAGGAATACCCGTCGCAACAGTGGGCGTGAACGGAGCAATGAACGCTGCCATCCTCGCCACAGAGATGATCGCTCTGGCTGATGAGGAGGTGGCTGCCAAGCTCGCCGACTATAAGGCTGGCTTGGGAAAGAAGATCGAGAAGGCCAATGCCGACCTGGCAGAGGTGAAATATGATTTCAAGACCAACTAATCACCTACCCTGCTCATGACCGACTTATTCAATTATCGCCGACGCGAAGCGTCACCCGTAAAGGTTGGCGTTATAGAGATGGGCGGCGAGAACCCCATCAGGGTGCAGTCGATGACCACCACCAACACCAACGACACCGAGGCTTGTGTGCAACAGGCAGAGCGCATTATAAAGGCTGGAGGCGAACTGGTGCGTCTCACCACGCAAGGCACCCGCGAGGCTGAGAACCTTAAGAACATCAACGCGCAGCTGCGTGCCGACGGCTTCATGACACCGCTCGTGGCCGACATCCATTTCAACCCGCGCGTGGCTGACGTCGCTGCTCTCTATGCAGAGAAGGTGCGCGTGAACCCGGGCAACTATGTGGACCCGGCACGCACGTTCAAGCATATCGAATATACCGATGCCGAGTATGCCGAGGAGCTGAAAAAGCTGGAGGAGCGCTTCGTGCCGTTCCTCAACATCTGCCGCGAACACCACACGGCCGTGCGCATAGGCGTGAACCACGGGTCGCTCTCTGACCGCATAATGTCGCGTTATGGCGACACGCCCGAAGGCATTGTAGAGAGCTGCATGGAGTTTCTGCGCATCTGCAAGCGTGAGAAGTTTGACAACGTGGTCATAAGCATTAAGGCCAGCAACACCGTGGTCATGGTGCGCTCCGTGCGTCTGCTCGTCAGCGAGATGGACAAGGCCGACATGCACTATCCGCTCCACCTCGGCGTGACCGAGGCAGGTGAGGGCGAGGACGGACGCATAAAGAGTGCCGTGGGCATTGGAGCATTGCTCGCCGACGGCATTGGCGACACCATACGCGTGAGCTTGAGCGAGGAGCCGGAGGCAGAAATTCCGGTGGCTAAACATCTCGTACAGTATATCGGCAAGCACGCGGGCCACATGTTCATACCCGGAACAGAGAACCCGCAGTTTGACTGGCTTCGTCCATCACGCCGCACCACACGCGCCGTCGAGGTGGCCGATGCCGAGGGCAACATCCTGTCTATCGGCGGCACCAACGTGCCGGTGGTCATAACAACGGCGACAGGACATGACGGCAACATACGCACCGATGCCTTCGCTTACCGTGCCGACCAGAAGCCCGACCTCATCTATTGTGGCGCTCACATGCCCGAAAAGGTGGAGAGCACACAGCGTTACCTCGTCGACTTCAACATCTACGACGGCACACCAGGCACCTATCCTGTGTTCCCCTACAACGCCATACCGTTCCTCGCAGCATGCAAGGCAAAGGCCAAATTTCTCGTCCTGCCCTTCGGAGCACCTGCCGACGAGTATGTGGCTTGCCTGAAGCAGCATCCTGAGGTGGTGGTGGTGAGCATGAGTAACCACCAGAACCGCCTGGGCGAACAACGCGCCTTGGTGCACGAGATGATGAACGCCTCGCTGCTCAACCCCGTGGCCTTCGCCCAGATGTACCGACACACGGAGCGTCATAAGGGCGACTTCATGCTTGAGGCTGCCGCCGACATGGGTGCGCTCATGATCGACGGGCTGACCGACGGTCTGTGGCTCATGAACGATGGCGACATTGCTCTCGCCGACGTGGCAGCAACCGCCTTTGGCGTTCTGCAGGCAGCGCGTCTGCGCACATCCAAGACCGAGTATATCTCTTGTCCGGGCTGCGGGCGAACGCTCTACAACCTGCAAGCCACCATTGCACGCATAAAGGCTGCCACCGCCCACATGAAGGGTCTGAAGATAGGCATCATGGGATGTATCGTCAACGGACCGGGCGAGATGGCTGATGCCGACTATGGATATGTGGGTGCCGGAAAGGGCAAAATTTCGCTCTACAAGCAGAAGGTGTGCATAGCCAAAAACATACCTGAGGAAGAAGCCGTGGACCGCCTGCTCGCCTTTATAGAGGAAGATTCGGCAAAGAAATAAAGCAATGAGAAAAAATAACGAAGTTAAGAAATAACGAAGTTAAGAAATAACGAAGTTAAGAAATAACGAAGTTAAGAAATAACGAAGTTAAAAAATAACGAAGTTAAGAAATTAAGAAGTTAAGAAATTAAGAAGTGAAAACAATCATCATCACCCTGCTTGCCATCTTCGGCCTTGCACAAGGCATGACAGCTGGCAATCCGAAAATCGTGGCTCACCGTGGCTACTGGAAGACCGAGGGCTCTGCCCAAAACTCTATCCGATCTCTCGTCAAGGCCGACAGCATTGGCGTCTACGGATCCGAGTTTGACGTATGGTTATCAGCCGACGACAAGCTCATCGTGAACCATGACGGCCGCATTGGCGACATCATAATAGAAAACTCTCCAGCTGCACAGACAACGGCCTGCAAGCTGGAGAACGGTGAGAACGTGCCCACGCTGGAGCAGTATCTTGACGCGGCAAAGAAGTTGAAGACACGTCTGGTCTTCGAGCTGAAGTCGCACAGCAACAAGCTTCAGGAGACAAAGGCTGTTGACATGCTGCTCAAGATGATCAAAGACAAGAAGCTTGACAAGCGTGTCGACTACATCACCTTCTCGCTTCCGGCCTTCGTGCGCCTCATACAGAAAGCGCCAAAGGGCACACCGGTCTATTATCTCAACGGCGAGCTGTCACCCGATGAAATTCTCGAGATGGGCGGCACAGGTGTCGACTATCACATCAGCGTGTTCCGCGACAAACACCCCGAATGGCTTAAGCGTTGCCACCAGCTGGGCCTCAAAGCCAACGTGTGGACGGTGAACGAGCAAAAGGACCTGCAATGGTGCATAGACCAAGGCTTCGACTTCATAACAACCAACGAGCCTGTGCTGCTGGAGCAGATGCTGAAGAAATAAAAAAAGGAAGAAAGAAGAAATAAAAAATTGAGCCCACTTTTTAAATGGGCTCAGTAAAGAAGAAAAGAAAAAAGGTGTCCACGGGCAAAGACCTGTGTGGACACCTTTTTTCTTTATGTTTTATTTTCAAAACCACAGCGTGCAACTCACAGCACCCAAGACAATGCCTATGATGGTGCCAAGAATGCGCAACAAGAGAAGAAACGTTTGCTTAGTTTTTCTGGTCATTATCCTCTCCTTTTGTGCCAAGCGCTCCCAACAGGGTGGTTGCCATGGCTATAATAACCTTTATAACGATTTTCCAAACACTAACTTTTCCCATAATATCTAACCTTTCTTAATGTGTGAATAATGTGAATAACTTGAATAATAGAAACTCATAACAACAGGTTGTCAACAGCGTTGTGCCTACTGTTGAAAAGTATGTAAACAATAAGGGCGACAGGCAGTTACACCCGCCGCCCTTTGTCAACAACGAAGCGTCAACTGGAGCTTTCAACAAAACATTGACAAGAAGGAGCAACCATCAACATGGGGTTTCACCCCTTAATGTGGGGTCTTTATCTTGCATCGACATGGAGCTTTTAGCCAAGCATCGACATGGAGCATCAACCAAGCATCTGTGTAGAGCCCTTGCCAACCTTAAAACGGGGTTTTCACCATCCATGCAGGTTTTGTTCACTCCCTGTTATGAGCGTTCTGCCGTTGTGTCAGCGCTTAGGCGTTGCCCTCCACGCTCTGCTCCTCGTTGCCCTTAGAGCCGGCATCGTGGCCCTCGGCGTTGTCGCCACCCTTGTCCACGTCGTAGACAGTGGCCTCACGCACCTTGGCGTTAGCCAGGAAGGTGTGGTTGTAGAAGCGCTTGCCGGCCTGGCGAGTGGCCTCGGGCTGGAAGAGGACATGCATGCCCTTGATGTTGTTCATATTAAACTCCTTTGCAGTGGCTGCGGGGATGGTCTTGAGACCGATCTTGAACGCACCGAAACCGTTGAGCTTCACACGCATTGAGTTCTGAAGCTGGTCGGTCATGACCTCCACAAGCTCGGAGAGCACGGCCAGGATGTCGGAACGCTTCACGGTACAGTTGGCCTGCATGATGTCTGCGAGCTTGTCGATGTCTACGGTGCCGTTGTGACTGGCACGAGCGTACCACATACCCTTAAACTTACCCTCACGGTTGTTCTGATAAAGACGATAACTTACTGCCATAAATTTTTTTCCTTTCTTTTTTTTTTTCGTCCGCCTCGGCAGCCTCAGCCCTCTCCCCCGTCATGGGTCCTTTGATGTGGGCATGGCCTCAGCCGCCTCGCGCAGACATGTGTTTTACATTTATAGATTATTAAGACTCTCTTTGCATCGGGCTGTCTGTCTTTCTTCCCGACTGCGATGCAAAGGTACAACATTGCGCAAGCGTTGTCAAGAGCAGCTTAGTATCAACTATTATTAGTGGAGAACAAAAAGGGAAAAATGATAAAAAAAAGCAAGCTTATTTTGTGTTGTCTTCAATTTGCTGTAACTTTGCAGACACATAAGTATAATAACAAAGTTTTGCCTAACAAGAACTTGCGAAACTTATAAAAAATAAAGAGAAAGAAATGTCATTAAAATGTGGTATTGTAGGACTTCCCAACGTGGGCAAGTCGACGCTGTTCAACTGTCTGTCGAGCGCAAAGGCTCAGGCAGCCAATTTCCCCTTCTGCACCATCGAGCCTAACGTGGGCGTGATCACCGTGCCTGACGAACGACTCACAAAGCTCGCCGAGATAGTACACCCCGGACGCATCGTGCCCGCCACCTGCGAGATTGTAGATATCGCCGGACTGGTGAAGGGTGCTTCCAAGGGTGAGGGCCTCGGCAACAAGTTCCTGGGCAACATCCGCGAGACCGACGCCATCATTCATGTGCTCCGCTGCTTCGACGACGACAACATCGTGCGCGAGGGCGGTTCTGCCGTAAACCCGCTCGAGGACAAGGAAATTATCGACACAGAGCTACAGCTTAAAGACCTCGAGACCATCGAGGGACAGCTCTCTAAGCAGCAGAAAATAGCGTCCATCGGCAACAACAAGGACGCCAAGGTGGCTGTGAGCGTGCTCGAAGCTTATAAGGAGGCCCTCGACAAGGGTCTGAACGCCCGCAGCGTGACCTTCGAGAGCAAGGAGGAGCAGCGCTACGCTCACGACCTGTTCCTGCTCACCGCCAAGCCCGTGCTCTATGTGTGCAACGTGGACGAGACGGCTGCCAAGACAGGAAACAAATACTCAGACATGATACAGAAGATTGCCGAGAGCGAGGGTGCCGAGATGCTGGTCATCGCTGCAAAGACAGAGGAAGACATAGCCTCGCTGGAGACCTACGAGGACAAGAAGATGTTCCTCGATGAGCTCGGACTGGAGGAAAGCGGCGTAAACCGCCTCATCAAGAAGGCGTATGAGCTGCTCAACCTTGAGACCTTCATCACCGCTGGCGAGATGGAGGTCAAGGCATGGACCTACCACAAGGGTTGGAAGGCTCCACAGTGTGCCGGCGTTATCCACACCGACTTTGAGAAGGGCTTCATCCGCGCCGAGGTTATCAAGTATGACGATTACATCAAGTATGGCTCTGAGGCCGCTGTTCGCGAGGCTGGCAAGCTCGGCATCGAGGGCAAGGAGTATGTGGTGCAGGACGGCGATATCATGCACTTCAGGTTTAATGTATAACAACTAACGGGAAATGTTCAACTACATTATATGGGATCCGTCCGACACCGCTCTGCGGATCGGTCATTTCGCCCTTCACTGGTACTCGCTGTGCTGGCTCATAGGCCTACTGCTGGCTTATCTGCTTGTGCGCCGTCTGTATCGTGAGCAGAAGATCAAGGACGAGCTGTTCGACCCATTGTTCATCTACTGCTTCATCGGCATCCTGGCGGGCGCACGTCTCGGCCACTGCCTCTTCTATCAACCCGACGTGTTCCTCTCTTCATGGAAACATTTTGTTGAGATCTTCATTCCTATCGAGTTTCTCAACGACGGAGGATGGAAATTTACGGGCTACCGCGGACTGGCATCGCACGGTGGCACACTGGGCCTCATGATTGCCCTCTGGCTCTATTATCGCCGCACACATGTGCCCATCTGGCAGGTGCTCGACAACATTGCCATCGCCACACCCATCACCGCCACGTTCATACGTCTGGGCAACCTCATGAACTCGGAGATCTTAGGACGTGTCACCACCATGCCGTGGGGATTCTATTTCCTTCAGGCCGGCCCCATGGGCACCGAGCCGCGACATCCGGGACAGCTCTACGAGGCGATAGCCTATTTTGTGTTCTTCTTCATAGGCTGGCACCTCTACCGCCGTCATGCTGAGCGCGTGGGCACAGGCTTTTTCTTCGGCCTCTGCCTGACCCTGATCTTCACCTTCCGCTTCTTCATAGAGTTTACGAAGGACGTGCAGGTGGGCTTCGAGGAGCACATGCTTCTCAACATGGGACAGCTCCTGTCCATACCCTTCATCGCTATCGGCGTGTGGTGCATGGTTAAAGGTAAAAAAGTAAAAAGGTAAAAAAGGCTGACGCCTTATAAGGGAAGAGTGAAAAACGAAAAGTGAAAAATCGTATAGCCCTAGCTAATTACTCCCCTCCATAAGGGGAGGGGTGAGCCACCGTCAGGTGGCGAGGGGGTGGGGCTAGGTAAAAAAAGGCTGACGCCGTTGAGAACAAGCCTTTTTAAGGGAAAAGTGGAAAATCTTATAGCCAAGGCTTTTTAAGGGATTAGTTAAGAATAAGCCCTCTCTCCAACAATTCTTTTGCAGGAGAGAGGGCTTTTTTTTTAAATAAAATCTACAAAAAACTGTTCTTCTGATAAAAAGAACTTTCTCTTATGTAGGAATTATTGATAAAATATTATCAAAAAAACTACATATTGTAACTATTCTTACAAAATAAATAACGTTTTATTATGTAGTTTGAAGATTTTGCGCTATTTTTGCAAAAAATAACCGTTTGGATGAAACCCAAAAGAAATGGTCAAGAAGCCAAGGCCGAGAAGAAATGGTTGATAAGCCAAGGGCAAGAAGAAATGGGCGATAAGCAAAAGCCGATAAAACACAACAAAAAAACTGTATAGCTATGAGAAAAACAAGACATTATCTCATCATGGCCCTCACTGCTGCCATGACGCTCGCAGGAGCGGCAAAGGCATCAGGTCAATCGTTCATCGTGAACGAAGGTTTTGAGGGCGACGCGTTTCCACCGTCAGGATGGACCACCGTCGATGCCGACGGCGACGGCCACTGCTGGCAGATTGCCACCAGCGGACACGCCACGCTCTACGGCAAGAAGATTGCCATCTCCTACACCTCTAATCCCGACAACGGAAAAGACTATGACGGCACGCAAGACAACTGGCTCATAACGCCACAGATCAACGTCACCAACGACCAGTTTACAGTTTCTTACATGTGCTGCGCCGAGGATCTGAACTCGAAGGAATATTATGAGCTGTTGGTGTCGGAGAAAGGCACCGCACCCGCCGACTTCACACACAAGCTCACAGCCGAGACCCTCGACAACGGATATGAGGACGACCCTGTGAAGAACGACCGTTCTTTCTCGCTGAAAGACTTTGAAGGCAAGAAAATATACATCGCCTTCCGTCACCATCAGGCAGCGTCTTACGCCCTCGGCATCGACGACGTGAAGGTGAGCAACCTCGCTGGCCCGAAAGCGCCGACCGACCTCACCGCCACAGCAGGCACCGACGGCGCATCGGTGGTGCTCAAATGGAAGAACGCCTCAACCACAGGCACAGACAACGCTCTCACCGTCGTCACAGCCGTGATCTACCGCGATGGCGAGAAGATTGCCACCGTCAGCGAGGGCATGACCCCTGGTGCCGACGCCACCTACACCGACACCGCCGTGCCCTCAGGCAACCACACCTATGCCGTGGCCATGAGCACAGACGAGGGCGAGTCGGGCCGCATCTCAAAGACCATCCATGTGGGTCTCGACATCCCGGCAGCCATTACAGACCTTCAGGCGAAGGCGAAGGCGAACGACGGACAGATAACCCTCACATGGAAAGCCCCCACAGCGGGAGCCAACAAGGGTACCTTCGACCCCGCACAGCTCACATACACCGTGACACGCAACGTGGGCGACACCCATCAGACCATTGCCACAGGTCTCAAGGAGACAACTTATAAAGACACGCCGACAGCAGGACAGCTAACCTCTTACACCGTCGTGCCGGTGAACCCGGCTGGCGAGGGCAAGGGCATGACCTCAAGCGAGTTTATCAGCTACGGCCCGACGCTCAAAGACTTTAACATAGCCCCCGATGCCACGTCAGAGAACGGCAACCCGAAGCTGCCGTTCGACCTCGAATCCAGCCAGACAGCCACACAGGTCATGGTCTACCCCTCTGACCTCAAGGGCGCCAAGGGCACCATCAGCGACCTGGTGCTGCGCAACTCGTTCTCTGAATATGCCAGACCCATGACCAGTCCGATGAAGATATGGATGATGGAGACCGATGAGACCTCTCTGCAAAAGGGATGGTTCAAGACCACCGACATGACGCTTGTCTTCGACGGCAACGTGACCTTCAACAAGGGTGCCAACGACGTGCCCTTGCACCTCGCCACACCATACAGCTACAATGGCCGCAACCTCGTGGTCTACATGTTCTTGGACAAAGGCTCGCGCAGCGGGACCTATTTTGACCGCTTCTTCGTGGCAGCCAACGCCGGCAAGCCCAACCGCACACGCACGGTGTCGTCAAGCAGCTCCGACATAGACCTCGACAACATCGCATCGGGCGAGGGAACAGGTGCCGTCGCTGCCCTGCCCTACATGCGCTTCATCATCGACGCCACAGGCGTGGCAACGCTCAGCGGCAAGGTGACCGACAGCGAGAGTGGCGAGGCTCTGAAGAACGCCACCGTGCAGATAGGTTCCCTCACCGCCACCTCTGCCGCCGACGGCACCTACAGCTTCTACGCTGCACCCAGCGGCTCACACACCCTCAAGGCCACGGCCAAGGGCTACGACGACTGGTCTGCCGACATCACCCTTCCCGAGAAGGGGTCTGCCTCTCAGAACATCACCATGACCAAACGTGCCATGATAAAGCTCAGCGGCAAGGTGAAGCTCAGCGGCGTCAGCGGCAACGTGAAGGACATAAAGGTGAAGCTCAGCGGCTACACCGAGGGCGAGACGGCTACCGATGCCGACGGACAGTTTGCCATCGACGTGTTCAAGGGCGAGGAGAGCAAGCTTACCTTCTCTTATCCGCTCTTCGACAACAGCGAGCTGGTGGTCTCTGCCGACAAGGCCACAGCAAGCCAGGAGTTGCCAGAGACAACGCTCATGCGAAGCGCCATCGTGCCTTACGGCGTGACAGCAACCGTGGCTCCCGACGGCAAGTCGGCAACCATAACATGGAAGGACCCGCAGACGCGTGACGTCAAGACACAGTGGGCTCACATCGGACCGACCGATGTGAAAAAGAGCACATCGCCAGAATATTATTGCAAGGCCGACTTCTGCGTGGCTCACGCCTTCACCGCTCAAGATGCTGCCGACTCACTCATGGTGGGCACCAGCATTGCTGCCGTCAAGGCGTGGGTTAAGGCCAACGACGGCACGGTGCAAGCCATCGTGTGGCGTGGCACACGCGACGACCATGAGGTGCTCCAGTCGGTGCCCATGACCACCTCTGCCGAGGGCGGATGGGCTGTGGCACAGCTCACCACTCCTGTTGAGGTGCGCGAGGGCGAGAATTATATGGTTGGCCTGCGCATAATGGGCGACGAGAATGCTGAGGTGGGCAACGCCAGTACTTACAGCAAGGTCAACAACAAGAACTGTCTGAAATGGAGCGAGACAGGCTCAACCAACAACGGCATTTATGGCTGGAACATCGCAGCCCAGTGTGTCATTCCCGGCAGCAAGGGCGAGTATGGCGAACCGGCTGTTAGCCTACCGGCTCCCAAATATAACATCTACCGCACAACCACACCTGTTGACCCGTCCAAGACGAAGGTCATAAAGGAGGGCGTGACCGGCTTTACGGTCACCGACGACGCATGGGGCACCCTTGCTCCCAACGCTTACACCTACACCGTTCAGGCTGTCTACCCGGCGGGCGAAGCAAGCGTAACATCGGCTGAGGCGCTGTCTAACACCGTTGAGCGCCAGACCGATGTCGACGCCAGCATAGAGGCCATCACCTCGCCCGCACGCACCGTTGCCATGCAAAGCGGCGTCACGGTGAAGGTGATAATCAAAAACTATGGCGAGAAGCCGCTCACAACCGTGCCCGTGAAGGTGGTGCTCTCTGACGAGCAGACGCTCGCAGCAACCTATAACGGCAACATAAACAAGGGCGAGAGCGTAGAGTTTACGGTGGGCGACGTGACGCTGAAGCCTGAAACGGCTTACACCATCACGGCAACAGCCAACGTGGAGGGCGACACCTATGCCGACAACAACAGCGCCGCACTCCAACTGTTCAACTACACCGATGCCGACCTCCGCGGCTTCCGCTGGGATCCATACGACTATCTTGGCGTCATGACCATTCCGACCAACGCTCCCGAGACGGCTGTATATAAGAAAGAGGTGATGCCTAACGGCTACCGCATAGCTACAGGCGAATATTACAAGGGTTCCTATTATGCTTTCACAGGCGACGGCACATCGTTCATTCCGCGCGAGTTTGTGGTTCTCGACACCCTGACATGGGAGCCTACATTCTCTACATCGCTCAACAACCTGGTCTTCGACGTGACCTACAGCTACGCCGACCACACCATGTATGCTCTCGTCATAGACAAAGAGCAGCTGGTGCTCGCATCGATAGACCTCGCCACGGGAGCACAGAAGCTGCTGGCACCAATCGACCGCAAGCTCTCTACGCTCGCTGCCGACAACAAGGGCACGCTCTTCGCCATCGCCAACGACGGATGCCTCTACACCCTCGACAAGAAGACGGGCACAACAACGCTCGTGGGCTCTACCTCGATCACCGACATCGCGCTCTACCATTCCATGACCTTCGACCACAAGACGGGCCGTCTGTTCTGGGCTCACAACGGCGACTTGTCGTCGGGCGAACTGCTGGAGCTTGACCCGGCCACGGGCAAGTCGACATTGATCGGAAAGGTAACTTACAAGGATTATCCTTCTCACACCGTGGGTCTTTACATTCCTTACGATGAGGGCACAACGGGCATAACATCTACTATTGCCGACGGCACCGACAACAAGCTCACCGTCTGTGGCAACACGGTGTCGGCTCCTGCCGCCACGCTCTTCACCGTGACCGACGTGGCTGGTCGCACCGTCCTCTCTGCCCACGCCTCAACCATAAGTCTCGCCACCCTGCCTCACGGCCTCTACATCGTCAAGGCTGAGGGATGCGACGCTTTAAAGGTAAAAAAGTAAAAAGGCATTTTAAAGGTAAAAAAGTAAAAAGGTAAAAAGGTAAAAAAGGCTGACGCCGCATTAGAAACATTAAGCTCCATAGGGTTTCTGAACCTTATGGGGCTTTTTTTGAAAAGACATTTTAAAGGTAAAAAAGTAAAAAGGTAAAAAGGTAAAAAAAGCTGACACCGATTTAAGGGAAAAGTGAAAAACGAAAAGTGAAGAATCTCTGTTTTTGCCCATGTTTTAGGCAATTTTTGCCCTTTTTTTGCCCATGCTTTAGGAAGATTTTATCTCATTTTGCCTATACTTTAGGCAATTTTTACCCTATTTTTGCCTATGTTTTAGGAAAATTTTATCTCATTTTTGCCTATGTTTTAGGAAAAAAGCTGTATCTTTGCAACACGAACCAACGACATAACCGTTATGATACACAGGCTATTAATCGACAATTTGACCGAGTGGAGCAAACGCGAGAACAGGAAGCCTCTTGTTCTACGCGGAGCACGACAGGTTGGCAAGACCACGCTCATTGACCAATTCAGCAAGCAATATGACAGCTACATTAAGCTCAACCTGGAGCAAAGTAATGATGCAAAGGCATTCGCCATCTCCGACAATGTGGCTGAAATTTTCCAATATATCTGTTTGCAGAAGAAGATAACGGTAGACAGGAACAAACGCACACTGCTCTTCATTGATGAGATACAGAACGAACCGAAGGCCGTCGGACTGCTACGCTATTTCTACGAGGAGATGCCGTGGCTACACATCGTGGCTGCCGGGTCAAGATTGCAAACGCTCATAAAGCAACGCATCTCGTTTCCCGTGGGGCGTGTGGAGTATATGTCGCTTCGTCCGTGCTCGTTCCTCGAGTTTTTGAACGCCACATCCAACGAGCCATTGGCTGAGATGGTGCGCCAACAGAACGTTTCTCCCGTCTACCACGACATGCTCATGAGTCTGTTCAACCGCTACACGCTCGTGGGCGGAATGCCGGAGGCGCTGATGGAATATGCCTCCAACAATGACATAACAACCCTTTCGCCCATTTACCGTTTGTTGCTTAACGGCTACAATGAAGATGTTGAAAAATATGCCAGGAACGCCAACCAGGTGAACATCATACGCCATCTGCTCACACACGGATGGGCTGAAGCAGGACAAACAATAACGTTCAACCGCTTCGGGGACAGCAACTACACAAGCAAGGAGGTGCACGAAGCTCTTGAGGTTCTGCAAAATGCGTTCTTGCTCAACCTCGACTATCCCGTAACGGCAGTAAAGGTCCCTGCCATACCTGCCACAACGCGACAGCCCAAGCTGATATGGCTCGACTCGGGCATAATGAATTTCTCGGTTGGCATACAGACAGAATATCTACAGAACAGCTCTCTGCTCGATGTGTGGAAAGGCCATGCTGCCGAACAGATTGTGGCTCAAGAGCTGCGCATCGTCCTCGACCGCAACTACCGCAACGAGCAGTTTTTCTGGGTTAGAGACAAGAAGGGGTCTACGGCTGAGGTCGATTTCGTGTGGCAGCACCATGCGACGATCATACCCATAGAGGTGAAGTCGGGAACCAATGCTCATCTTCGCTCGCTACATTCGTTTATGGACACCGCCGAATCTGCCGACATCGCCGTAAGGGTATGGCCAGGCAAATACAGCATAGACGACGTGACGACACCCAACGGCAAAACGTTTCGTCTGATAAACCTCCCGTTCTATTATGTAGGTATGATTGACAAAATTTTGGACAAAGCGACCGATTGAAGGGAAAACAAAGCGACCGATTGAATGGAAAACAATTCAAGAGCTTAGACAGACAACGCAACGACGTTGTTAATAAACAAAACGCTTTTTTACAAAATTCTCATAACATATTACTCGTTTTTTTTTAAAAAAAAGCTACTTTTGCAAAGAAATAAGGCAAAAAAAACGCACAAATGTCATTTCAGAAAAAAACATTGCCTGTCGTTTTAACACCAGAAGCAAAAAAACAAGTAGCCGTTTTAACAAAAAAAGCAAATGAAACGTAATAGATTTTTCTTAATAAGCCTTCTCTTTGCATCGTCCATAACAGTCCACGCACAAGACAACGCTCCAAAAGATTCGCTCACCATGGAAAGCATGATGCACAATCTTCCTGAAGTGATGGTAAAAGGCTCGCGCCCCATTGTCAAGGCAGAGCGCGGCATGCTGACATACAATATGCCGTTGCTCATAAAGCAGCTGCCTGCCGACAACGCTTACGAGGCATTGACACACATACCTGGCATCAGCGATGCCACAGGCAAGATATCGTTCTCTGGCAACGAGGTGACGCTGATTGTCAACGGACAAGCCACAACGTTGACACAGGAGCAGCTGACAGAGCGTCTTAAGTCAATGCCTGCCGCACAGCTGGCAAAAGCCGAAGTCATGTTGTCTGCCCCCGCCCGTTATCATGTGCGTGGCATGGCTATCAACATCGTCACGAAAGACTATGCCGGCACCAATCAGCTGTCTGGACAGGCAATTGGCGGCATGCGGCAAAACAAATACGCCAATGAGTTTGGTAATTTATATCTTTCCTTGCAAAGAGGCAAGTTTGGAATTGACGCACAATATAAATATGTAAACGGCAATTCCTACGGTGAGTCTTCACGCATAGCCAATCATCCACTTGGCAACAATCGTATACACTATAATGATGAAACCGGGCAGAAGTCGTTTGGCATTACCCACAGCTACCGACTGGGGATGAATTACACCTTTAGCAAGAACAATCGTCTTGACGTAGCCTATACGGGACAATGGGACAAGACGTGCTCAAACAGCCACACTACAGGATCGAGCATCAGCGGAATGCATCATGACAGCCACGAGTATCTGCACAATGTGGATGTCAACTACTCGCTTCCTTTCGGACTCACCCTTAACGGTTCATACACCCACTATCGCACACCTCAGCAGCAAGTTCTCGACGGAACGATGATTGTGGATGAAAACACAACAGCGACGGAACGCAACATGACAAGCGGCAGCAAGCAGACCATCAACAAATGGATGTTCACGGCAGACCAGACCCACTCGCTGGCACACGGCTGGGGATTGTCCTATGGCGTGAAAGGGCAGTTTGCAAGCAACAAGAGCTATCAGACCACCGTCAACAAGGATGGAAGCGTCCTGCCTGACGGTACAAGCAGCGTCGACATAAACGAGCGTATATGGAACCTGTATGCTGGGTTCAGCAAGCAGATAAGCAAGGCTGTCAGTGTTGAAGCATCCGTTGCTGCCGAGCAATACCACTCGCCGATATGGGACAAATGGCGCGTCTATCCTACGCTCAACGCTTTATGGAACATCAACGACAACCATCTGCTCAACCTCTCGTTCAGTTCCAACTCCGAGTTTCCGAGCTATTGGTCAACCATGAGCAACGTGTTCTACTCATCCACCTACACCGAGATTCATGGCAATCCTGACCTGAAGCCCTTCTCTTATTATAATGTCAACCTGATGTGGCAGATAAAGCGACGTTACACGCTCATGGCTTTCGCAAGTCTGAAGCCCGATTATTCCGTGCAGCTACCCTACCAGACCACCGACCGCATGGCGGTGATAATGAAGGAAACCAATTTCAACTATTCAAACAGCTTCGGGCTACAAGCCTCTGCCATCTTCAATGCAGGCCAATGGCTCAACGGCAACGTGTTTGTCATGGGAACCTACAAGCACGACAAGAGCGACCATTTCTTTGACCTGCCTTTCGACCGCAAGAAGCTGTCTGTCGTCCTTGGAGGCACCGCATCCGTAAAACTCTGTAGCACGCAGGATCTCCGTCTCATCCTTAATCCGTTCTATCAGACAAAGGCTATACAAGGAGTCTACGACATCAGTCCAATCTTCAGAATGGATGCCAAGCTGCAATGGTCGTCGCACGACGGAAGATGGGGTGTGCGACTCAACGGCAGCAACATCTTCAACAACCCATACGACACCCGCTCCGTACAGGGCAACCAAGACTACCGCATGAAGATCAACTACAACTGGGCATCGCTCACCCTCGGTGTCATTTATAAGTTTGGCGGCTACAAGGAAAAGGATGTAAAGGCTGTAGACACCTCACGCATGGGACATTAAAAAAAATAAAAACATGAGATTACGACAACTTTTAAGCAAGAAAACTGTCGTAATCTCACTTTTTTTTCGAGATTACGACAGGTTTTAATAAAAATTTGCGGTATCCAATAAATTAAGAACACGCGCAAAGCGCGGAAAAATCAATGTTTACTTTTCATTAAAATAATACCCAAGGCTGGTTAAAAAGATAAAACGCTAAAGCAACACCCCTCGCTTGTTATGAACAACAGAGCACAGAAGCCACATTCTGCTTTTTTGCATCAGTAGAACCGTGGCTCTGTGCCCTGTTTTTATATAACAAACATTGAACGAAAGACGATTAATTGCGCCAACTGCCACAACGAAATTGCGCCAACTGCCACAACGAAAACGCGCCAACTGCCACAACGAAAACGCGCCAACTGCCACAACGAAAACGCGCCAACTGCCACAATAGGTAACAAAAATAACAAGGTTTAACTAATTTATTTGCTTGATATTCAGATAAATGTGCTATTTTTGCAATTATAACAAAGAAACTCTTTTATGAAGGATTATAAAACACGAATTGCAGATAAAATATTGGCTGAAAAATTAGATGCAATGGGGGCTGTTTTGATAGAAGGGCCTAAATATTGCGGAAAGACAACCTTGGCGGCTCAACAAGCCAAAAGCATCTTGTCAATGTCTGATCCAGATTACATGGAGCAGAACATTGCCATGGCCAATACAAACATTAAGCTTTTGCTTCAAGGTGAAACACCACGACTGATCGATGAATGGCAAATTGCGCCTAAATTTTGGGATGCCGTGAGAAATGAAGTGGACAAGCGAGACGATGACGGGCAGTTTATTCTGACAGGGTCAGCTGTTCCACCTAATTATAATGAAATATTTCATACGGGAACAGGACGTTTTGCTTGGCTGAAACTAAGAACAATGAGCTTGTGGGAGTCGGGCGATTCTACAGGAGAGGTAAGCCTTGCCAAATTGTTCGGCTCAGACAAAAAAGATTATTTTGTAGAGGGAATAAATCAAAACAATTTAGAGCGTCTGGCTTATCTAACCTGTCGTGGGGGCTGGCCGAAAGCGTTGAACAAGAAGAACGAAAAAGCTGCGTTGCTACAAGCCATCGAATATTTTGAGGCGGTGACGAGATTTGACGTTTCGCGTGTAGACGGAACAAAGCGTGACAGCGAATTGGCTAAAAGAATAATGAGGTCGTATGCGAGAAATCAAGGGAGCCAGGCAACAGCAGGCATCATCTTGGCGGACATTGCCAATAATGAGAGCGCTGAGGTCAGCGAAAACACGATCTATTCTTATATTAAGGTGTTGAAAAAGATTTTTGTAATAGAAGATTCTACGGCTTGGAACCCTAACATGAGAAGCAAATCGGCCATCAGAACCTCCGACACCAGATATTTTACCGACCCTTCAATAGCTACGGCTGCTTTAGGTATGGGGCCTGAAGATTTGATAAACGATCTGAAAACTTTCGGACTGTTTTTCGAAACCTTGTGTGTGCGCGACCTGAGAGTGTATGCCGATGCGTTGGGGGGAGCTGTCTATCATTTCCGCGACAAGACAGGGCTGGAATGTGACGCTGTGGTTCATCTGCGCAATGGCAAGTACGGATTGATAGAGGTGAAGCTTGGCGGTGACAAACTGATAGAGGAAGGTGCAGAAAACCTGGTGAGGCTGGAAAGTAAGATTGATGTTGACAAGATGAAATCGCCGTCTTTCAAAATGGTTCTGACAGGTGTCGGAAAATATGCCTACCAGCGCCCACAAGACGGGGTGTATGTTGTGCCGATAGGATGCTTGAAAGATTAGTTGAAAACCACGTTAATAACCTGTGGAAAACTTTTCCGTTATCCACACATTTCACAACTCGCCTTTTGAGCACTACGAGAGCTGTGGATATTCAACACGAAATTAACATGTTATGAAACATTTTTCAACGAAAACATTCTTTAAAAAGATATAAACTTATTAACTTTGCACACATCTACAACATCTGTGGATAAGCACATAACTCTGCTGTAGCTCAACCATAAAACATTAATGGCACATGTTAATAGCACCAACACCTAATGTTTACATCCAAATATGCAAATTTTTAGGCCTTGAGTTATGAACCTTTCAACACGACATCATCATATTCATATATTTTATTTTTAAAAAGAATATAAATAATAAGAATATAATGAAGCGTGGATAAGTCGGGGGAAAGGTAAAGAAACGAGAAATGGCAAAAAGGTAAAAAAGGTAAAAAAGGGCTGACGCCTTTAAGGGAAAAGTGAAAAATCGTATAGCCCTTGCTAATTACTCCCCTCCATCGCTCGACCTTTGGTCGCTTGCCAGAGCAAGAAGTGGAGGGGTGAGCCACCGTCAGGTGGCGAGGGGGTGGGGCTAGGTAAAAAAAAGGCTGACGCCTTGAAAGGTAATAAAGAAAATGGCAAAACAACAATGGATAGAAAAAGGGTATGTCGACGAACCGGTTGACAAGACCCTGGACCTGAAGAAGGAGATAAGACGACTGTGTGAGGAGAAGGACGCCATCGTCCTGGCTCACTATTACACCGTGGGTGATGTGCAAGACGTGGCCGACTTCATTGGCGACTCATTGGCCTTGGCGCGTAAGGCTGCACAGACAGATGCAAAGATCATCCTCATGTGTGGCGTGCATTTCATGGCGGAGACATGCAAGATCCTCTCGCCCGACAAGCTGGTGCTCGCACCAGACCTCAGAGCAGGATGCTCGCTCGCCGACTCGTGCCGCGCCGAGGACCTGCGCCAGTATAAGGCGGAGCACCCGGGCTACAAGGTGGTGAGCTACGTCAACACCACTGCCGAGGTGAAGGCGCTCACCGATGTTGTGGTGACATCGGGCAACGCAAAGAAGATCGTCGACACCTTCCCCAAGGACGAGAAGATAATCTTTGGTCCCGACTATAACCTCGGCTCTTACATAAACAGCGTGACGGGCCGCAACATGCTCCTGTGGAACGGCGGCTGCCATGTCCACTCGCGCTTCTCTGTGGAAGAGATCGTGCGCATGAAGCGTGAAAACCCCAAGGCCGTGGTCCTCGCCCATCCCGAGTGTAAGGCTCCCGTCCTGGCTGTGGCCGACGTGGTAGGCTCCACCGCCGTGCTTCTGAAATATGCCACCGAACACCCCGAAGGCACCTACATCGTGGCAACAGAGGCTGGCATCCTGCACGAGATGCAGCGTGCATGTCCCGACACACAGTTCCTCCCCGTGCCTCCCGAGGTGAGCGAAGGCTCTATCGGCTGCTCATGCAACGAGTGTGAGTTTATGAAGATGAACACCCTTGAGAAGATGTATAACACGCTTCTCCACGAGTGGCCCGCCGTCGATGTGCCTGCCGACATTGCACGCGACGCCGTCAAGCCCATCGAGCGCATGCTCGAGCTGTCGTAAAACAAACGCTGATTTTTGGAGAGACAACGTTGCTTTGAAAAGCTGAAGCTGTTTTACCCCACGGTTTAGGCTGTCGTGGTAAGACAACGCCAAAAGACAATGTTGAAACAAAAAAATATTGTTTTTCAAAATTGTCTCTATTGTCTCTATTGTCTTTAAAACCTTCGCAGCAAAAATGGTGGGAGGGAGTGGTGATGGCCCCAACCTGCTTTCTTGCGTTGTTTTAAAGACAATAGAGACAATAGAGACAATTTTTTTTGTTGAAAAAACAACATTCGTTGTTGAAAAGTTCCAAATATTGTCGTTGAAAAGTTCTCTTTTTGTCGTTCCATCCCCTCAATTTTATCTAAAATCGCGATTATCGTTTTGTCAGTTTTAACCATGCTTTACTGACACTTTGAAAGGGCCTCTTTGAGCTCCTCATTAAGCCCATTTGAGGCGCTCATTAAGCCTCTTTGACAGCCTCAAATGGGCTTAATGACAAAATCTTAAAAAATTAACATCCGTTAATAATTGAGTTAAGCAAAAAGGCGAAAAAAGTAGCAAAATGTCATTTTAAAGGTAAAAAGATAAAAGGGCTTTTTAAAGGTAAAAAGGTAAAAAGGTAAAAAAGGCTGACGCCGTTGAGACCAAGCCTTTTTAAGGGAAAAGTGAAAAACGAAAAGTGAAAAGTGAAAAGTGAAAAGTGAAAAACCTATAGCCAAGGCTATTTGAAAAACAACGAAATAGGGGCGCATCTCCGTGGCACAGGCCACAGGGTGCGCCCTTTTTGTGTCTGTGTGGGGCCTAAAACGCGCTGTTTAGCTTGTTTTAACCCTAACTCTTTGTGTGTTACGGAAAAAAGCTGTAACTTTGCAGCCGATTTTAAAAGAAGGTCTTAAAAAAGAACCGGGTTTCGCATGTCGAGGCATGCTAAACAAGGACAAAAAGAATATTTATAAATGAGATAATGTGGAAGAATTTGGCTGCTTGCAACCACACTAAAAAATGCTAAAACTGCGAAATCACTCAAGACAGATTTTCGACGGTCAATTGGCGTTTTTCCACTTTTAATTTATATTTTTCATAGCCGCACATGCCGGCACGTTGCCACACAAACGAGGGACGGAGGACAGGCGTGAACGAGGCTACAGTCACAAAAAAAACAAAATTGGAAAAATGAGTTATCTATTTTCATCAGAATCAGTTTCAGAGGGCCATCCCGACAAGGTGGCCGATCAGATCAGTGACGCACTGCTCGACCAGTTTCTCGCTTACGACGAGGGAGCACACTGCGCCATCGAGAGTTTCGTAACCACAGGTCAGGTGGTGATCATGGGCGAGGTGCGCTCAGAGGCTTACATCGACCTGCAGACCATCGCTCGCCGCACAATAAAGAAGATCGGCTACACGAAGAGCGAGTATCAGTTTGACGCCGACTCATGCGGCATACTCACCGCCATACACGAGCAGAGCAACGACATCAACCGCGGCGTCAGCCGTGAGGAGGACGACGAGCAGGGTGCCGGCGACCAGGGCATGATGTTCGGTTACGCCACCAACGAGACAGAAAACTACATGCCGGTGTCGCTTGACCTGGCACAGCTCATCATGCGCACGCTCGCCGACATTCGCCGCGAGGGCAAGGTGATGACCTATCTGCGTCCCGACTCGAAGAGTCAGGTAACCGTGCAGTACAGCGACGAGGGTGTGCCCGAGCGCATCGACACCATCGTGGTGAGCACACAGCACGACGAGTTCATGGCCGACGACGAGCAGATGCTCGCACAGATCCGTTACGACGTCATCAACATCCTCATGCCGCGCGTGAAGGAGCAGATACACAGCCGCAAGGTGCTCGCGCTCTTCGGCGACGACATCAAATATTTCGTCAACCCCACGGGCAAGTTTGTGATCGGCGGTCCTCACGGCGACACCGGTCTGACCGGCCGCAAGATCATCGTCGACACCTACGGCGGCAAGGGCGCCCACGGCGGCGGTGCCTTCTCGGGCAAGGACCCCTCGAAGGTGGACCGCTCGGCAGCTTATGCCGCACGCCACATCGCCAAGAACATGGTGGCAGCGGGCGTTGCCGACGAGATGCTGGTGCAGCTGAGCTACGCCATCGGTGTGGCTGAGCCCGTGAGTATCTACGTCAACACCTACGGCCGCTCAAAGGTCAACATGACCGACGGCGAGATTGCCAAGAAGATAGGCAAGCTCTTCGACCTCCGCCCGAAGAAGATCGAGCAGACGCTGAAGCTGCGCCAGCCCATATATCTCGAGACAGCGGCCTATGGACACATGGGACGCCAGTGGGAGGTGGTGGAGAAGACCTTCACGTCTCACTATCACCCCACAAAGACCATGCGTGTGGAGCTGTTCACATGGGAGAAGCTCGACCGCGTGGACGACATCAAGAAGGAGTTTGGAATCTAAGGAAGCTTCAGGGGGAAGGGCCAAGGGCTTTTATGGCTTTAAGACCTTTAAAACCTTTAAGACCATAAGCCCAGGCTTTGTAAGCCCATAAGCCCTGTAAGGTCATAAGCCCCTGCACCCCCCTCTCAGAAGGCTCTTTGTGAGCCCCTGCAAAAACGAAACATCATAAACAATGACACAGCAGAACGACACCATTGTGCTTCAGGAGAACGGCGAGGTGGAGCTTCAACAGGCCCAGCCCCGCACATGGCAACCCACCGTCAAGGAGGTGCTGTCGTGGCTTCCTGCCAACGCCACACCAGAGCAGCAAGACTCGATGGTGCAGGCGCACATCAAGCCGTCAGAGATAACGTGGAGCACGCAGCCCGACACGCTGCACCTGCCAGGATGGCCCGTGGGACGAAGCTTCCGCGACGTCAGTCTGCCTAAATATTACCGTGAGAGCTTTTTCACGGGCAAACCGTTTTTCCACCCCGACCTGTTCGGAGGACGTCTGGGGGTGGCAGGCGATCCTGTGCCTTACAGCACAGCCAGAGACAACATCATAACCGTGCTGCTGTTGCTGTGCTTCATCTTGGGCGTGGTGGCGTTCACCAAGTCGCGCGACTTCATGATGCGCCAGGCCAAAAACTTCTTCAGACGCCCCACGGGGCTGCTGAGCGACATCACCGAGACGGCACAGGAGATAAGGTTCCAGCTCACGCTCGCCCTGCAAGGCTGCCTGCTCATGGGTCTGGTGTTCTTCTTTTATGTCAACCGCTATGTGGCGCAGACGTTCATCATTGACCAGTATCTCGTCATCGGCGTCTTTGCCCTTGAAATCCTGGGCTATTTCGTCGGAAAGATGCTGCTCTACCAGACAGCGGGATGGGTGTTCTTCGACACCAAGCGCAACGGGGTGTGGATGAAGTCGTGGCTCTTCACCCTGGTGATAGAAGGGCTGCTCCTCTACCCCGTGGTCATGCTGCAGACCTATTTCAGCATGGATGTGGAGACGGCGCTCTTGTGTGCCGCTGTCATTGTAGGAGTTATGAAGATTCTGGCCTTTTACAAGGCTTACAACATCTTTTTCAGCACGAGGGGCGGAATTGTGCAAAATTTTTTGTACTTTTGCACCCTTGAACTCATTCCGTTGGGCGTCCTCTGGGGCGCATTGACCATGACGTGCAACTATTTGAAGGTTAATTTTTAAGACACAAATGATAAAGAAGATTTTGATTTCACAGCCAGAGCCGACAAGTGAGAAATCTCCTTATTTCGACATCGCGAAGGAATTTGGCGTGGAACTGGTGTTCCGACCTTTCATCAAGGTCGAGGGACTTAGCTCTAAGGAATTTCGTCAGCAGAAGATAAGTCTGCTCGACTTCACTGCCGTGGTGTTCACATCACGACATGCTATCGACAATTATTTCAAGCTGGCCAAGGAGCTGCGCATAAACATACCCGAGGACATGAAATATTTCTGCGTCACAGAGACAATCGCGCTCTACATCCAGAAATATGTGCAGTATCGCAAGCGTAAGGTGTTCTTTGGCAACACCGGCAAGATTGACGACCTCATTCCGATGATGGTGAAGCACAAGAACGAGAAATATCTCGTGCCGCTGAGTAGCGTGCATAACGACATCGTGGCTAAACTGCTCGACTCGAAGAAGCTCAACCACAAGGAGTGTGTGATGTATCGCACCGTGAGCAACGACTTCA
>UQTI01000002.1 GCA_900543975.1 uncultured Prevotella sp. | reverse complement strand
GGCTGTCATAAGACCGTGTGAAAGCATCTGAAGGATGGCACCTGTGCAAGACACGCGGGTCATCATCAAGAGAGCGAAGAGCACCAAGCCACAGTGGGAAACTGATGAATAGGCATTGATGAACTTAAGGTCTGTCTGAACGCAAGCCGAGAATGCACCATACACTACAGAGATTGTGGTAAGGATAAGGAAGATCCAAGCCAAATCGTGTGCAGCCTGAGGCAGGAGGAACATGGCAATGCGGAAGCAGCCGTAGCCACCAAGCTTCATGAGCACACCTGCGTGGAGCATAGACACAGAGGTCGGGGCACAACCGTGACCGATTGGAGACCATGTATGGAATGGGAACAGGGCACCAAGCACACCGAAACCAATAAACACAAACGGGAACAGCACATTCTGAACAGCTGCCGGGATGTGGTTATTGTGTGCAATTTCAAGAATGCTCATGGTTGAAGCTCCGTTGAAGAAATAGATTCCTACCAAGCCAAGGATGATAAGGGCAGAACCGCCCATAAGCATCAAGGTAAGCTTCATGGCAGCGTATTCTTTACGACCGGAGCCCCAGTAGCCGATAAGAAGGTACATAGGGATGAGAGCCACCTCATAGAACATGAACATGGTGAACAGGTCTATAGAGATAAAGAAGCCATAAACACCTGTTGAGAGCAAGGTGAACCACATGAAGAACTCCTTGGTAAGGGGCTTAAGCTTCCATGAGGCGAATGTGCCTGTGAACACGATGATGCTCGAAAGCAGAAGCATGACAACGGAGATTCCATCGACACCCACCTCATAATTGATGTGGAGAGCAGGGAACCATTCCGTAGAAGCGCGGAGAATCATCTCCTCGGTGTTGCCAGCTGCACGCTCACCGATAAAATGGAGTGTGAGCCAGATGCTCATTGCCAAGAGGCAAGATGAACCGGCAACCATCACACCACGCACCTGATTGACGTTGCGTGCGATCCAAAGACCGAGCAACATCAAGACAGGGATTACTACGAATAAACTTAATATATTCATATTTTTAATTGTTAGTTGACGAGTTGACGAGTTGACGAGTTGACGAGCTATTGGTATAAGCGCTAATGGCTATCAGCTTGTTTACTTGTCTACTAATCCACTTGTCTACTTGTTTACAAACAAAGTAATAATAATGTTAAAGCTACCGCACCTGTAAGGAACCAAACGGCATACTGGCGAACGTCGCCGCTCTGCCAAGGACGAATGGTCTCTCCTGCCTCGTTGGCGCCCCAAGCGGTAAAGTCGATAAGACCATTGATGATCTTCTCGTCAATCCACTGTGCAGGACGGCTGACGCAACGGAACAATATTTTGTGTGTAACAAACTGATAAACCTCATCCATGTAGAAACGCTTGTAAGCCCAACGATGCAGACGTGGGAATGTAGCGTAGAGCTTGTCGGCGATAGGCTGCTTCTCACCTTTATATATATATGTAGCAAGAGCGATAGAGAGGATTGCAATAACAGTTGAGGTTGCTGCAACCTGAGGGTCGAAATGAACAGTATAGATTGTGCCAGCAGCACTCACGAACTTTCCAAAGCTTGCCCACTCCCAGTTGAGGAAACCGCCGAGGGTTGTAACGACACCCACACCTACGGTAATGATGCTCAAGAACACAAGAGGGAAAGTCATGGCTGCAGGAGCCTCATGAGGAGTGTGGTGAGCGTGAAGCTCCTTGTTCTCTGTACCCCAGAAAATGCCGTAGTAGAGACGGAACATATAGAATGCTGTCATGGCTGCTACACCTGTCATCCACCAACCGCAAACAGGAGAATACTCGAAGCAAGCGGTAATGATCTCATCCTTTGAGCTAAAGCCCGAGAAGAAGGGGATGCCCGCGATAGCGAGACATGAGATAAGGAACGTGATGTGTGTGATAGGCATGTACTTACGCAAGCCACCCATTGTAGACATCTCGTTAGAATGGACTGCATGGATAATGCAACCTGCTCCAAGGAACAGACAAGCCTTAAACATGGCGTGTGTGAAGAGGTGGAACATAGAAGCCATGTAACCAAGCTGTGCATGGTTGTCGAGAACAGCTCCATGATGTCCGGGCAGACAAACGCCGAGAGCCACCATCATGAAGGCGATCTGAGAGATTGTTGAGAAGGCAAGCACACGCTTGATGTCACTCTGTGCGCAAGCCACGGCAGCAGCATAGAACGCTGTGAACGCGCCAACAACAACAACAACATCAAGAGATTGGGGAGCATACTCGATCCAGATGGGGAACATGCGTGCAATCTGGAACACACCAGCAACAACCATGGTAGCGGCGTGGATAAGAGCAGATACAGGTGTTGGACCCTCCATGGCATCGGGCAGCCAGATGTGCAATGGGAACATTGCCGACTTGCCGGCACCACCGATGAACATCAGCACAAGAGCTGTTGGCAGGAGGAAGCCGCCAGCAGCGACAGCGCGTGCACTATCAACAGCAGTAAAGGCAGCTACGCCGTTAAGATATTCTACATTACCAGCAAACGAGAAGTTGTAGCTTCCTGTGTAATATCCAAAGATAAGGATACCTATGAGGAAGAACATATCGGCAAAACGTGTTACGATGAACGCCTTCTTCGATGCGTGAACAGCAGCATGCAATGTGTAATAGAAGCCAATGAGGAGGTAAGAGCTTACACCCACAAGCTCCCAGAACATGTACATCTGGAAGATGTTCGTGGCAAGCACCAGTCCGAGCATTGACATGGTAAAGAGAGAAAGGAACGCATAATAGCGCTGGAAACCTTTCTCACCGTGCATGTAGCCAAACGAATAGATGTGCACCATGAGGCTGACCGTTGAGATGACGATAAGCATCATCACCGAAATGGGGTCAAGCAAGACGCCAAGATCGAAATGGAGATGGCCCAAAGGCAACCAAGTGAAATTGTAAGGCACGAAGGTTGCAAGTGTGCCGTCAGCAAGACGAGGAGATGTGAAATACTGGAACGCGGTAAAATAGCTCAACACCGTAACCAGTCCGAGCGAACAGGTTCCGATCAGTCCGGCTGTCTTGTGCGACCAGGCATATTTCTTATTCAGGAATTCGGGCAGTCCGATGACCAAGAAGCTGATCAAAGGCAGCAGAAGAATCCATATTGAATATGTAAAATCCATAATCTAAAATTAATATTTCATGTTTTCAATACTGTTCACCTGATCGCTATGGAAATTGCGGTAAACGTTGATAATAATCGCGATAGCAACGGCACTTTCTGCTGCGCTCACGCCAATAGAGAAGAGCGTCATGAAGAAGCCCTCAAACTGTTCTGTGAAGAGCAGGCGGTTGAAAGCCGCAAAGTTGAGGTCTACAGCGTTGAGCACGAGCTCTATAGAAACGAGCATGGCTATCAGGTTGCGGCGTGTGATGAAACCATACACACCAATGAAGAACAGGAGTGCGCTGAGCACAAAATAACATTCTACAGGTACCATAATTATTTATCCTCCTTTTCTTTGCGTGCAACAACAATTGCGCCAACGATACAAGCCAGCAGGAAAACTGAAATGAACTCGAAGGGCAACACATACTGATACTTTTCAGAACCGAGCAGCGCCTGACCGATGGTCTCCATTGTCACCTCATGACCTGTTGTGGCGAGGTTCAGGAAACCGTTCTTGAGCTGAATGCCAGCAACGGTAACAAGAGCCACGATGCAGAGCAGAGCGCCTGAGAGCGCACGGCTTCCTTTAACACGCTCCACCAAGCCCTGAAGGGTGCGCTTGCTAACAAGCTGCACGGCAAAGATGTACATCATCACCATGCCACCAGCATAGACGCTGATCTGGGCAGCACCAAGGTAGGTATAGTCGAGCAGGAAATAAAGGCCTGCCACTCCGAGGAGCACGAAAAGCAGGAACGTGATTGAGCGCATAATACGCTTTGTCATCACGCACATGACAGCCGATCCAAGGATCACAACTGCCAGAATGCAAAACATTACTAAACTTGCCATATCTGTAATCTTACTCCTTATTTGGTTTTGGTGTTAAACGTTCCAATTTCGAAATCAGCACCACCATCAATAATGTTTGGCAGCGAGCCACCCTCGTAGTGTTCCTTATCAAGATGCAGAACAAGCTGATCACGTTCAAACACCGAGTTTTCGAAATCGTTTACAAACTTAATGGCACCGAAGTTGCATGCATTAACACACAACTCGCAGAACATGCAGTCGCCAAGGTCATACTGATAGTCGACAAGTTGCTTCTTCTTGCGTCCTGTTTCAGGATTCTCTACCATCTTAGAGAGAATCTTGATTGTGCCGTTCGGGCAAGACTTCTCACACAGCGTACAAGCTGTACACAACACGTTTCCGTTTTCGTCACGGTTCATGACGAGACGTCCACGATGGCGTGCAGCCACATGCAGCGTAGTCTTGCGGTTCTCAGGATACTGCTCTGTGCTCTTAGGAGTGAAATACTCTTGCAGAGTGGTTTTCATACCCACAGCGAGAGTTTTCATGGCAGCCCCGATTTCTCCGAAATATGATTTTTTGTTATCTTCCATTGTTATAAATAATGTGTTTTTTAGAAGTGCAAGCCAAATGCCACTACTACTGTCATAAGAATTAAGTTGATGAGCGACAGCGGCATAAGATACTTCCATTCAAGTTTAAGTATCTGGTCGATACGCAGACGAGGGAATGTCCAGCGCACCCACATAAGCAGCCAAACGACAGCAAATGTTTTGCCCAGGAACCAAACGATGCCAGGAATCATGTTGAGCACGCTGTCAACGCCAGCCACACCTATGTTGAAGGGAGCCCATCCACCGAGGAACACGGTAGAAGCAATTCCTGAAACCACGAACAGGTTAAGATACTCGGCGAGATAGTAGAAGCCGAAGCCCATGCCCGAATACTCGGTATGGTAACCGGCAGTAAGCTCACTCTCAGCCTCAGCAAGGTCGAACGGTCCACGGTTAGCCTCGGCGTTACCAGCTACGAGGAAAACGAGGAACGCGATGATTGCCGGAATGTGGCCTTTGAAGATAAGCCATCCGAACGCACCTGTCTGTGCCTCAACGATGCCGCTTACCTGCATTGTGCCTGTGAGCACAACGGCTGTGATAAGACATAGTGCGAGCGACATCTCGTAAGAGATGAGCTGCACGGCACCACGCATGGCAGAAACCACCGAATACTTGTTGTTAGAACCCCAACCGGCCATAAAGATGCCCACGATGCCGATACTTGAGATGGCAGACATAAGGAAGAGGCCTACATTGAAGTCGAGCACCTCGGCACCATTGTTCCAAGGCAGGAACGCGAATGTGCCTACAGATGCGATAATCACAAGGAAGGGAGCGACATAATAGAGCAGTTTGTCGGCACCGTCGACAGAGAAAATCTCTTTGATGAGCATCTTCAACACGTCGGCAAACACCTGGAACACGCCCCAAGGACCTACACGCATCGGGCCGAGACGGCACTGGAAGTAGGCGCAGACCTTACGCTCCATGAAGATCAAGATGATAGCGAGGACGGCGTAACCTGCAAGAATGCAGACACCCACCAGGATACACTCGATCAGTATTGACCAAAAGTCTCCAAGACCGAGAGTCACTCGGAGGAGAGAGTCAATCCAGTTTGTTACTATACTAAAGTCAAACATTTTGTTTAAATTTTGATTTTTGAGTTGTGAGTTTTGAATTTCGAGTTTTGAATTTCGAGTTTTGAGTTTTGAATTATTGTGGCAAGCCACAATTTTGAATTGAGAGTTGTGAATTATGAATTCAACATTCAAAATTCAACATTCTAATTCAACATTCAAAAATCCTAACTCTTCATCGGCGAAGCCGACAATTCAAAATTCTTGATCTGGCAAGCGGCAAAGCCGATTACAACATTCAAAATTCAACATTCCTATTAACGGTCGATGTCAGGAATCACGAAGTCGATAGCAGCACCTGTTGTGATAAGGTCGGCAATCTTCTGTCCACGAAGCATCGGGTCGAGAGCTCCTGTAAGTGTGAGACCCATGGGACGCATCTTCATGCGATACGGACTCTTGTCGCCCTTTGAATCGAGGTAAACACCAAACTCGCCGCTGGCACCCTCAACAGAGAAATACCATTGTCCTTCTGGCACCTTGATAATAGGCTTCTGCTTGATGTAGAACTCGCCTTCAGGAATGTTGTCGATGAGCTGCTCAATGATGTTAAGACTCTCGTAAAGCTCCTTGATGTGGCAGTAGTAACGATCCATTGAGTCACAACCTGTCATCGTAATCTCATTCCACTCTACCTTGTCGTAGAGGTCATAAGGATGACGCTTACGAGTGTCGTTCTTCCATCCAGCGGCACGTCCAGCAGGACCTGTCACGCCATAGTTGATACAATCTTCAAGATCCATAGGTCCGACACCCACAAGACGGTTATGAGTAATTACGTTATCGCCAAACACGTCGAGATACTCCTGAATCTTCGGACGAAGATAAGCACAGAGCTTCTTTGTGTTCTCAACAAACTTAGGATCGATATCAGCCTGAAGACCGCCTATGCGATAGTAGTTTTGGATAAGGCGTCCACCTGTTGTCTCCTCCATAACGTTAAGCACATGCTCACGATCGCGCATGCAGTAGAGGAAGGCGGTAAGAGCGCCGAGGTCCTGAGCGGTACATCCGAGGTAGAGCAAGTGAGAGTCGATACGCTGGAGCTCATCCATAATCGTACGGATATAATGAATGCGGTCAGAAAGTTCCACACCCATAGCCTCTTCAATGACGCCCACGAGCGCGTGGCGGTGCATCATAGCCGACAGGTAGTTGAGACGGTCTGTCAGAGCAAGAGTCTGCGGATAGGTCATACCTTCCCACATTTTCTCTATGCCACGATGAATGTATCCGAGGTGCGGATAGATACGCTTCACCTTCTCGCCGTTAAGCACAGTCTGCAAACGGAGCACGCCGTGTGTAGAGGGGTGGTTAGGACCGATGTTCACAACAAAGTCGTCGTCTTCGAATAGGCGCTTCTTTGTTGCCACAAGGTGTCCGTCCTCGTTAAGCGAATACTCTACGGTAAAGTCGCTTTCAGGTTCATCTGTCAACGGGAACTGGTTTGCCTCAGGACTCATATCAAAGTCTTTACGCAGGGGATATCCGTTAAAATCGGTACGGAGGAACAGGCGGCGCATGTCGGGATGGCCAAGGAACTTAATGCCTACGAAGTCGTAAACCTCACGCTCCAAGAGGTCAGCACTCTTCCACAGGTTAATGACCGTTGGAATCACGTCGCTACCATCAACCTTCTTTGCTATTGTCTTAACCGAGCAACGCTCGTTGTTGTCAGTATTCTCAAGGATGTAAATACATCCCAAACCTTCTTCACCAAAATCTTCACCGATGATAGTAACAAGGTAGTCGAAATGTTTCTGGTTCTTCAGTTTCGACATCTCACTTGAGAAATTGTCAAATGAGAGTTCAATATTTTCAAGTTTCATATTTTACACCTTATTATATTAGTCAGTTAGTAGATCTTTCTTCGCGTCGAAGTTCTCGGGCACATTGTTCACAACAATGGTCTCGTGCTTCTTCTCGCCGGCGAGCGCCTCGTTGCTTAATCCGTGGAGACCGCCCTTCGACATAGAGAGATCCTTCTCCTCGCTATTCATCTTGTGGTTTGCACCACCGAAGAATTTCTCAACCTTCACCTTGCGCTGGAGCTGCATCATGCCATAGAGGATAGCCTCTGGGCGTGGAGGACAGCCAGGCACATACACGTCGACAGGCACAATCTCAGAGATTCCGCGCACCACGTTGTATGATTTTTTGAACGGACCGCCGCTAATAGCGCAACCGCCAACAGCCACAACATACTTAGGTTCTGCCATCTCGTCATAGAGACGCTTGAAGACAGGAGCCATCTTGTTGGTGATGGTACCGGCACACATTATAAGGTCTGCCTGACGTGGAGAGTTACGGGTTACCTCGAAGCCGAAGCGTGAGAAGTCGTAGCGGGCACAGCCCACAGCCATAAACTCAATGCCACAGCATGATGTACCGAATGTTAATGACCACAGAGAGTTGGAACGACCCCAGTTGATAGCCTGGTCAAGCGAGCCAACAATCACATTGACGCCTCCCTCATGGAGCTCGTCCACGATTTTTTCAAGGCTTGCATTGTCCTTGAACTCATCGTAAGGAATACTCTTGATTACAGGTTTTCTTACTTCCATTCCAACGCTCCTTTCCGCCATGCGTAAGCAAGGCCAAATACCAATACCAGCATAAAGAAGCCAACGCTCGCAAGAGCCATGACTCCAAACCGCTTGACTACAACTGCCCATGGATAGAGGAACAGGGTCTCGATGTCGAACATCAGGAAAAGGATGGCGAAGAGATAGTAGCCCACATGCACAGGAATCCAAGATGTTCCACGTGTCGGGATACCACACTCAAACGGTTGACCCTTTACCGGGTTGTACGAACGCGGACCTACGAGTTTTGCAACAACGTATGCACCCACTACCAATACAACAGCCGTCAAGATGACTGTGATAAATAAAATAGAAAAGTTCATAAAATATTAAAACAATAATTTTTTGTCTTCGCGTAGAATATTCTTTAAATATGTGAATTGCAATTTTCAGTTTGCAAAGTTAGCAATAATTATTGGAACGATGTGAAAAATAAAGGAAAAAATGATTAATTTTGCAGTCACAGACAAGCGTCAATGGCTTGTTTTTTAAAAAAGCGATGAAGATGAAGCAAGAAGAAGCAATTATAAGATTAAGACACAAAGGTGTTGGAGCAACAGCAAACCGAATTCTTGTGCTGAAAAAGCTCGAAGAAGAACAGCGCCCCATGAGCCTTTCCTCTTTAGAGGCGGCAATGCCGAACATGGACAAGTCGAGCATTTTCCGTGTACTCACGCTCTTCCTCGAACACGATGTTGTTCATGCGTTTGAAGATGGCCGTGGCCTCCTCAACTATGAGCTTTGTGCCAACGATGGTGCCTGCCACCATAACGACGGGCACATTCATTTTTATTGTGAGACATGCCACCAGTCGTTCTGTCTTGACGACATCCATGTACCTCAGTTCTCTCTACCCTCTGGCTTCGTTGCCCGCTCCATGTCTTTCGTAATCAAAGGACAATGTGAGAAATGTAGCAAGAAGAGAAAAGGATAACTAAGAAATATCCCTATCAACAACAGCTTGACAACACCTCAAACAACATTTCGAACGACAACACCTCAAACAACAATATCTCTATAAAAACAGTTTTTACAAGATTATTATTATGAAGAAAACAATACCGGTCATAGGCATGGCTTGCTCAGCCTGTTCGGCTCATGTAGAGCGAAAGCTCAATTCGCTAAAAGGCGTAAATGAAGCCAACGTGTCTTTGGCCACACGCACAGCATTAGTAGACTACGACCCAAAGGAGATATCCCTTGAGGACATGAAACGCGAGATAAGCAAGGCAGGTTATGACCTTGTCATAGAAACAGGACGAAGCGCCGATGAGATAAACCGCCGTGAGTTTTCCATCCTCAGACGCAAGACCGTTATATCATGGATTTTCTCTATATTGGTCATGTCTATAAGCATGGGGTGGATAGATCTAACAAGCAGCAACATAGCCTTCACGAACCAGATTTGTCTTATCATAGCTTTCATAAACATCTATTGGTGCGGTCGACAATTCTATGTGTCGGCATGGCGACAGTTGCTCCACGGTTCTGCCAACATGGACACGCTTGTTGCTTTTAGCACCCTCATAGCTTTTCTCTTCAGCACGTTCAACACCTTTTGGGGCGACGAGACGTGGGGAGCCCGCGGCATAGAATGGCACACTTATTTTGACACCTCCGTCATGATCATAACCTTCGTCCTCACAGGCCGTTGTCTTGAGGAACGCGCCAAGGACGGCACAGCGAGCAGCATACGCCAGCTCATGGGTTTACGACCTAAAACCGCACGTCTTGTCAACGGCACATCAACGGAAGAGGTGCCATTGTCCACAATCTCTAAAGGCGACATTATAGAGGTGAGAGCTGGCGAGAAAATTCCTGTCGACGGCATCGTGACCAAGGCAGAGAGTTTCATGACCTCCGATGCAGCTTATGTGGACGAGTCGATGATTAGCGGCGAGCCCACACCTGCCGAGAAGCGTGCAGGCTCCAAGGTTCTTGCAGGCACCATTCCCAGTCAAGGCAAACTGTGCATGCGAGCGCAGCAGATTGGCGAAGACACAGCCTTGGCAACTATCATACGCATGGTGCAAGAAGCTCAGGGCAGTAAGGCCCCCGTTCAACGTATCGTCGACAAAGCTGCCATGGTGTTTGTGCCTGTCGTGGCAACCATAGCTCTCATTACGTTCCTCGCTTGGTGGGCCATTGGTGGCAACGCCGCCCTACCCCACGCCATCTTGTCTGCCGTTTCAGTTCTTGTTGTAGCCTGTCCCTGTGCCATGGGCCTTGCCACACCAACAGCCTTGATGGTGGGCATGGGCAAAGCTGCCCAGAAACAAATTCTTATCAAGGACGCTTCTGCCCTTGAGAACATGCGTAAAGTCAACGCCCTTGTCATAGACAAGACTGGCACGCTGACCATCCCCAACCCCAACATCGATTTTACCAAGGCAGACAATATAGCGTTTGAGGAGCGTGAGCAGCTTAAGCCCAATGCCGCCAAAGCCATGGCGCGTCTTAAGGAAGAAGGAATAGATGTGTTCATGATGAGCGGCGACAAGGAAGCCGCAGCGCACTATTGGGCAGAGAAAGCAGGAATAGAACATTACAGAAGCGAGGTACGGCCCGACGACAAGCAAAAGCTTGTTAGTCAGCTACAACAAGAAGGTAAGATTGTGGCAATGGTTGGAGACGGCATAAACGACACCCAGGCGCTTGCCACAGCCGATGTGGGCATAGCGATTGGCAGAGGCACAGACGTGGCTATGGACGTGGCACAGGTTACGCTCATGGGAAACGACCTTATGGCTCTTCCCGAAGCTGTAAACATGAGCAGACGCACGGTTCGTATGATTTGGCAGAACCTCTTCTGGGCGTTTATCTACAACCTCGTGTGCATTCCGTTAGCAGCTGGAGCGCTCTATCTCTTTGACATTAATTTCCAAATTACGCCCATGTGGGCAAGCGCGTTAATGGCTTTCTCGAGCGTGAGCGTGGTACTCAACTCGTTGCGACTGAAATGGTTATAATGCTGCGGATGTTTGTTAAACGAAACAAACTTTCGATAGTATAGAAGTTATTGGAAGTTAAAAGGAAGTTAACTCGCTTCGCGAATGGAGTTAATGGACGAAACTTGAGTAAAATTATTATTGCGCTTCACGCTTTTAAAAACATTAATTTCCATCAATTGAACATTAATGAGACATCAATTTTTCCGCGCGAAGCGCGTATTAATGACAATTAATGGGCCATTAATGGAAATTAATGTTTAAAAAACAACGAGCGCGAAGCGCAATTTAAAAAACTAATTTTTACTCAGCAGGCTGATGCTGCGGGCGAAGCAGATCGTTAACGGTCTTCACGGGGTTGAATGTTTCAATGGGAACCTCAACAAACACGGTACTCCAATCGCTCATCGCTCCGTTCCAAAGACCGGGAAGTTCAAGAGCCTTCAGTTCACGGCCGTTCTTGCTCTTCGAGCTGATGAAACCTGTCGACTTGTCCACGAAAGCAGGCAGGTCAAACTGCTCACCCTTATAGTTGCGTGTGCCGCAAACAAGGTCAACGGGATTAAAGTGGGTTCCGTTCTTGAACATTGCAACATACTCCTCGTTAGTCGTATCTATCTGGCTCGACTCCAAGATCTGCAACGAAACGGTTCCGTCGGCGTTGTAGCAGAGGAACGGGCCACCACCAGGCTCACCCACGTTCTTAACCACGCCACACACGCGCATCGGGCGGTTAAGCTTCTTCTTAAGATAAATCACGAGGTCTGCATCCTCAAGTTCCTTAATGTCAGCCTTGCGGCAGCAGAGGTCGCGTTGCACGAAACGAATGATCTCTTCAAGATCCTCATGTGTATACTCGCCACTCTCAAGCTTCTCAAGATACGCAAAAGCCTGCTTCTGCAAATGAACCAATATACCGGCCAGCAGCTTCTTGTTGTCGGTAGTTACGGGTTTCAGACGGTCTGGCACCACGTTGTCGATATTCTTTATGAACACCACGTCAGCCTTGATGTCGTTAAGGTTCTCGATGAGCGCACCATGACCACCCGGACGGAACAGCAGCGAACCGTCATCGTTGCGGAACGGCGTGTTGTCTGTATTGGCAGCTATTGTGTCGGTACTGGGCTTCTGTTCCGAGAAGCTAATATTATATTTCACGCCAAACATTTTCTCATACAACGGCAATTTCTCCTCAACCGTCTTCTCGAAAAACTCAAGATGCTCGTGAGACACGGTAAAATGTACGTTTGCCTTGCCGTCCGACTGTGCATAGAGAGCAGCCTCCACCAGATGCTCCTCAACGGGTGTGCGCATGCCTTCCTCATATTCGTGGAAGAACAACAGACCCTTTGGCAGCTGACCATAGTTAAGCCCCTTTGGCAACAGCAGATTTGCCACAACATCCTTATAACGTCCTGCCTCGATAAGCTTACAAACGCTCATGCCCTCGTTGGCCTTGCATTTCTCGCATAGAGCCTTACGGAAGGCAAAATGTTTGATGTCGTCGAAGAATTTCTTCTCAAAATCGGTTGTCGGCACGTCATAGGGTGCGTCAAGGAACGCAAAAAGGTTCTTGAACATGCGGCTGGCGGCACCGCTGGCAGGCACAAACTTAACGCCCTCATGGCCATCGGCAAGATACTGTCCCCACTCTTCAGCATAAGCCTTGCTCTCCTCCTCCGTGGGTTTCATAATGCCTTTACCCACAGCGGCAGCAGCCTCTATTCGAAGGAACGGGAAACCGTTCTTTATCTGCTCCAACTGATGCTCCACTTGCTCTTTCGAGATACCACGCTGTGATATCTGCTTCAAATCCTGTTCTGATAGCATATTTTCTTTAGATTGAATGATGTTTATATTAATAGAATTGTTGTTCTTAATAGACGTTTTGGTAAAGGCAAAGATACAAATATATTCTGACACGCAATCACAGTTTAACTATTTTAACGTTGAACAATTTGCATCTTTAACGTTGAACAAAACTTGCCTTGCCTCTACCCAACCGCGAACCGCGCAATCATTCTTTTATCTTGAACCTGTTTTTGCGTTGTGCCTTACGCGGCTCATAGTTACCGCCACCCATATTAAAATGTGTGCCAATGCCTCCTCCGCCTTTGACCTTGCCACAGTATTGCTCCCAACGAGAACGTATGCGTGCCACATAATCGACCGTCTCCGTTCCACGCATGTAGCCATACTTAACCACAGGATCGTTATAATAAGCAGGCTGCGTAAGCTTCAACACATAGTCGGCCACGTCAGCCCATCTGTAAGGGTTACGTCCATTCTTTCGCGCCAGGGCCATAGCGTCACGCACATGAAAGTGGCCGCCATTATAGCTTGCCAACACAAAGTTTATGCGCTCATCATAGCTGCGCACATCGCTAAACAGCCCGTTCAGCTTCACGATGTAACGTGCCGCCGCCGCAATATTGGCCTCGGGGTTATACATCTCGCTCTCTGACAGCCCCAGACTGGCGGCGGTAGAAGGCATAATCTGCATCAGTCCGCGTGCTCCAGCCCACGAGTAGGCTTTCGGGTCGAAGGTCGACTCCTGATAACATTGTGCAGCCATCAGTCGCCAGTCCCATCGACAAGCGGCAGCATACATCTTAAAATAATGGTCATAAGCTGAGATCTCGCCCTTCGCGGCGTTCAGCATAGGCGCATAAACATGTCTGCGCACATTGGCTGTAGAGAAAGCGTAGCGTTCCTCCTTTTTCACTTGAGCCAGGAGCGCGGGCCTGTACCATCCTCTCAACGAGTCGGCAAGTTGCTTGCTGTCGCGTCTCACCACCCACGACGTGCTGTCGGTCGAGGCTCCACATGCAAGCAACCCTTTCGTTTGCTTGCGCGCGAGCTGCCACACAATGATGTCGCCATCGCCGTTCTGCAGTTTCTTTATCATGTCTGCCGTGTCCTTGCACACCTCCACGCGCACGCTCACACCTATTTTTTGTGCGAACCGTTCACACAAAAGATATTGTGTTCCCATCGCTCTACCATGATAGTCGAAATAGCTGTCAGGCCCCGACATTGTGAGCATGATTATCTCTCCTGCATCGAGGATGTCGTTATACGAAAAGTTTTGCGCCACAACCGCCGTGTCGCCTTCTTCATCGCCGATGGTTTCTCCCCACGGCGTGGTCACAGCTTGTTGCTTGCGCGCACAGGCCGTAACAAATAATAATGCGGATAATATGAGTAAATTTCTTAAATACATAAGTTCAAGACACAAAATTACGACATTTTTTTGGAAATATCATCAAAAATAATTACTTTTGCTACGATTTTACACAAAAAAGAGAGATTATGTTACGGATAGCAGTACAATCGAAAGGCCGACTCTTTGAAGATTCGATGAATCTTTTAGCCGAAGCCGACATCAAAGTGAGCACCAGCAAGCGCACATTGCTCGTGCAGTCAAGCAATTTCCCCCTTGAAGTGTTGTATCTTCGCGATGACGATATTCCGCAGAGCGTAGCCACAGGCGTAGCCGACCTTGGCATCGTGGGTGAAAACGAGTTTATGGAACGTGGCGAGGACGCCGAGATCATCTGGCGCCTTGGCTTCAGCAAGTGTCGTCTGTCACTTGCCATTCCCAAGGAGATCGATTATCCCGGTCTTGAATGGTTCAACGGCCGCCGCATCGCCACATCTTATCCCGGCATCTTACGCCATTTTCTTGAGCAGCACAACATAAAAGCCGACATCCACGTCATCACGGGAAGCGTTGAGATCAGCCCGGGCATAGGTTTGGCAGACGGCATCTTCGACATTGTAAGTTCAGGCAGCACTCTCATAAGCAACAACTTGCGCGAGGTTGAGGTTGTCATGAAGAGCGAGGCTTTGCTCATAGCCAACCGCAACCTGAGCGATGAGAAGCGCAAGGTGCTTGACGAGATGCTGTTCCGTTTTGAGGCTGTTCAGTCGGCCACAGACAAGAAATATGTCATGATGAACGCCCCCAAGGCACAGATTGACAACATCATAGAGGTGCTTCCTGGCATCAAGAGTCCTACCATCATTCCATTGGCCGACAAAGACTGGTGTTCTATCCATACCGTGCTTGACGAGAAGCGCTTCTGGGAGATAATAGGCAAGCTGAAGGAGCTGGGGGCACAGGGCATTCTCGTGACACCCATTGAGAAAATGATTCTATAAGCTGCCGCTTCTCTTCTTGTCAGACGAAGACAAAAGGGAGAATAGAAGCCCCTACAAAAGAGAAAACCGTCAAGATAAAGGGAACCTCCAAGGGAGAAACCTCTCCCAAAGAGGTAAGCGTTGTCGCGCTTGCTTGAGATTCGCAGCCTTATAGAGAAAGAAACTGCTTGCATCTCTTTTATTAAGCATTTGCGAAAACTCAGTTTAGAAATTTATTTAAGTCGTAAACAAAGTCGTAAAAAGGAATATGAACATTATAAAATATCCAGCCCGTGCCGACTGGAAAACCATAACTGTGCGTCCGCACATCGACATGTCAAAGCTCAACGCCACGGTGAGCGAGGTGCTCAACGACATACGGGCGAACGGTGACGAAGCCGTTAAACGCTACGAACAGAAGTTTGACCATGTAGAGCTACACGAGCTACAGGTTAGCGAGAGCGAACTGCATGAAGCTCAACACCTTGTAAGCGACGATTTAAGACAAGCTTTAATGCTTGCCCACGACAACATACGCAAGTTTCATGAAGCACAAGCCTTTCGGCCTATCCGTGTTCAGACGGCGCCGGGCGTAGAGTGTTGGCAGAAGAGCGTGGCCATAGAGAAGGTTGGTCTCTACATCCCCGGAGGCACAGCCCCCCTCTTTTCTACCGTTCTAATGCTCGCCACGCCAGCCAAGATTGCGGGATGCAAGGAGATTGTGCTCTGCACCCCACCCGACAGCACAGGACACGTCAACCCCGCTATCCTCGTTGCAGCCCACATAGCAGGCGTAAACCGCATCTACAAGATTGGTGGCGTGCAAGCCATCGGAGCTATGGCCTACGGCACAGAGAGCGTGCCCAAGGTGAGCAAGATCTTCGGTCCCGGTAACCAGTATGTCATGGCTGCCAAGCAGCATGTGAGTCTCGGCAACGTGGCCATAGACATGCCTGCCGGACCGTCTGAGGTGTGCGTCATAGCCGACGACACAAGCAACCCCCGTTACGTTGCCGCCGACCTTCTGTCTCAAGCCGAGCATGGGGTCGACTCGCAGGTGCTCCTCATCTCCACATCTGAACCCATGCTCTACGCCGTGCAGAAAGAGGTCGAGACGCAGCTTCAGGCGCTTCCACGCAAAGAGATTGCAGCCAAAACCTTGGAAAACAGCAAGCTTGTGCTCGTCCGCGATGCCGATGAAGCCATGGATCTTAGCAACGCCTATGCCCCAGAACATCTCATCATAGCCACAGACCATTATGAAGATCTTGAGCCAAAGGTTGTGAATGCGGGTAGCGTGTTCCTCGGAAAGTATGCCTGTGAGAGTGCGGGCGACTATGCCAGCGGCACCAACCACACGCTTCCAACACACGGCTATGCCGATGCCTACAGCGGCGTAAACCTCGACAGCTTCATGCGCAAGATAACGTTCCAGCATCTTGACGAGCAGGGCATTCGCTCCATTGGCCATGCCGTGGAGGTGATGGCTGAGAACGAGCAGCTCTTCGCCCACAAGAACGCCATGACCTTGCGTTGCAACGATGTTGCCAACAACCAATAGACATATCCCTCATTCACCAACCCTTTATTTTTTATATGAAACCATTAACAGAACTTCTGCGCCCCAACATCCGGCAATTAGAGCCTTACAGCTGTGCCCGTAACGACTATAGCGGACGCGCTGCGCGTGTGTTTCTCGATGCCAACGAAAACCCATACAACGCCCCGCTAAACCGCTATCCAGACCCCCTGCAGGTTGACCTGAAGAAGGTCATAGCACGCATTAAAGGCGTGAAAGAAGAGCAGATCTGCCTCGGCAACGGTAGCGACGAGACCATAGACCTTGCCTATCGTTGCTTCTGCCAGCCTGGCGTCGACAACGTGGTGGCCATAGAACCCACATACGGCATGTATAAGGTGTGTGCTGCCATCAACGACATCGAGTATCGTCCTGTTACGCTCAACAACCGTTTCGACATCGAAGCCGACCGCATTTTGGAGACGTGCGACGAGCACACCAAGCTCATCTGGATCTGCACGCCCAACAACCCCACAGGAAACGACCTGAACCATGATGAGATTGAAAAAATATTGGACACATTCCAAGGCATAGTGGTGGTTGACGAGGCTTACTCCGACTTCACCCATCGTCGCGCCTTCCGCTACGAGCTTTCAGACCATCCCAACATGATTGTGCTCAACACCATGAGCAAGGCATGGGCGCTGGCAGGCGTGCGCCTCGGAATGGCGTTTGCAAGCAAGGAGATTATCGATGTGTTCAATAAGGTAAAATATCCTTACAACATCAACATTCTAACGCAGAAAGAGGCGTTCAAAGCTTTCGAAAATGCCATGGAGGTGAGCAAATGGGTGAGCACCATCATCCTTGAGCGCAACCGCATGATGGAGGCGTTCAAGATGCTGCCGTCGTGTAAGCAGGTCTTCCATTCTGACGCCAACTTCTTCCTTGCCAAAATGACCGATGCCGACCGCATTTACCGCTATCTCGTGAACGAGGGCATAATTGTGAGAAACAGGTCAAAGGTGACGCTCTGCCGCGACTGCCTGCGCATAACGGTAGGAGCAAAATCGGAAAACAACGAGTTGCTCTCGGCTCTGCGTGTGCTCGAATAGGCACCCGCAAAGCGCAAGCGAGAGGGCTTACCAAACTTATTTACAACATCTAAAGCAATACTTTCACGGTTAAAGTATTGCTTTAAGCATTTAATGCAAACAACCTATTTTTCAAAATGATTTCAGACAACAAGACAGCCCAAACCACCCAGCAAAGACCGACCCAAGCACCAGAAAGCAAAACAACAGACCTTTCAACCATAGCAACCCTCATAAGCAAAGAGCTTCAGCTCCCCCTGCGAGGCGTGGAGAACACCCTCACGTTGCTCTCTGAAGGCTGTACCGTGCCCTTCATAGCACGCTACCGAAAGGAGCGCACGGGGGCTCTCGACGAGGTGAGCATCATAAATATCAAAGATCTCAACGACAAGCTTACAGACATAAACAAACGCCGCGCAACCATTCTCTCAACAATCGAAGCTCAAGGCAAGCTAACACCCGAGCTCGAAGCAAAGATTGTCAGTTGCTGGGACGCTGCCACACTCGAAGACCTATACCTGCCCTACAAGCCCAAGAAGCGCACAAGGGCGCAAATGGCACGCGAGCACGGCCTGGAGCCTCTTGCCCAAGCCATCATGCTGGGCGCGTGCCGCGACCCCTACTCCTACGCACGCCAGTTCTGCAACAAAGACGTGACCACGGCAGACGACGCCATAAAGGGAGCACAGGACATCATGGCCGAAGACATTGCCAACAACGAGGAGTCGCGCAAGACCGTAAGAGCCGAGTTCAGACGCACGGCCATGATCACCTCGAAGGTGGTAAAGAGCAAGAAAGACGAGGAAGAGAGTGCAAAATATGCCGACTATTTCGAATTTTCAGAGCCTCTAAAGCGCTGTCCCTCGCATCGTGTCATGGCCATGCTTCGCGCCGAGAAAGAGGGCGTGGTGAAGATAAATATCGCGACCGACGGCAACGCTGTGGAACGTATATCAAGATACTACTCAAAAGGTTATACCGACTGCTCTAAACTAACGCGCGAAGCTTCTGAAGACGCCTACAAGCGCCTCATACGCCCGTCCATAGAGAACGAGTTTGTGAAGGAGGGCCGCGAGAGAGCCGAGGACGAAGCCATAAACGTGTTCAGCACCAACCTGCGACAGCTCCTCCTCTCGGCACCCTTGGGACAGAAGGCCGTCATGGGCATAGACCCTGGCTTTAGAACAGGCTGCAAGGTGGCGTGCATAAATGCCGAAGGAGCATACCTCCATTACGAGGCAATCTTTCCGTTCAGAGAGGCCAACCGCGCCGCCGAACAGCTGAAAAGGATGGCTGACCGCTTCCGCCCGCAAGCCATAGCCATAGGCAACGGAACGGCAAGCCGCGAGACAGAGGCATTTGTGAGGGGAATCAGTTTCGGGCGCGACATCGACATCTTCGTAGTGAGCGAGGACGGAGCATCGGTCTACTCGGCTTCCGACGTGGCACGAAAAGAGTTTCCTGACCTCGACATCACGGTAAGAGGAGCCATAAGCATTGCCCGCCGACTGATGGATCCGCTCGCAGAACTGGTAAAGATAGACCCCAAGAGCATAGGCGTGGGACAGTATCAGCACGACGTTGACCAGACAAAGCTCCGCACACGCCTGAAGCAGACCGTCGAGAGCTGCGTCAACACCGTGGGCGTGAACCTCAACACGGCAAGCGCCATGCTGCTGAGCTACGTCAGCGGCATCGGACCGGCTTTGGCAGCCAACATCATCGACTACCGCAACGAGCACGGAGCGTTCAAGTCGAGAGCCGAACTGAAGAAGGTGAAGCGTCTTGGTGACAACGCCTTCACCCAATGTGCGGGCTTTCTGCGCATTCCCGGAGCCGCCAACCCGCTCGACAACACGGCCGTGCACCCCGAGCGCTACCCCATCGTCAAGCAGATGGCTGCCGACCTCCATTGCTCCGTAGCGCAGCTCATTGCCGACAAGGACAAGCAGAAGACTATCGACATAAAGCGTTACGCCACAGCCGAGGTGGGAACACCAACCCTGCTCGACATCATGCAGGAGCTCAACAAGCCAGGACGCGACCCGCGAGAAAAACTTGAGGCGTTCCGTTTCGACGAGCGCGTGTCTACCGTCGACGACCTTGCCGAGGGAATGGTCCTGCCTGGCATCGTAACCAACATAACCAACTTTGGTGCCTTCGTAAACATTGGCGTCCACCAAGACGGCCTTGTGCACGTCTCGCAGCTCAGCAAGCGCTTCGTGGCCTCGCCTCTCGACGCCGTGAAGCTCCATCAGCAGGTCTTGGTCAAGGTAACGGGCGTGGACCGCAAGCGCAACCGCATCTCGCTTTCCATGATTGTCGACTGACGCTTCCACACGATGTAAACAGCAACTATAACGAACATTGCGAAAAAATTTTGCATAATTCGGATAAAAGCTATAACTTTGCATAGGAAAACGTAAGTTTTGTTTAAACTGCAATTTAAACCGCAATTCAAGCTGCAAATCAAGCCGCAATTCAAGCGTAAATTAAGCTGCAATTTAAACCGCAAAAAAGACAATTAAATTAGCGTCAGGATATAAAAACTATGAAACAAACCAAGATCGTTGCTTCAATTAGCGATAGAAAATGTGATAAAGAGTTCATCCGCAAGTTGTTCTTTGCCGGAGTGAACGTGGTGCGCATGAACACAGCCCACGCCACACCCGACGGCATAAAGAACATCATAAAGAACGTGCGTGAGGTGTCGCCACACCTCGCCCTCATGATCGACACCAAGGGTCCCGAGGTGCGTACAACAGGCGTGGAAGAACCCATCGAATATAAGGCTGGCGACACCGTGCGCATTTTCGGCCGTCCCGAGATCGACTCTACCCACGACATTCTGAACGTGTCGTACCCCGACTTTGCCAAGGACGTGAAGGTGGGCGACGACATCCTGTTCGACGACGGCGAGATTGACATGAAGGTAACAGGCTGCGACGGCCCGATGGTCATAGCCGAGGTGCAGAACGACGGCGTGCTCGGAGCCCACAAGAGCGTGAACGTGCCTGGTGAGCACATCGACCTGCCGGCCATCACGAAGAAAGACCACGACAACATTCTGCTCGCCATAGAGCAAGACATCGACTTCATTGCCCACTCGTTCGTGCGCTCTGCCGCCGACGTAAAGGCCGTGCAAGACATCCTTGACGAGCACCATAGCGACATCAAGATCATCTCAAAGATCGAGAACCAGGAGGGCGTCGACAACATTGACGAGATCATAGACGCCTCTTACGGCATCATGATCGCCCGTGGCGACCTCGGCATAGAGGTGCCCATAGAGCAGATTCCCGGCATCCAGCGCCAGATCATCCGCAAGTGTGTCATGAAGCACAAGCCCGTGATCGTGGCAACGCAGATGCTCCACACCATGATCAAGAACCCGCGCCCCACACGCGCCGAGGTTACCGACATCGCCAACGCCATCTACTCTTATACCGACGCCCTCATGCTCAGCGGCGAGACAGCATCGGGCAAATATCCGCTCGAAGCCGTGCAGACCATGGCAGCCATAGCCGAGCAGGCAGAGAAAGACCGTGCCAAGCTGTTCAACATGGACATACCCATGAACGAGCGCTGCACACAGAAAGAGTTTCTTGCCCACGCAGCCATCGAGGCCACACGCAAGCTCGGCGTGGCAGGCATCATTACCGACAGCGAGACGGGCGAAACAGCACGCAACCTCGCATCGTTCAGAGGCCCCAGCCCTGTGCTCGCCATCTGCTACCGTGAGAAGACCCAACGCTGGCTCAACCTCAGCTTCGGCGTCATACCCATCTACCAGAAGGAACACACCACAGCCGAGCACATGTTCATGGCAGCCCTCCGCATGCTGCACATGAAGCGCTACATCAAGCTCGACGACAAGATTGCCTACCTCAGCGGCAGCTTCGGCGAGAGCGGCGGCACGACCTTCCTTGAGATCAACAAGGTGAAACAGGTGTTCAACCGTTCTTACGAGTTCCATCTGCCGCAGCATGTTGACAGAACAAAGAAATAAGAACAGTTTTTAATTTATCTCAAGTTTTCGCATGTCTTTCACTTGCGGAAACTTGAGCATATTTTTTTCGAACGTCAAAGAAACATCACGAGACATGAGACAGCAGAAAATTTATGAGGCCGACGACAAGATGATAACCCTCATCAAGGACAACTATAACGTGTTGCAGAGCCTGGGATGCTTCGGCATAAGCCTCGGCTTCGGCGACAAGACCGTCAGCCAGGTGTGCGAAGAGCAGCAGGTCGACACCACCACCTTCCTTGCCGTGGTCAACTACACCATAAACGGCGAGCGGCCCGACATCGCGTCCCTGAACCTCTCCCTGCCAACCCTGCTGCGCTATCTCAAGGCAAGCCACGACTATTATACCGGCTTTCAGCTGCCCTTCATACGCAAAGAGCTCAACGACGCCATAGACCCCACCAACAACCTCGGAAAGCTCATCATGAAGCTCTACGACCAATACTCCCACTCCATAACCTCACACATGAAGTATGAGGAGAAAAACGTCTTCCCCTATGTGGAGCAGCTCATGAACGGCACACCTGACCCTGCCTACGACATCGACACCTACTCGAAGCACCACGGCCAGGAAACCGACAAGCTCTACGAGCTCAAGAGCATCATCATCAAGTATCTCCCTGCCGACGGTCTGCACAACAACAAGCTCTCAGCCACGCTCTACGACATCTACAACAACGAAGACTGGCTCCGTCTGCACGCCGAGGTAGAAGAATATTTCTTCATACCCGCCATACGGCAGATAGAAGAAAAAAACAGAAAAGGCGGCATAGGCATGAAGATATCAGGCATGTTGCAGAAGTCGGCCGAAGGCAGCGAGCTCCTTGGCGAACGCGAGAAAGAGGTCATCGTGGCGCTCGTGCAGGGAATGTCAAACAAGCAGATTGCCGACCACCTCTGCATATCGACCAACACGGTCATAACCCACCGCCGCAACATAGCCCGCAAGCTGCAGATCCACAGCGCGGCAGGCCTCACCATCTACGCCATCGTGAATAATCTGGTTGACATCTCGATGGTAAAGCTTTAAGAAACTCTCACCCAATACTCTCCACGTTTTGCAACCCACAGGAAAACAGCCGTTAATGAAAGTGGCCATCATTGATGGCAACATTCTTGCCGCCATAGGTCTCAAGCAGATTCTGTCGACGGTCATGCCCATGATGCACATCGACACCTTCGGCACCATGGCAGAGCTTCATGCCAACGCCCCCGATACCTATTTCCATTTCTTCGCCAACACCACCATCGTGCTTCAAGACATGGCGTTCTTCTCAACACATCGCCACAAGACCATCGTGCTCACCACCTCCACCTCCGATGCTACCCAATTGACTGGCTTCCACAGCCTCTGCACCAGCCAGAGCGAGGACAAGTTTATAAAAGACCTTCTCATCCTTGAGCAGCATGCCCACGCCCACGGCCGCAACCTGCCGCCGCAAAGCCTGCAGCCGTCAGTCTCCGACAGCCCCACGCTTCTAAGCTCACGCGAGATAGAGGTCCTCTCCCACATAGCCTACGGCAAGACCAACAAGGAGATAGCCAACACCCTCTGCATCAGCCTTTCCACGGTTGTGTCTCACCGCAAACACATCATGGACAAGCTCAACATCCACAACCTCTCAGCCCTCACCATCTACGCCGTGATGCACGGCTATGTGGATGTGAATATGATTTAAGAATATCTTTATGACCAATAACTGAAATAGTTCGTATGTATAAAAAGCGTTAACATGTTTACAATAACCGTTTTGTATAAAAAATATCTTGATTCTTCGACAGAAAGCAAATATAGCTGGCTACCCCCATTTGAGCTGTGAAAACAGCTTTTTGCCCCTCAGATAATAGCAGGCAAGAAGGCTACCGGGATATATTTCTGCTATGCTGTCAACCTTCCGCGAGTTCTGAATGAGCAGTCGGTCTTGACGGAAAAGAGGCTTCCACTTGGCAAAATCGCGGCGAGCCTTTATCACCGCCTTCATTTCCCCCGGCTTTCCCGTAAGAAGCATCTGAAGAGCAGCCACATAATCGAGCACACGCCTTACACGCATGACCTTTTTCAGCTCCTGCTCAGACAGGTTTTTATAGAGCATGGTGAGGTTGTTGCGGAAGTTGAGATAGGTCTTCATGGGGTTGCTCTTTGGCAACGTGCCGCCGCCCACATGCCACACGGTGCTCTCAGGCACACAGGCTATGCGTCGCCCGGCAAGCCTAAGGCGCCAGCACAGGTCTATCTCCTCGTTGTGAGCGAAGAACCGCGCATCGAGACCGCCAGCACGCCAGTAGTCATCGCTGCGTATCACCAGACAGGCACCCGTGGCCCACAACACATCGGTTATGGTGTCATACTGACCCTCGTCTTTCTCAACCGTTGAGAACAGCCGTCCGCGGCAGAACGGATAGCCGTAGCGGTCTAAGAAACCGCCTGAGGCACCGGCATATTCGAAGCTGTCGGGCGCATGATAAGCCCGAAGCTTAGGCTGGCAGGCACAGTAATCGGCATGTTTGTCAAGGAAGGCCACAAGGGGTTGCAACCATCCCTCTCCCACCTCCACGTCGCTGTTGAGCAGCACATAATATTGTGCTTTAACCTGTTCGAGCGCCTTGTTGTAGCCCTCAGCAAAACCATAGTTGCGGTCGAGCACAATGAGACGTACCTCTGGAAAACTGCTACGCAGCAAGTCGAGCGAGCCGTCCGTAGATGCGTTGTCTGCCACCACCACCTCGGCGTTGGCAGAGCATGCGAGAACCGACGGCAGAAACTTCTTGAGCATGTTGCTGCCGTTCCAATTGAGAATAACGATGGAGGTTTTACTGTCCATATTGTCTGTTCTTATGTTTTTTCCACTTGTTGTTTTTTGCATGCAGCAGTTTTTATTCCACAACGTCCATTGCCACACTGTCATCCACCATGAGCGCATCGTGCTTGGCGTTGAAGCCTGCGAGCCTTACCTTGACGATCATGTTGTCAAGACTCTCGTCGGCCAGACGGGCAGGAAGCTCCACCCGCACATAGTCGGGTGTGAAACCGTGCATGGCTTTTCCCCTCGTCGCCTTTTCGAACAGCACCTCCGTGTCGTGACCAATGTGAGCCTCGTAGAAAGCATGAAGCTTCCGGTCGCTCATGTCGAGCAGTAGCTTGCTGCGGCGCTTCTTCTCCTGCTCGTCAACAGCATAGGGTATGCGCAAGGCCGCCGTGCCCGGCCGCTCGCTGTAGGGAAAGACATGTAGCTGTGTAACGTCGAGCCCGTCGAGAAACCTGTAACACTCGTCAAAAAGCTCCGGCTTCTCGCCCCTGCACCCCACCATCACGTCTACCCCGATAAAGGCATTGGGCATCTTCTCCTTTATAAGCTGTATCTTGTGGGCGAAGAGCGCCTTGTCGTAACGTCTGTGCATGAGGCGCAACACCTCGTCGGAACCGCTTTGAAGAGGGATGTGGAAATGGGGCATGAAGGCACGGCTTGAAGCGCAATAGCTTATAACCTCATCGGTCAGAAGCTCAGGCTCCATGCTGCTTATGCGGTAACGCTTCACGCCCTCCACGGCATCGAGCGCCTTGACAAGGTCAAGAAAGCTCTCGCCTGTGGTCTTGCCGAAGTCGCCAATGTTGACACCCGTGAGCACAATCTCCTTACCACCTTCAGCGGCAGCCTGACGCGCCTGCTCCACAAGTTCGCTTATGGGAGCATTGCGCGAGAAGCCACGGGCAAAGGGTATGGTGCAATAAGTGCAGAAATGGTCGCAGCCGTCTTGCACCTTCAAAAAGAAGCGTGTGCGGTTGCCCCTGGAGCACGATTTTGCGAACGAGCGAATGTCCTTGGTCTTCACGGAAAAATGGCGATGCAAGCCGTCGCTGCTATCCTTGCCGGCAGCCTGTTTCTCCATCCATGCGTCATTAAGAAACTGTATGAGGTTGGCCTTCTCGTTAGATCCCAGCACAAGGTCAACCCCTTCAATGGCGCTCACCTTTGCGGGCTCAAGCTGGGCGTAACAACCTGTGACGACCATGAGCGCCCCGGGGTTTTTGCGCACCATCTTGTGTATGGCCTGACGGCATTTATGGTCTGCCACATCGGTCACGGAGCAGGTGTTTATAAGACATATATCGGCTTTCTCGTCTTCGTCTGCCGTGCTGACGCCAAGCTGTTGGAGCATTTGACCAAAGGTTGAGGTTTCGGAGAAGTTGAGCTTGCATCCGAGGGTATAATAACTTGCTTTCTTTCCTTGAAAAACAGAACTGTCTATCATTATTATATATAAATAGGTATAAAAATGTTTACCGCTTGAGACCGCCAACCACACAGAAACATCACGTCAACGCAGGTTCTAAGAACTCAAAGCTTGCTACAAAGGTAATAGAAATTGGGCGTACACACAAGAAAAACATGAAAAAACATGCGAAACAGAGGCTCTGATTTCCTTGCCAGCTCGTCAATTGTTCATTTGTCAACGGTTTCACATATTGAAGAAACGAGAAACTTGAGTTAATTTAAGATAAAGGAGGAAGGGTGTTGTGTGCGTTAACATTTATTATACTTTTGTATATTATTGATTTTCAATACTTTACAAAAAAGTTACAAAAACACGCAAAAAAAAGTCTTAAAACATTATCGCCGTATTGAAAAAATACTTACCTTTGCAACGTTTTAATAAACAAATGATTGTTTTACAGATTTAAAAAGCAAAGAAAATGAAGAAATTAGTTTTAATGTTCGTAGCTATCGCAGCTATCTCATTCGCATCATGTGGTAACAAAACAGCTGCTCCCGCAGCTAACAACGATTCTGACTCAGTTGCTCTGAACGACACAGCCGCTCAGGACACAGCTGCTCAGGACACAGCTGCTGCTCAGCAGTAATCAGCCACTCAGCAGCGAACAACTGCTAAGCTCGAACTGAAAAAATGAGAGATTAACCGCTGGAACTTAGTTCTGGCGGTTTTTTTGTGCCTTTATCTCAAGTGATTACTTGTATGGATAAAAATATATTCGTACATTTGTAACATGATACAAACGAGAATAATAATAGCGTTGGGTTCCAACTCGCCTTGCGCCGACAACATAACAAAAGCTAAAAAGCTGGTAGAACGAACCTTCAAAGAGGTGTATTTCTCGCGAACCATGCTCACAGAGCCCATAGGTCAGCTGTTCCGTGAAACGAGAAACGGCGAACCGCCACACAAGTTTGCCAACTGCATAGCCACAGCTCTCACCACCCTATCAGCAGACGAGGTGAAAGAGGTGCTCAAAGACATTGAGGCTCAATGTGGCGACTCTCGCGAAAACCGGGCCAACGGTTTGGTATTGCTCGATGCTGACCTTCTACTTCACGGAAAAGAACGGCACCATGAGAGCGATTGGGAGAGACCTTACATACGGGAGCTAATGAAGGAGTTTTGAGTTTTGCGCTCAGCGCAAAATCCAAAGATCAAGACTGCACCAGCTGGAGCAACAATTTTAAAAAAAAATCGAAATAAAAAAAATCAAAATTCTTACAAAGCATGAAAAAGCGAGCATTAAAAACATATTTCAACTTTAAATTTACGATAAGAACAACCATTATCATTGGCGCTTTGCTCTGCCTTGTAAACACCGGCAAAGCAAATAATCTGCGTGACAACACGAACGTTGAGATTAAAACAAACACGGAGGCCTGCACCACCAAAAGCCTCAACATAGACACGGAAGGCAAGAACGAGGCGTCAGAGTTTCACAAATGGTTCTGTGACAGCACGCTGCGTATCGACTACACCTTTGCCGGCAACGCTTCAAGACAGCACATCTATGTTGACAAGCTGAACCTCATGCCACGATGGCACGGCAAGCACAATCATCTGGAAGAGTTGCCTGTGGAGGGAAACGGACAGATAACCGTGCGCGACCATAAGACAAAGCGCATTATCTACCGCAACTCGTTCTCCACCCTCTTTCAGGAATGGCTTACCTACGACGAGGCAAAGACGACAGACCGCTCTTTTGAGAACGTGTTTCTTGTGCCCATGCCCAAAGACACCGTTGACGTGACCATTGACCTGCGCTCCAACCGACGCGAGGTGACGACAACGCTCACACACACCGTTGTGCCATCTGACATCCTGATCCGTCACATAGGCTTCAGCAACGTGACACCTTACACCACGCTCGTGCAAGCAGCCAATACCTCGCGATGCATAAACATCGCGTTTCTTGCCGAGGGTTACACAACGAGCGAGATGACTACATTCATAAAAGACGCGAAGGCAGCCACCGAAGCCCTGTTCGCACACGAGCCGTTCAAAAGTATGAAAGACCGCTTCAACGTAGTGGCCGTGGAGGCACCTTCAAAGGAGAGCGGCACAAGCGAGCCGTCAAAAGGCGTATGGCGCAACACAGCCTTAGGCAGCCACTTTGACACGTTCTACAGCGACCGTTACCTCACAACCCTCAACCTCAAGGCCATGCACGACCTGCTGGCAGGCACTCCTTACGAGCACATCATTGTGTTAGTGAACACGTCCGAGTATGGCGGCGGAGGCATTCTCAACTCTTACAACCTCGCCATGGCCCACCACCCCATGTTCAAGCCTGTGGTAGTGCACGAATTCGGGCACAGCTTCGCCGGACTGGGAGACGAGTATGCTTATGAGCAAGAGGCCATTCCGATGTATCCACACGACGTTGAACCATGGGAGCCAAACCTCACAACACTCACTCAGTTTGAGAAAAAATGGCAGGACATGATTGACAGCAACACGCCCGTGCCAACACCCGACACCAAACGTTACGCTCAGAAGGTCGGCGTGTTTGAAGGCGCCGGCTACAGCCTGAAAGGGGTCTACAGACCGACTCACGACTGCCGCATGCGCTCAAACCAAACGCCCGATTTCTGCCCCGTGTGCCAAAGAGCGCTTAGAAAGCTTATTGAATTTTACACCAAATAGATAAAACTAAGAAAAGATAAGTAGGTGTTCAAAATTAATCGCATATATGAATCTAATAAAAAGGGTTATGCTTTCAAATGCCTCTACGCCCTCTTTTGGTCCGTATGCCCAGCTCTCATCGGTCGTGTAGCCCGCTACACTCCCTCTTCGGAGCTGAACATACAGACCAAAATAGAGCATAGAATCATTTAAATTAATTTTGAACACCTACTTAAAGGGATAAAGGCAAAAAAAACGGATGGCGCCAGTTGGCACACCTTTTGCTTTATACATTAAGACTAACTGTGTCAAAGACGCAGGACATTTGGCCAGACTGTGAATTAAAAAAAGAAGGAGAAAAGAGAACAGAGAGAAAGAAAGTCTGGACGTAAAGGTTTAACAACACACAAGGAGAAAAAGAATGACAAACCAGTTTTCAAAGAAAGTGTCAGACATTCTGATGCAAAGCAAGGAAGAGGCTCAACGTACCGACAGCAAAGACGTTAAGCCCGAACACTTGTTGCTCGGCATCATGAAAAGCGGCACGAAACCAATATACACGCTGCTTTACGACAAAAACGTAAAGCCCGAGGCTGTGCGCTCAGAGCTCGAACGACGCGTAATGCCACTTACCCGCCGTGACACATTTGAGAAGGTTGCCGACGGCACAAATGGCATGGACGATATAAACACAGTGGAGCTGAGCGAAAACTCAACAAACATACTGCGTCTCGCCGTTCTCGAGGCACGCCAACAACACTCGGCTCAGGTTGAGCCTGAGCACCTTATACTCGCCATTCTGCACGACTCGGCAGAGAACGGGGCCAAACGCGTGCTCGCCGAAGAGGGGATAAGCTACGACGACGCCATGCGCGAGTTTCAACACAAGACAAGCGTAACGGACGGACTGGAGCTTCCCGATGAAGACTATGTGCCAGATCAGCCCAATTCATCACAAAACTCACAGGCTCGACAAGACTCGACAGCCACGACGTCGCAAGACAGCGCTGTCAACTCGACCACGCCCGTGCTCGACCGCTTCTCTACCAACCTCACAAAGGCTGCTGCCGACGGGCTGCTCGACCCCGTGGTGGGACGCGAGAGGGAAATCATGCGCGTGTCGGAGATCTTGTGCCGACGCAAGAAGAACAACCCCATACTCATTGGCGACCCTGGCGTAGGCAAGAGCGCCATCGTGGAAGGACTGGCACAGTTGATCGCCCAGAAGCGCACATCGCCCGTTCTCTTTGGCAAGCGCATCGTGAGTCTTAACATGACGAGCATTGTGGCAGGAACAAAGTATCGCGGACAGTTCGAGGAGCGCATACAGGCCCTCCTTGGCGAGATTGAGCAAAATCCGGACATCATTGTCTTCATCGACGAGATCCACACCATAATAGGCGCCGGAAGCACGCCAGGATCCATGGATGCCGCCAACATCATGAAACCCGCCCTGGCAAGAGGCAAGTTCCAATGTATAGGTGCTACAACGCTTGACGAATATCGTAACAGCATAGAGAAGGACGGTGCCCTTGAACGCCGCTTCCAAAAGGTACTGGTGGAAGCAACCACAGAAGAGGAGACACGCACCATACTGAACAACATACGCGACCGCTACGAGCAGTTCCACCATGTGACCTACACACCAGAAGCTTTAGACGCATGCGTGAGCCTCACAGCACGTTATGTAGGAGGACGTGCATTCCCCGACAAGGCCATTGACGCCATGGACGAAGCAGGTGCCAAGGTGCGTCTGCGCCATGCTTCCGTGCCGCCTGAGATCGTGAGCAAAGAGAAGGATATTGAGAAGGTGAAAGCCCTCAAGGACGCTGCCGTGAAGGCTCAAGACTATGAGCAGGCCGCCGCCCACCGTGACCGCCAAACACGCCTGCAGGAGGAGCTGAAGGCGCTCAACGACAAGTGGGCACGCGGCGAGAGCGCCAAGCGCGAGATTGTGGACGCCGACGCCATTGCCGACGTCGTGGCAACCATGAGCGGTGTGCCCGTGCAACGCGTTGCCCAGAGCGAGGGAGAGCGTCTGCGCAACCTCGGCACGGAGCTACGCCATGCTGTGGTGGGACAGGACAAAGCCATAGACAAGATGGTGAAAGCCATACAGCGCAACCGTATAGGCTTGAAAGACCCCCATCGCCCCATCGGCGTGTTCATGTTCCTCGGTCCGACAGGCGTTGGCAAGACCTACCTCACAAAAAAGCTGGCTGAGCAGATGTTTGGTTCAGAGGCCGACCTCATAAGGGTCGACATGAGTGAATATTCGGAACAGTTTAACACCTCACGTCTGATCGGCGCCCCTCCGGGATATGTGGGCTATGACGAGGGTGGACAGCTCACGGAGAAGGTGCGTCGCAAGCCCTATTCTATAGTTCTGCTCGACGAGATAGAGAAGGCCCACAGCAGCGTGTTCAACCTCTTGCTACAGGTGTTTGACGAGGGACGGCTGACCGACGGCAACGGACGCCTTGTCGACTTCCGCAACACCATAATTATCATGACCTCCAACACGGGCACGCGCCAGCTCAAAGATTTCGGACGCGGCATTGGCTTCGGTGCCTCAGACAACTCTGCCTTAGGATTGGACGAAAGCGACCGCCAACGGGCACGCTCCATCATACAGAAGAGTCTGAGCCGACAGTTTGCACCCGAGTTTCTGAACCGTCTCGACGACATCATTATGTTCGACCAGCTCGACCGCGAGGCTCTCATGCAGATCGTAAACATGGAGACAGCCAAGCTGCAACACCGCGTGGCTCTCATGGGTTACAACATGACCGTGAGCGAGGAAGCCATGAAATGGGTTGGAAAAAAGGGCTACGACGTACAGTTTGGAGCACGCCCACTAAAACGCGCTCTGCAAACGTATGTTGAGGACGGCCTCTGCGAACTGCTTCTTGGCGGCAACGTGGCTCAAGGCTCTACCATCGTCGTTGACAAAGACCCCGATGCTGACAAATTGACATTCAAAGCCGCTTCTGCCAATCTTGACGTGAATGCCGCTCCTGCTGAGGATGCAGAGAAAAAAGCTGACAAAAGCGATAGCTGTTGTTAAACTGTCTTAAATAAACATAAACAGCACACAATACATAATATATATACAGAAAACTTTTTGTAATTTTGCATCCGATTTTATTCCGTGGAGGCTCAGAAAAGCATTTGCACGACGCAAGTCGCCTCGCGGAGCAACCGTTTATTAATAAAAAAATGTACGCAATTGTAGAAATTAACGGTCAGCAGTTTAAGGCAGAGGAGGGCAAGAAGCTCTTCGTTAACCACATCAAGGATGTGGCTGAGGGTCAGGCTGTTGAGTTCGACAAGGTACTGCTTGTCGACAAAGAAGGTTCAGTACAGGTAGGCGCACCCACCGTAGAAGGCGCAAAAGTTGTCTGTGAGGTTGTCAGCCCTCTCGTAAAGGGTGACAAGGTCATCGTCTTCAAGATGAAGCGCAGAAAGGATTACCGTAAGAAGAACGGTCATCGCGCACAGTTCACAGAAGTTAAAATTAAAGAAGTAATCGCTTAAATTCAGGAGGAACAAGAAATGGCACATAAAAAAGGTGTAGGTAGTTCTAAGAACGGACGTGAATCAGCTTCTCAAAGATTAGGTGTTAAGATCTGGGGTGGCCAGAAGTGTGTCGCCGGCAACATCATCGTTCGCCAGCGCGGCACAAAGCACAACCCTGGTAAGAACGTGGGTATCGGCAAGGACGACACCCTGTATGCTCTCGTTGACGGTGTGGTAAACTTCCACAAAGGCCGTTATGACAAGAGCACAGTTTCTGTAATACCTGAAGCAGAAGCATAACAAAAATAAACACATCTTATTCCAAACAAACAACAATATATCCCAGGCCTCTCATCATTAGAGACCTGGGATTATTGCTTTTATACGGCGCGTACATAAACACTAGCAAAAAGCCATTAATTATTATGCCGAAATGTGCGGCATAAACATTTTTTTTGTATCTTTGCAAACGAAAAGAAACAGAAACATTTTCAAAACACATAAAAAAAAGTTTTTCGATATGCTTACGTTAAAACTTATCAGCGAAGAGACCGAACGCGTAATAAAAGGTCTGAACAAAAAGCATTTCCCCAATGCCGAGGAAACAATAAAGAAGGTGCTTGACATCGACAAACACCGTCGCGAAACACAACAGGAGCTCGACGCCAACCTGTCAGAGGCAAAGAAGATGGCAGCATCGATAGGACAGCTCATGAAGCAAGGTCAGAAAGAACAGGCCGATGCAGCAAAAGCTGAGGTGGCTGCCTTGAAGGAGAAGAACAAAGCTCTGGAAACAGAGAAGGCAGAAGCAGAGAAAGAGCTGCTTTCCGTGCTCTACACCATACCTAACATACCTAACGATGACGTGCCAGAGGGCAAGGACGCCAGCGACAACGTTGTGGTTAAAGAAGGTGGCGTCATTCCGGATCTGCCAGAGGATGCAATGTGTCATTGGGACCTATGCAAGAAATGGGGCCTCATCGACTTTGACCTGGGTGTAAAGATCACAGGTGCCGGATTCCCGCTTTACATCGGTAAGATGGCACGTTTCCAGCGCGCTCTTGAGGCTTTCTTCCTTGATGAGGCACGCAAGAGCGGATACCTTGAGGTGCAGCCGCCGTTCGTGGTGAACGAAGCATCTGGCTACGGCACAGGACAGCTCCCCGACAAGGAGGGCCAAATGTATCATTGCAACCTTGACAACCTCTACCTCATCCCTACAGCAGAGGTGCCTGTGACCAACATCTTCCGCGATGAGATTCTGGACGAGAAAGACCTCCCCATCAAGCGTTGTGCCTACTCGGCTTGCTTCCGTCGCGAGGCAGGCAGCTATGGCAAGGACGTGCGCGGTCTGAACCGTCTGCACCAGTTTGACAAGGTCGAGATTGTGCGCATAGACAAGCCCGAACACTCTTACGAGTCGCTCAACGAGATGCTTGCACATGTTGAAGGTCTCTGCCAGAAGTTGGAGCTTCCTTATCACATTCTGCGCCTCTGCGGCGGCGACATGAGCTTCACATCTGCCATCTGCTACGACTTTGAGGTATGGAGCGCCGCACAAAAGCGTTGGCTCGAGGTTTCGTCTGTAAGCAACTTCGAGAGCTATCAGGCCAACCGTCTACATTGCCGTTATCGCAACAGCGAAACAAAGAAGATTGAGCTCTGCCACACCCTCAACGGCTCAGCACTCGCTCTGCCCCGCATCGTGGCCGCCATCTTGGAGAACAACCAGACACCTGAAGGCATTCGCGTGCCGAAGGTGCTTGTGCCCTACTGCGGCTTCGACATGATTGACGACAAGAATTTCTAATGAAGTTGACAAATACACAAGTTGACAAGTTTTTTGCATAGGCAAGAACTTGCCAACTTGCATGTTTGTCAACTTTTTTCATATATTACCTAACTAAAAACAGACAGCACATGTATACAATAACATTTAAGAAACAGTTTTCAGAGAAGGTGTTTCTCTTCGAGATAAAAGCACCGCTGATAGCACGCAGCCGAAAGGCAGGCAATTTTGTCATTGTCAGAATAGCCGAAGGCGGAGAGCGCGTGCCTTTAACAATAGCCGACGCCGACCCTGAGAAAGGAACAATAACCATCGTTGTGCAGAAGGTTGGCCTTTCGTCGACAAAGCTGTGCGACATGCAGCAAGGCGACTGCCTGGCTGACGTGGTAGGACCGTTGGGAAACCCCACTCACATCGAAAACTTCGGTACCGTGGTGTGTGCAGGAGGCGGCGTGGGCGTGGCTCCAATGCTGCCCATTGTGCGTGCTCTCAAGGCAGCCGGAAACCGCGTGCTGTCTGTCATTGCAGGAAGAAGCAAGGACCTCGTTATCTTGGAGGATGAGGTGCGCGAAAGCAGCGATGGGCTGACAATAATGACCGACGACGGCTCTTATGGACAGAAAGGTCTCGTGACAGAGGGCATTGACCAATGGGTGCAGCAGGAACATGTGGACAAAATTTTTGCTATCGGACCACCCATCATGATGAAGTTTTGCTCGCTATTGGCACAGAAGCACAACATACCGAGCGAGGTGTCGCTCAACACCATCATGGTAGACGGCACAGGCATGTGTGGCGCTTGCCGACTGACCATTGGCGGAAAGACACGATTCGTATGCATTGACGGCCCCGAGTTTGACGGAAGTCTTGTCGACTGGGACGAGATGTTTAAACGCATGGGAACATTCAAACAGGCTGAGCGCGACGAGATGAACCATTTTGAAGAACACCTCGCCTCGCTGTGCCATGCCGACAAGGCCCAAACTGGTGCCGCACAACCGACCATGGACGTGGAGCCGACAGACGACGACATAAAGACCCTTACCGACCGCGACGCCGACTGGCGCAAGGAACTGAGATCAGCCATGAAGCCCAAGGAGCGTGCACAAATAGAGCGAGTGACGATGCCTGAGCTCGACCCGGCCTACCGTGCCACGACACGCACAGAAGAGGTGAACTGTGGCCTGACACGAGAGATGGCCGTAAGAGAAGCCCACCGCTGTCTCGACTGCGCCAAGCCAGCCTGTGTAGAGGGGTGCCCCGTGGGCGTAAACATTCCGTCGTTTATCAAGAACATTGAGCGAGGACAGTTCCTGGCCGCAGCCAAGGTGCTCAAAGACACATCGGCTCTGCCTGCCGTGTGCGGACGTGTGTGTCCACAGGAGAAGCAATGTGAGAGCCGTTGTGTGCACCTGAAGATGAGCGGCAAGGCCGTGGCCATTGGTTATCTTGAGCGTTTCGCGGCTGACTTTGAGCGTGAGAGCGGCATGGCTTCTGTACCAGAGGTAGCTCCAAGCAACGGCATAAAAGTGGCTGTGGTGGGCTCTGGCCCTTCGGGATTGAGCGTTGCTGGCGACATGGCAAAGAAGGGTTACGAGGTAACCGTGTTTGAGGCGCTGCACGAGATTGGCGGTGTGCTGAAATATGGCATTCCAGAATTCCGCTTGCCAAACCGCATCGTGGATGTGGAGATCGAAAACCTAAGAAAGATGGGCGTAAACTTTGTGACCGACTGCATTGTTGGCAAGACCATATCAGTTGAAGAGCTTGAGCAGCAAGGTTTTAAAGGCATCTTCGTGGGTTCCGGAGCAGGTCTGCCACGCTTCATGGACATTCCTGGCGAAAACAGCCTTAACATCATGTCATCAAACGAATATCTCACACGCGTGAACCTCATGGATGCAGCCAACCCACACACCGACACGCCCATAAACCCTGGACACCATGTGCTCGTCGTGGGAGGAGGAAACACAGCCATGGACTCGTGCCGCACAGCCAAACGCCTTGGCGGCGACGTGACGCTCGTTTACCGTCGCTCTGAACAGGAGATGCCTGCTCGTCTGGAGGAGGTGAAGCATGCTAAGGAGGAAGGAATAAAATTCCTCACTCTGCATAATCCTATAAGATACATTGCCGATGAGAACGGCGCCGTGAAGCAAGCTGTCTTGCAGGTGATGGAGCTTGGAGAGCCCGACGCATCAGGCCGCCGCAGTCCGGTTCCCGTAGAAGGAAAGACTGTGACCGTTGACGCCGACTTTGTCGTGGTGGCTGTGGGCGTGTCACCTAACCCACTGGTTCCCAAATCAATCCCCGGACTCGAGCTGGGTCGAAAGAACACTATAGCCGTGAATGACCAGATGCAAAGCTCTCGTCCTGAGCTGTTTGCAGGTGGTGACATCGTACGCGGCGGAGCAACCGTTATCCTTGCCATGGGCGACGGCAGAAAAGCTGCTTACAACATGGACAAGATGTTGATGGGAAAAAAGTAAGGGAAAAGGAGAAAAAGTAAGAAAAAACATAATTAAATAGGCTTAAAGCTCCCACAGATTACACATCGAACCACAGATCTTTATGACATGTAAACGTAAAGAGAGATCTGAAGGACTGTGAAAAATCTGTGGGAGACTTTTAATGTTTACACCCCGGCAAAATAAAGAATCAAGAGAAGATAAAAGATAACAAAAACATAAAAGAAAAGATAAGAAGATAAGAACAGAGATATATGAACGCAATTTACACCATTCTGTTGCTCATCTTGAGCAACATCTTCATGACGCTGGCGTGGTACGGCCACTTGCGTCTGCAACAAAACGGAACAACGGCTTCATGGCCGTTAATAGGCATCATTGCCTTTTCATGGGGCATTGCCTTCTTCGAATATTGCTGTCAGGTGCCTGCCAACCGAATAGGCTTCATGGGAAACGGCGGCCCGTTCTCACTCATACAATTGAAAGTGATACAAGAATGCATAAGCCTTACCGTGTTCGTGATTATTGCCAACGTGATGTTTCAGAACCAGCAGTTGCAATGGAACCACATTCTGGCTTTCGTACTGCTTGTCGGCGCCGTATGGTTGGCGTTTCTTAAATAACATTTTAGTTCAATGGAAGAGACAGAGAAAGCAACAGAAAAAGACAGAGACAAAACCATAGAAAAACGGTTAGAGAAACGATTCCGCAGAGCGCTGACCACCTACCAGCTGATTGAAGACGGCGACAGGGTGCTCGTGGCCCTGTCAGGAGGAAAAGACTCGCTTTTTCTGCTTGAAGCGCTTGCCAAGAGAAGCCGCATCTTCAAACCACGGTTTGAGGTAGAAGCGGTGCATGTACGCATGCGCAACATCAGTTACGAGTCAGACTGCTCTTACCTACAGAAGTTTTCAGAAAACCTTGGAGTGAAATTGCACATTCTGGAGACCGAGTTTGACCCTCAGACAGACCGAAGAAAGAGTCCGTGCTTCCTTTGCTCATGGTATCGACGTAAAGCCATCTTTGAGTTGGCACAAGCCATTGGGTGCAACAAACTGGCCTTAGGTCACCATAACGACGACATCATGCACACGGCAATCATGAATCTCATGTTTCATGGGCAGTTCTCATCCATGCCGCCAACCTATAAGTTGGACAAGATGCCTCTTACCATCATACGCCCCCTGTGTCTTGAGCTGGAAAGCGACATTGCAGCCCACGCTCTTGCTTCAGGATATGAGAAACAGAAGAAACTCTGCCCGTATGAACAACTGTCGCATCGCACCTCCACCGCTGGCATTTTCAAACAGATGGAAAGCGTCTCTCCAGAAACGAGATACAATATATGGCACGCTCTTGAAGCGCAATGGGCTAACTGACAACACGTTTCGGCTTAAGAAGCAGGCAACAGGAGAAGAACAAAAAATAACAGACAACAAGGTCAAATATATTGATTTTGAGCACATAATTAAAATATTTTTTGTATTTTTGCATCATGTTGTTTAACACAACGCAACAAAAAGACCAAACACAACGTCTAACGTTCATGAACAAAACAATTAGAACCATTCTTGCCGGTGCAATAGCTGCCACAACAATAACATTGGCGGCTTGCACGGACGAAACACATAACACCTTCGACCGCATGCTCGTGGAGCTGGCGGCAGAAGACGCAACCATCGACAATGCCGACTGGGCACGCATAACCTCGTTCATAGACAGCCACAAGGCAAAGATGAGCGAGTTTTACAACGGCGACAGCATGGACACAGAAAAGGTGAAGGCTTACATAAGCGACATGTTCGCCCAACGACGTCCGCCCTTGGAGATAATGTTTACGGGCGTAGGAGCAAGCAACCACATCAAGGTCAATTTCTATCTTGAGCGTTCAGGAAGCATGACGGCGTATGACGCGCCTCAGGGCGACGGACGGTTTAAGGCAGCCATTGTGAAGCTGCTTAACAGCATGCCATCAGAAGGTGGTGACGGCAAGATCTTTGTCGTCAACAGCACCATAACCCCATACCCTAAAGGTCTAAGCAGCTTCATTGCCGACAACAACATCTTTGAAGCGACAAAGGGTTTGGGGGACGCTTCCTACACCGACTTTGCACGGATCTTCGACACCATTCTCAACAACACCTCGCAAGACGACCTGTCCATATTGGTGACCGACATGATCTACTCTACACGAGCCATGCAAGGCGTAAACCCACAAAAGGTGTTTGCAGAAGCACAAGGCATGACAAACGCTGTTTTCAAAACAAGCGTAAAAAACAAGGCCATGCTTGTGATAAAGATGAACAGCAGCTACAACGGACTCTATTACCCATACAACAGTCCGTCTAAAGGACTGGCCTACAACGGGCAACGCCCCTACTACATCATTGTAGTGGGAAGCAACGCCAACATGGCTCGACTTACAAAAGACCAGAACTACAGCACGTTCGCACAGTTTAACAATCTGCCTGGCTTCGAGCAGATGTGCCTTTTTGAGGCAGCTCCCATTTACCACCCCCACTACTCGTTGCTTCTACGCAACGATGCCATAAGAGGGCGATTCCAGCCTGTGCGCGGACAAGGCTCGCAGATAACACGCGTTGAGAACATGGAGGCCGATCCTAATTCGGGAGACATTCGTTTGGCTCTTGCTGTTGACCTCGGAGGCATGCTCATCGACAAGAACACGCTCTGCAACAAGAACAACTATGAGGTGAGCTCTGACGACCCTGTAAAAATATGCGCCATTACACCAATAAAGCGACAGGACATCACACCGGCAGAAAAGAAATACATTGGCTCGGCAACACACATCTTTGTGCTTGAAACAAAAAAGATAAACCACAAACAAGAGGTTGTGATAAAATTGCGCAATAACCTGCCAACGTGGATTAACGAATCGTCAAGCGATGATGACACCAACATGCAAGCGCCATCATTTAAAAGCACCACCTTCGCCCTGAAATATCTCCTCGGCGGCATTTACGATTCTTATCAACGTAACAGTAGTGGAGAGGGACATTTTGAGATAAAACTTGAGATGGAATAAAAACAATTGAAAAAAAGAAAATGAAGAACGGCATATTACTCATTGGCGGCATCGTAATTTCAGTTCTGATGCTCGTCTTTCCGGCACAGATTTTCGAAAGTCTGTTCTACGACACAGAGTTCTCTAACGAGATGTACAATAGTCATCTCTATTTCAGCAACGCCATGATTGTCGTTGTAACAGCTTGGGCATTTGCAGCTGTGTTCTACTACGTTATAAACTCTGTAAGGTTCTCGCGCTGGTATCATTGGGCTGTTATGTTAGGCTGTGCCATCGTGGTGAGCGGTCTGGCAAGCTATTTCCACATAACAAGCACTATGGAACAGATGCAACTCTACTTTGGTGTACCAGCATTCCATTTTGTCCTGTGCGAAACATTGATAGAGGCCGTGCTCTTCATCGTGGCTTCATTTGCCATGAGATGGTGGAGCTCCAACTGCCGACACACACCATTCCCCGAGTAGGAGAAGGACAGGTTCATTTACAAAGTAGGAAAGAAACGTAGCACGACACACCCGTCAGCACACGTTCCTTCATTCGTTCATTACAAGAAGCTAAAAAGCTCATAACTCGTAACTTAACAACAAAAAAGTGAGACTATTTCTATTCCTTGTAGGCGGCACGGGCTCAAGAGTGCTCAGACCGCTCGTCATGCAGCTTGCAGCAGGCATTCTGCCTACTGATGCCGATGGTCACAACATGCCTCTTGAGATTGTGCCCATGATTATTGACCCGCACAAGGCCAATGAAGACCTCAAGCGCACAGAAAATCTGCTTCGAGGATATAAACAGATAAGAAAGGAGCTTTACGGTGAGCGCAGCGATGTGGACGCCGGATTTTTCGCAGCAAAGATTTCCACACTAAGCGACATTATACCTGCAGCAGAAGAGCTCCCCGACACTTTCCTGTTCAATATGGGAGGAGTAGACTCTAAAAAGTTTGCTTCCTTCATTTCTTTCAACACCCTCGACAGCGCCAACCAAGCTCTTTGCTCCATGATGTTTTCTCGCGCGCAGCTTGACACAAAAATGGACATTGGCTTCGTCGGAAGCCCGAACATTGGCAGCGTGGCCCTGAACATGTTCAAGGACAGCAACGAGTTTAAACAGTTTTCGAACGTGTTCCAAAAGACAGACCGCGTGTTCGTGGTAAGCTCTATTTTTGGAGGAACGGGAGCAGCTGGCTATCCTGTAATCGTGAAAAACATTAGGGGAGCGGCTATGAACGCCAACGTAAGCAACCGTGGAGACCTGCGCGATGCAAAAATTGGAGCACTCACCGTTCTACCCTATTTCAACATTCAGCAAGACGAGAACAGCCCCATTTCACGCGCCGACTTCATAAGCAAAACCAAATCGGCACTGTTCTATTATCACGACAACCTGACAGGCATAAAACGCGATGGCAAGGACACTGGACTGTCAAGAATAAACGCTTGCTACTATGTTGGCGACGAAGTGCCGTCAACACCCTATTTCAACGACCCCGGAGGCAACGGGCAACGAAACGATGCCCACATCGTGGAGTTTGTGGGAGCATTGGCAATAATTGACTTTCTTCAGATACCCGACGACAAACTGCACACGGCAAACGGAGTGGCAACAAACCCGATATTCAAAGAATATGGCTTGGCAGCGAACAAGTTGGCTGTAACGCTGAAAGACCTCGGTCTGCCAACAAGAATGGTCATAGACAAACAGATGGCTAAGTTTCATCTAGCTTACATGTACATAACGCATCAGTTGAAGAACGATGTGGGACGCGGTTTCACACAAGACAAGCCCGAGCTTACGAAGACGTTCTTCACAACAACGTTCTTCACAACGCTGACTGGCGGATTCTTCGTGGCTTACCTGCAATGGCTAAGGGAGCTGAAAGCCAACCAGCGAAGCTTTGAACCATTCAACCTTGACACAGACAAACTTAAAGACTGCTTGCGCGACATTGAGCCGAAAACAGGATTTCTCAAATCGACAATAGACTACAAGACAGTACTCTCCGCCATGAATTCGGCATCTCAGAAAGCTGTCAAAGCATCGCGTTTCAACTCGTCACAAGTGGCCACACGCCTTATGACGCTCCTCAACGAGACGTTAGACAAGATTGTGGACGACAAATTCAACGGCGTGGTGTAAACACAAGAAGAAAAAAATGAGCAACATATTATCTTACAACAACAAAACCACAGGTGAAGGATGGATCGAACTCAACAGCCAATACTCGGCCGACGAGATTGATATGATTGCCGATCCAAACGGCGGACTGTCACAAAAACCGCGCACAGCCATACCAAGCCCGTTTGCACAGATGGACCTTGTAAAGAACGCATTCCAACGACTCGCCATGCACAATAACCTGCAAGGCGAGCTGATGGACGAAAAGCTTGTGGCCGGTGCGTTGGACATTGCACAACTGTTCTTCAACCTGGAAGAGTTGGGAACAAAACTGCACATCATAAAATGGAACAAAACGGCAGAGACAGCACGACTGAAGGAGAACCCGCAGCACCGTCTTCTAGGCGAAACCATAGAGATGTTTCTTGAGCAAGACAAGGAAGCGTTCAACTTTGACAAGATGGACAACATTTTCTTCCTTGTTTACGGCAACCAGGTCATTGGTTCCACATCGCCCGTAACCCTGTTCATGGCTTCACCCAACGCAGAGAAGGGACTCATAGACCTACAGGTGGAACAGAACGTGAAGCTCTTCGACTCATGGAGACCTCTTTACATGAGGGAACCACATTTTGTAAAATACATTTACGCCCTCTTCACCGCCTACCCACAACTTAAAGAGTGGTGCGGCGAGGTGAACAGCTACATTATACGCTGCATGGAATTCATGCCTCAACAGCTGCACGACGAGATTGTCAGAGAAATAGGAAACCCAATGGCCCTCGACATTGAGAGTGTGGACAGAGCACGCAACTTTCTGTACAGCAACTACAAGCAGCTTGAAGGTGGTTTGGAAACGCTTGGAATGCCGCTCTACGGCATAAAGCGTCAAGACATTCTGGAAAACATCAAGCAGAGCGATTTCATGCTACGACCTACACGCAAAGCCGACAACGAGGAACACATGCCTCTCGTGCTGCAGAACGATCTTAACGCAACGGCTGCAAACCCATGGCGATACATAACCAACAATTGGGATGATGCCATACACATCACACCTAAAGACTATGCAATGGAGCCCGAGCAACGCACTCTGCCTGCCACAACGCACCAATATGCTTGGCTTACCGATGACGATTTCCTTCAGCCATCGCTCATTAAGCTCGACTACACCATCGATGACCAGTGCTTCTTTAATGGCAACATAGCAAGTGTTGACACAGGAGCCACGAACGATGCAAAGAGCTTTCTCTTGCCTATAAAACCTCTGTTCTTCCGCTATTTCAATGCTGCCGACCTATGGGGCACGGTGGCAGGACTACCCATGTTCGAGATGAAACGCAGCTGCATGGGTGCCACGGAAAGCGTGAAGGTCATCCTGCGCATTCCGGTAAGGAAGCAAGGAGCATTCATAACCCTAACAAGAACATATTTAGAGTCGCAAAACGGGGATCTCTCGTTCGATGCAAAGAACAACAGAGGCCATTTCATCACCGTGCCTTTCGCCGTAGCCCTGTTCCCCTTCGTAAGATGCAAGGGTCTGAACCAGTATAACGTGCAACTCGTGGATAGAGCCATCGGACAGATGGAACATTGCCATTTGGACCTCTCCTTCATGCACAACGGCTACATGAGCGAAGTGGCACCAGACCATTTATGCCGCAGAGAACGCAGCATGAAGGCAGAGAAGCGCGTCGGCACAACCTATTATCGCGTGACCGACGAGTTTGACTATATGCAGCTCGCGCTCTCCGATGCCGACGGCAACTGCCTGACACAAGGTGTCATCTGTCCCAAATGGGCTGACCACATTGAAGGACACGAGAGCTACACCTTTGCTGTCGACTTCGGAACGACCAACACCCACATAGAGTGCATTCAAGAAGGAGGCCAACCCGAGACGTTCACGTTGCAGTCGACAACGCGCGAACGTCTGCTCGCCACGCTCTACAACGGCAGCAATCTTCTCTATGACGCGTTGATGAAGCAAGAGTTGCTTCCCAAAGAGATTGGAGCCGACTATGCTTTCCCTCTGCGCACAGCCCTTTCTGAAAGTGAACGCATGGACGCAACGACCATCGACGAGATTGTGAGTCTTGGCGATGCCAACCTGCCGTTCATTTATGAGAAAGAAAGTGTGGGCTACGGCAACCGCATTGTGGCCAACCTCAAATGGAGCACAGAAACAACAGCCAACAAAAGAGTGAAAGCTCTGCTCACCGAGCTGGCCCTGCTCATGCGCACCAAGGTGCTGTTGGGAAACGGCGACTTGCAGAAAACACGCCTTGTGTGGTTCTACCCTTTAAGCATGAAGGTAGGAAACGTAAGAAAAATGGGCGAAATGTGGAACAAGATTATGGGCAACGTCTTCGGCCTGCGAAATGCTGCCGACAACATTGTGCAGATGTCAGAATCTGTAGCGCCCTACTATTATTACAAATGTTCAAGCAAGTTTAGAGGAGCAGCATCGAGCGTGGCCAGCATCGACATTGGCGGCGGGTCCAGCGACGTTGTAGTCTTTGAACCAGGAGCAAGCCAACCGTCAATAGTGACATCATTCAGATTTGCCGCCAACGTGCTGTTTGGCGACGCGTTTAGCGATGTGCCACACGGCGACAGCAACCCCATGACACAAAAATATGTCCATTATTTCAGACAGCTTTTCGATGGCGACGACGACCGCTACGGTGAGCTTAGCGGCATTCTTGCAGACATTGAGAACAAGCGCAGATCGGAGGACATAAACGCCTTCCTCTTCTCCATAGAGAACAACAAGGTGACACGCGGAAACGACACGTTCAGCTATAATCTGCGTCTGAACGAGGACACAACGCGCAAAGTGGTGTTTGTCTATTTCTACAGCGCTATAATCTATTATGTTGCCAGCATGATGCGCCATCGACAGATAGAGATGCCGAGAAGCGTCATGTTCAGCGGCACAGGGTCAAAGGTGCTCGACATCGTTGGATCACAACGCGACCTCGACCAAATAACACGTTACATCTTTGAAAAGGTGTATGGTCAGACCGCTGGCGAAGATGGTCTGAGCGTGATCATGGAACGCAACGAACCAAAGCAGATAACCTGCCGTGGTGCTCTCATGCAAACACGGACAGCGTCAGGCATAATGGATGTGGAGAAGCTCAACACCATGCTCGACAGCTACGACAGCAATCTCAAATATGTGTTCTCAAACACAGACAAGGAGCAAATTCGCTATGACGACATGCAGCATCAAGAGGTGCGCGACATGGTGGTGAAGAGCGTGGAAGAGTTTAACAACTTCTTCAACACAATGTGCGACGACATCCATATCGTCGACACCTTCCTCGTCAACTATAAAGCCCTTCAGACCTTCAGACAGCTCGTGGGCAAAGATCTGGAGCACCATTTGGCTAACGGATGGCAATTTATGAACCGCAACATGGAAGAGAAAAACGGCAACGACATAATAGAAGATGCCGTGTTCTTCTATCCCATCATCGGAGCAATCCGCGACAATCTCATTGAGAACCTCAAGGACGAATGAGACGCTCCATGAACGATATCAATCTTAAAACAGGAAACCTGAAAAAAAATGGCATCATTCATTAAAAACATGTTGGGAGGAAGCGATGAGTCGACAGAGCAGCTCATCGCAGCCCTAAACGAGCGGTTGGAACAGCTGGAAAAGAAAAACAACGAGATAGAAAAGACTCTGAACGAACAGAATCTGAAAATAGAACAACTGCTCAGCACCTTGGAAGCCAAAAAGTTGAAAGACAACAACGTCATGGGTTCCACTATAAACACGTCTATAGAGAGCTCTTATTCTGTTGGAAACGATGGGGGTGTTAAGAATGAAGCATCAGCCAAAAGCGAAGCAAGAGATGTTGTTGAAGCAAGCAAAAGCGAAGAACCGACAACTCTGTTTTTCTCCGCCCCCACCCCTTCGGGCGAGTTTTGTTCACCTTCCACAAAGGAACAACCTGGAAGCTCAATATACTGTCTTGTCACCAAAGACAATGTCAACGGCCGTTTCACCATGCTCAACACGCCAGATGCCGTGGCCACAGCCAATATCTCCGTGTCACAGTTTGTAAAACCCGTGTGCAAGATTCTATCAACCACAAGCTCCATTCCTCGACACATCATCACCCGTGAGGAAGGAACAGCAACGATGACAGACGGGACATGGAAAGTAACCAAAAAAGCCCAGATCGAGTTTGTTGGCTAAAATGAACTTGTTGGCTGAAAAGCAAAACACATCTGAAATGCCGATAAATATAAATCTAAAAACCAAAATAAGGAATAAATATTCAAGCATTCTAAAACGGAATGCTTATCAACACCCCAACAATTAAACCATAAAACAGAAAATGATTTGAAGAGATGGAAATAAGATGTCCTAAATGTAAATATAAGTTTGAAGAGGAAATAGCTCCAGGCATATTGGAAAAGGCTTGTGTGTGTCCTCGTTGCGGCACACCTTTTATATATAATGTAGAAAATGAAGACGACAAGAACGGGGATGACGAGATAAACAGTAATGTCGACAACTTGTATAGTCAAAACACGACAACAAGCAATGATCATGGTAAAAAACTGCACACAAGCCAATATAACGGAAGAAGCTCAAAAGCTAAACGTTCAAACAGCACCTCAAGCCTTCAAGACCGATATGCCGACCTGCGCATGCTCCTCAGCGGCAAGGCCAAGCTCAACAAGAAGTCAGACAATCAGTTTATAAACAGAAAAGAAGTTGTTCGCACAATCATCTTTGCTGTAACCATCTTGTTTGTCGTTGTCATTGTTGTCACCAGATGCGTGAACAACGTCTTTTCCAATTATGACGATGACCGTGACAACGACGAGTCGACATTGTTTGAGAGAACCAATGTGGACAACACTACAAGCATAGAAGAAGAGTCGCGGTTGATAAGCGATGATTATAAATGGATAGAAGGATCGTGGAGCACGCCACGCAAGGATATTGAGTTTACGTTCTCCATCAGAGGCAACCAGATAAGCATTACAGACGGACAAGATTATGCCGTGAACGGAAAATACAGTATCAAAGGCGACACGCTGTTGTTCAACAACTATGTGTTCAAACTCGACAAGACAAATGACCACATAATCTTTGACAACGTAGCGTTTGAACAATCTCATTTCTATTAAGGTATAGCAAAAAAGTCTCCTCATTTAGTAAAATTATGGCAATAAACGAGCCTATTTACAAAAAAGAGATAGAAAAATTTTAATATGAAAGGAAAAACTCGTATCTTTGCATTTCGAAAAGAAAAGAGTTAAATCATAAAAGTAAAATTACATTCAAATGACTAAGGCAGATATAATTAACAAGATAGCCATGAACACTGGTCTCCAGAAAAAGGACGTGGCTGTAGTTGTTGAGAGTTTCATGGAATCGATCAAGAGCAGTCTTCTCGAGGATAAGGAGAACGTCTATCTGAGAGGTTTCGGAAGCTTCGTCATCAAGCACAGAGCAGCAAAGACAGCACGCAACATCCTTCAGAAGACCACAATGATTATCGAGGCTCACGACTTGCCAAGCTTTAAGCCAGCAAAATGCTTCGTTGACCAGATGAAGGAAGGCAAATAAAAAAAACTGCACATACAATTTGATTTCAGTGAATCAAGTTTCACAGGAACAAAACATCATAACACATAATAATCATTTTAATAAATTAAAGCTATGCCAAACGGAAAGAAAAAAAAGGGACACAAGATGGCTACGCACAAGCGTAAAAAAAGATTAAGAAAAAACAGACATAAGAGCAAGTAAACCCCTAAGGGAAATAATTACTTGGCTTCAGTATTGAAGTTCTGTTATGGGGCGCGTCAATGTATCCACTGAGGGTCCTTTGACACGCCCTTTTTTGTTTTTAACATTAAAAGGAAAAAAGAGAAATGACAAGCGAAGTCGTTATAGACGTCCAACAGAAAGACGTGGCCATCGCGCTGCTCGAAGACAAACGGTTGGTAGAATACCAGTATGAGCCGCGTGCCGTGTCCTACTCTGTTGGCAACATTTACATAGCAAAGGTAAAGAAGCTCATGCCGGGTCTCAATGCCTGTTTTGTGGATGTGGGCTATGAGCGTGACGCCTTTCTCCATTATCTTGACTTGGGAACCCAGTTCAACTCGTTTGAGAAATATCTCAAGCAGGTTGAGAGCGACAGAAGAAAACTGTTTCCATTTGCTAAAGCAACCAAGCTGCCAGACCTCAAGAAAGACGGCAGCGTACAGAATACCCTGAAGGTGGGTCAGGAGGTGTTGGTACAGATCGTGAAAGAACCGATTTCTACCAAGGGTCCACGCCTTACAGGAGAGATAAGTTTCGCAGGACGCTACCTTGTCCTCATGCCTTTCGGCGACAAGGTGTCGGTGTCAAGCAAAATTAAGAGCGGCGAAGAGAGAGCACGCCTTAAGCAACTCATAAACAGCATAAAGCCTAAAAACTGCGGCGTCATTGTGCGCACCGTGGCTGAAGGCAAGAGAGTTGCCGAACTGGACATGGAGATGAAAATTCTCAACAAGCGTTGGGAAGAAGCACTCACAAAGGTCCAGAAAACACAACAGCGCCCACAACTTATCTTTGAGGAAACAGGACGAGCAGTAGCCTTGATAAGAGACTTGTTCAACCCCACTTACGAGAACATCTATGTAAACGACGAGTCTATCTACAACGAGGTGAAACACTATGTAACGATGATTGCGCCCGACAAAGCCGACATCGTGAAACTGTACACAGGCAAGGTGCCAATCTTCGACAATTTCAACGTCACAAAGCAGATAAAGTCGAGCTTCGGAAAAACCGTCAATTACAAACATGGCGCTTATCTTATAATAGAGCACACAGAAGCCCTGCATGTTGTCGATGTGAACAGCGGGAACCGCTCCCACTCTGACAACGGACAGGAAGCCAACGCCCTTGACGTGAACTTGGGAGCCGCCGACGAGCTTGCACGCCAGCTCCGCCTACGCGACATGGGTGGCATCATCGTTGTCGACTTTATAGACATGAACCTCGCCGAGGACCGGCAGATGCTCTACGAGCGCATGTGCAAGAACATGCAGAAGGACCGCGCACGCCACAACATCTTGCCTCTGAGCAAGTTTGGACTGATGCAGATTACACGCCAGCGTGTGCGCCCTGCCATGGACGTTAATGTTGAGGAGACCTGTCCTTCATGCTTTGGAACAGGCAAGATTAAGTCAAGCATTCTCTTCACGGAGCAGCTCGAAAGCAAGATTGACCAGCTGGTAAACAAGATTGGAATAAAGACATTCTATCTTTATGTCCATCCTTACGTTGCCGCGTTCATCAACAAGGGTCTGTTCTCGCTCAAGCTGAAATGGAAGCTCAAATATGGTTTCGGCGTTCACATCCTCTCATCTCAAAAACTTTCGTTCTTGCAGTATGAGTTCTATGACAGCAAGAAGCAGTTCATAGACATGAAGGAAGAGATTGAGACGAAATAAGAAAAGTAAAGGAAAAAGGTTTTAAGAAAACAACGTTTTTCAAGAAAAGCGAATACAAGAAAGGGCAATGCCAGATGGATAATCTTGGGCATTGCCTTTTTTTTTATGGAAGGGAAAGAAGGTGCAATAAAATGAGACAAAAAGAGGGAAACACCATCGTATGCGTTTTTTAACACGTCACTTACGAAGCGCAAACACGTCACTTAGGAAGCGTAAACTCGTCACTTAGGAAGCGTTAACACGTCACTTACGAATCGCAACTGTACTACCCTAGAAAAGTTGAATGGATTTGTACTGTAAGCCTGAGATTGGTTGAATGATTTTCACCTTATCCCCATACTCTGTTGAATAACTGTATCACTTGCGAGGCATGTCAACCAATTTGCCAGAATAAAAGTTCAACATTTCTCCGTTTTCATTACAGATTAGATGAAATATTAAAATAAAGAACCATCCCATATAACATTTATCTCTTTGTGCGAAAACTTTATTTTTTGTTTTTTTTGATTATTAACTTCTGCATTTTGAATAACCTGATAATTGGTTGCGCTATGACGAAAACAGAAAAAAGGGAATAACGGAGACAGAGAAAAAAGGTAATGACGAAGAAAAAAAGGCAATATCAAAGATTTTCTATCCGACATTGCCTTTTATCTATTTAAGTTGGTTTATTTTCCGACAATCTCCCTAAGGAAATATTCATGCACGCGTGTGTCTTCGTTAAGCTCAGGGTGAAAAGCCGTGACGAGCTGTCGACCCTGCCGTGCTGCCACGATGTGACCATCGACAACGGCAAGAGCCTCGGCTGGAGACTCAACACTTTTTATGTAAGGTGCTCGGATAAAAGTCATGGGCACAACACCCACACCATTCATCTCTGCCTCTGCATAAAAGCTGCCAAGCTGACGGCCATAAGCGTTACGACACACCTCGGTGTCCATGGTGGAGATGCGGTCAAACTCCTCCCCTTGCACATGTTTTGAGAGCAGGATGAGACCGGCACAGGTGCCAAACACCGCACCGCCGTGCTCTATATATTCGCGCACGGGCTCAAGCAGCGCAAGGTCCTTGAGGAGCTTTAGCTGTGTGGTGCTCTCTCCACCAGGAATGACCAACGCATCTTTGGGTTGCTGCCAGTCGGCCAACTGACGCACCTCGAAACACTCTGCACCAAGCTTCTCGAGCATGCGTTCATGCTCGATAAAAGCTCCCTGCAAAGCCAATACTGCAATCTTCATTTTTCTTTGATGTTTTGCTTTTTGCCTAAAGACAATGCTTTATAAGCTTGATAAAACGGCTTACTTGCCACGCTCAGCCATGAGCAGCTCTATCTCGTGCTCATTGATGCCTACCATGGCCTCGCCCAGATCCTCTGAAAGCTCAGCCAACATCTTGGCGTCGTTATAGTTGGTCACAGCCTTCACGATGGCAGCTGCACGCTTGGCAGGGTTGCCGCTCTTGAAGATGCCTGAACCGACGAACACACCCTCTGCACCCAGCTGCATCATGAGAGCAGCATCGGCAGGTGTTGCTACACCGCCAGCAGCAAAATTGACAACAGGCAGCTTGCCGTTGTCATGAACATACTGCACGAGCTCGTAAGGCACCTGTAGCTGCTTTGCTGCCTCATAAAGCTCGTCTGTTGCCATAGATGTGAGACGACGGATCTCGCTCTGCATCATGCGCATGTGGCGCACAGCCTGAACCACGTCGCCCGTTCCCGGCTCTCCCTTGGTGCGGATCATAGTGGCACCTTCTGCTATTCGACGCAGAGCCTCGCCAAGGTTCTTTGCGCCGCAGACGAAGGGCACGTCAAACTGGTTTTTGTCAATGTGGTAAACATCATCGGCAGGTGAGAGCACCTCGCTCTCGTCAATATAATCGATCTCGATAGCCTGCAGAATTTGAGCCTCTGCAAAATGTCCGATACGACACTTTGCCATGACAGGGATAGAGACGGCCTCCTGGATGCCCTTGATCATCTTCGGGTCGCTCATGCGCGATACGCCACCAACAGCACGAATGTCGGCAGGAATGCGCTCAAGAGCCATAACGGCACAAGCACCTGCAGCCTCAGCAATCTTAGCCTGTTCAGGGGTTGTTACATCCATGATAACACCGCCCTTAAGCATCTGTGCAAGGTTGCGGTTGAGAGTTTGTCTTTCTTTGTTCATTTGCTTTATTTTTTCTTTGTGTTACATTGTTTTCCGTATGTTCATGCCATGTGTAACAAGAGAAGGAACAGTAACGCTGAGCGTCATCTTGTGCGCCTATACTCGCTTGGCGTGCAGCCCACAGCCTTTCTGAAGAACTTGGTGAAATGGGCTTGCGATGAAAATCCCAACGCATAAGCGATCTCCTGAACCGTTTTTGTTGACGACACCAGCATCGACTGGGCTTCAGATGCCACATACTCGTCAATAATCACTTTCGGTGCCTTGCCTGCAATGCGTTTCGTGACCTGAGCGAGGTATGTGCTGCTCACGTTCAAGCGGTCGGCATAAAACCTCACATCGTTGTGCGAGGCAAAATGTTCAGCTATTTCGTTCACAAACTCGTTTAACAGCTCGTTGCCACGACCCGTCAGCGGTCTGTTCTCTGCAAAGAGGTTAGCCATCCACACCGAAGCGTTGCGCACAGCCTCATCCAGCGGTTGACCCTTGGCACAGAACACAGCTATGGCTGCCGAGAGGTTGCCGCTCATGCCGTGGTTGTCGAGCCCAGGAATCTCGCTGCACAGGTTGGTTATAAACGTCGGATCATCGCCGTCGCCCGTGATAAGCACATCGGTGTTGGAGCTGGCCATGATGTTGCCACAATGCATGAGCACGTTGCCACAACCAAGCTTCAACAAATCGCCAGCAGAGGAAGAACCTATCTTCCGACCGAGAATGTGCTCAGCGTCCGACTTCTTCAGTACCACGAGCGTGCACAACGGCAACAGCCATTGTCGCATGGCCCCTAACAGGTCGAGCGACATGAGCACATCGCCCTTGCTTGACACAACCACGGGGTCATAAATCACCACGTCGGGCTTATAGCGCTCAATGGCCTTAGCCACAGCCACCATGACATCAGAGCGTCTTATCATGCCTATCTTCACAACCTTTGGCTGCACATCGTTTACGATTGCCTCTACCTGACCTGTCACGGTGTCGGCAGGAAGGTCATAAAACTCCTGAATGCCGAGAGTGTTCTGAACGGTTATCGATGTTATGGCCGTGACGGCATAACCTCCCAAAGCCGATACTGTCTTGATGTCGGCCTGCACTCCTGATCCACCCGTTCCATCGGAACCCGTGATTGTAAGTATAGGAACATTATCCTTTTGCTGCACTTTTGACATTTTACGGTTGCAAAGGAAAGAAAAAATTTGCTATTTTCAAAAAACAGTTTGCATATTGACAAAGAAAACGCGGTTTTGTGCAAACAGTTTTAATGGCAAACCCTAAAAACACCTTTCTCATAGAGAGATCATCATTTTAGAGAGATTATCCTTTTTAGAGAGATTATCCTTTAGGGTCTGCCGTTAAGGTTTTAGTTTTTTACACTATCTTAAAGCGCACACGGAACGTGTGAGAAGCCTCATCCCAGTTGGTTCCGAGCAGTTCGAAGCGTCCGATCTGCGCCGTTGAGCGCACATGCTTGCCGATGCATGGACACACGTCATAATCGCCAATTCGAACAAGACGCACCTTCTGCGACACATCGCCAGGCAATTTGTCGACGCTTATGCCTTGTGGCAGATTGTCCTTATCGACAAACTCATAAGTGACGGGCAGGTCATCGGCGATAAGCTCGTTCATGCGGCTCTCTATCTCCTTTTCTTCCTTGCGCGTGGGCTTATGATCGAGCACATAGCTCATTTTGCTTTTCTTGCGTTCAATGTGAGCGTTGTTGGAGCGTCCGCATCCGAACATACGAATCATGGTCTGGTTGAGCAGATGTTCTGCCGTATGGGCCGGCGGAAACTCGTCTTTGTTGTGCTCATTCATAATAAACTCGTCGCTGTTCATACTCTTTTGTGATGTTTTAAATTTATACACTCGTCCTCCATAGGCAGGCACATTCAAAGCCACGCTGCATCCAGACTCTATGCACACATCCTTCTCGTCGCCCGAGAGCAGGTCAACAGCCTTATAAACGGCTGTGGGAAGTTGCAGATAGTTGGTGGCATGAGCAGGAATGCACACGTCACAATCGGCATCCGCAGCACCAAAATTGGCAACAACAAGCAGCACCTCATCGCCGCTCTTTCTCATAAAGGCGTAGATGCGGTCGGCTATTTGCCGGTTCACATACATGAGGTCAAACGAGAGACCGCTCGTCACAGCCTTTTCCTCCGAAGCAAGGCGCATGATGGCTTGATAATCGGAATGCAGAGTTTTCTCCTCGGCTGTGAGCATGTCCTTGTTCACGAAGGCATGATAGAGCGAGTCGACGTTCCAATAGTCGAAGATGGTTGTTCGTCCGTCGCGCCCGCTGAAGCCCTCTGTGTCCATACCACGCTCGCCATATTCTTGTCCTGCATAAACCATCAACGGGTTGTTGCGCATGAGAGCCAGACAAAGCATGGGAGCCACTCCCTTGCGTGCATCTGCAGCAAAGAAATCGCTTGCTATGCGTTGCTCGTCGTGGTTCTCAAGAAAATAGAGCATGTGGTCGTTGATGTCGTCCACGCTCTGCCAAGCGTTGGTGATGGTTGTCGTCGGCCATCCTGCACACATGACGTTGCGCATGGTGTCATACATGCCCACCTTGTCGTAGAGATAGTCGAAGCCAGCGCCAATGTAAGTGCGATACAACGATGGGTTATAGACCTCTCCAATGAACAGGACATTTTGATATTGTCTCTTCACCTCTGTTGTGGCATAGCTCCAAAATGCGTATGGCACCATCTCTGCCATGTCACATCTGAAAGCATCGACACCCTTTGCAGCCCAGAAGAGCAGAATGTCGGTCATCTTCTTCCATGTGTCGGGCACAGGCGAGAAATGTTCAGAACGACCGCCGAGGTCGCAATAGTCGACACCATAGTTGAGCTTTACCGTCTCATACCAGTCGTTGCGGTCGGGATGAGCATCGAAACGGTCATTGCCTGTGGCTTTGGCCGGATATTCACAATAGGCCTCTTTCTCGTCTGCCTTTATATCGAAAGTAGGTGCGAAGCGTTGTCCCGGACAATAATAGAAATTGTTTGACGCCGAGAAATGCATGTCGACATTATCGTTTGCGCCAAGATCGTCCACTCCTTCGGGTTTAGCTATTGAATGATATTGTCGTGCCACATGGTTAGGCACAAAATCGATGACAACCTTCATGCCAGCCTTATGTGTGCGAGCCAACAGCTCTTCAAACTCTCGCATTCGTCCAGGCACATCCTCGGCGAGATCGGGGTCGATGTCATAATAGTCGCAGATGGCGTAGGGTGATCCCGCCTTTCCTTTCACAACGGCAGGGTGCTGACGAGGTATGCCATACGAAGAATAGTCGGTGGCAGATGCGTGGCGCAGCACGCCTGTGAACCACACATGGCTAACGCCCATCGTGCGTATGCGGCGCAACACATCGTCATCAAAAAAGTTCATCTTGCCGCTACCGTTCTCTTTCAGAGAGCCGTTAAAGGTGCGGGTAAAGTTGGTATTTCCAAAAAGTCGGGTAAAAATCTGGTAAATTATTATTTTATTAGCCATAGAAGTCTGCTGTAGAAAAAATGCAGTAAACGAAACAATCCCTATCACACATGCTCTGCGCAATAGGGATTGTTTTTATTCAGAGTCTGTCAAATGCTGGGGTGTTAGAGCGGCTACGGTCTTAAGCAATGCCGTGAGCAGCCACATTCTTGTCAATGCGGCCAATCATGCCCTGAAGAGCCTTGCCTGGACCACACTCGGTGAAGTCGTCAGCACCGTCGGCAATCATGTTGTTCACGGTCTCTGTCCAGCGCACGCTGCTTGTGAGCTGTGCGATGAGGTTTGCCTTGATGGCAACAGGGTCTGTGTAGGGCTTTGCGTCCACGTTCTGATAAACGGGGCAACGTGGAGCCTTAAACTCGGTAGCCTCGATAGCCTTCTGCAACTCTTCTTTGGCAGGGCGCATGAGAGGAGAGTGGAACGCACCGCCAACCTTCAGAGGCAGGGCACGCTTTGCACCGGCAGCCTTCAGCTTTTCACATGCTGCATTGATACCTTCCATGGTGCCGCTGATAACCAGCTGACCGGGGCAGTTATAGTTGGCAGCAACCACAATCTCGCCGTCCTTGCTTACCTCAGCACAGATGTTCTCAATGGTCCCGTCGGGCAGACCGATAACAGCAGCCATGGTGCCAGGAGCAGCCTCGCAAGCCTTCTGCATGGCCGTGGCACGTGCGCTGACAAGCTTCAAGCCATCCTCAAAGCTCAGGGCGCCAGCAGCTACGAGAGCAGAAAACTCTCCAAGAGAGTGGCCGGCAACCATTGAAGGGTTGAAGTCGTCGCCAAGGCAGAGAGCCGAGGCAACGCTGTGAAGGAACACAGCAGGCTGTGTGACCTTTGTCTGCTTCAGTTCTTCGTCTGTGCCATTGAACATCACGTTAGTGATGCTAAAGCCGAGAATCTCATCGGCCTTGTCAAAGAGTTCTTTTGCCAAGGGATTGTTGTCGTATAGGTCTTTACCCATACCTACAAACTGTGCTCCCTGACCGGGAAAAACAAATGCTTTCATATTATTTGAGTGTATGTGTTTTATTAAAAAAATCTATTTTAATTGAAAGAAGCGCCTAAACACCTCATGTAAAGAGTGTTTAGGCGCTTCATATCTTCAGCTTATGCATCAAAGCGCATTAAGCCTCTGCAGGAGCCTCGCCCTCAGCGGGAGTAGCCTCAGCCTGAGCGGCAGCCTCAGCCTCAGCCTTGGCAGCTGCCTCAGCAGCCTTCTTCTCTGCTACCTTCTTGGCGATAGCCTCGTTCACTTTTTTCTCTGCTTCAAGCTCCTTAGCGGCAGCCTCCTTCTTGGCGGCAGCCTCTTTCTCACGGATAGCGTTCAGGCCGTTAACCTTGTCTGCCTTCCATGCGTCGAATTTTGTCTGAGCAGCCTGCTCGTCGAAAGCGCCCTTCTTAACGCCACCGCGAAGATGCTTCATCAAGTAAACGCCCTCATCCTTCAGGATGTTGCGTACGGTGTCGGTGGGCTGTGCGCCTGTCTCTACCCAGTAGAGAGCGCGATCAAAATTCAAATCTACGGTTGCAGGATTGGTGTTAGGGTTGTAAGTACCAATCTTCTCAGTAAATTTACCATCACGTGGTGCTCTTGCGTCAGCGATTACGATGCTATAGAAAGCATAGCCTTTACGACCGCCGCGCTGCAATCTGATTTTTGTTGCCATTTTTTAATTTTTATTTTTTGAGGTTTGAATTAAATGCCGCCATCTCGTGACGGCCGTGCAAAGTTACTCATTTTTTCTTACCCAACATCATATAGAGAGTGCCAAGCCAAAGAATTAAGATAAATTAACTCAAGTTTCGCATATATATACATTGTTGGGAGTTAAAAAGTAAGTCAACTCGTTTCGCGAGTGAGGCTAATGGGCAACAACTATTCGTCGCGCATTTGTTGCAGCAAGGTCTTCTGATGTTCAGAGAGGTTTGTCGGCAACGTCACGTTATAGGTTATAATCATGTCGCCCATGGTACCATCGCCACGGTCGTAACCCTTACCACGCAGACGCACCTTTGTGCCGTTCTGTGTTTCAGGTTTTACCTTAAGCTTTATCTTTGAGCCATTACCCATCTGTATTATGACATCTCCACCGAGCAAAGCCGTGTAGAGGTCAATGTTTACCGTGGCATTCATCTCGCCGGTGTTGCGTCTGCTTGCCTTGCTGCGCGTGTTGGCCTGTGCGCCGCGCCCGAAGAGGTCTTGGAAGAAGCTTGAGAAGCCTCCGCCACCTGCTCCGAAGCTTGAAAAATCGAAGCCTTCGAATGGAGAGCCTTCTCCTCCACCCCATTGATACGACTGTCCTGCGCCGCCAGCACCGCCAAACGCCTGTCCCTCACGCCATCTCTCACCATACTGGTCATAGAGTTTACGTTTCTCAGGGTCGTTTATTACATCGTAAGCTTCGTTAAGAGCTTGAAATTTTGCCTTGGCCTTCGGATCGTTTGGATGAAGGTCAGGATGAAACTGCTTTGTGCGCTTCAGATAAGCCTTACGCACATCTTTTTGAGGTATATTTTTGTCTACGCCTAAAATTTTGTAGTAATCAATAAATGCCATAATCTTTGTCCTCCATTTTTATTAAGAACACAACAAAAGATGTGCCAAGCCTAAGGGAAAAGACAGAAAAGATGTCAGAGCGAGAAAAGATTTTCGCAAACAGCTACACCTTATTATATATAAGAACCTTAACAGCTCTACACGATACCTATCTTACGCAGGTTGTCGAGATAAGCTTTGCGCTCACGCATGTATTCTCTCCATGACACATTCTCCAACTGCTTGCGAACGTCAATGTCAAGATGCCACTCGCCCAGACTGTCAAGGCGTTCCACAATAGAGCCAATGGTGATGTGCTCCAACGATAGGGCAGGCTGATAGGTAGGCTCCGCGTCCTTACCCTCAGCCGAGTTTTCGCTTAACAAGCCAACGTTCACAAGGTTGTAAAGCAGATCTTGGGTTATGCGTATGGGTATGTCTGTCATCATCTTCAGATCAAGAGCTGTGTATGGCTTGCGTCCTTCAGCAAAACGATGACAGATGTGCGACATAAGGGTGACGCTGAGCAGCAGTTTGTAACGATGGCTGATCTTCGAGGTGTAGGTCATGAACGACAACTCGTCCATGTTCTGGTTGGTGTAACACAGCTCCACGCCAAAAAGACAGATTGTCCACGAGATCTGTACCCAAAGCATGAAGAGCGGAAGTGCGGCAAACGAGCCGTAGATGGCGTTGTAAGACGACAGAAAGATCTGGGCATGGATGTAGAACAGCTGCAACACCTGCATGGCAATGCCCGCAAGGATGCCCGGTATAACGACAACCGAGAACCGCACCTTGGTGTTTGGCATAAAGAGATAAAGGCCCATGAAGACCACCGACATGAGCACATAAGGCAGCACGTCAACCGTAACGCGCATGACAGAGCCAAGCACAATATAGTCGTTGGCCTGTCCCGCCAACGTTGCAACAACGATACTAACGCCCGACGTCACCACGATGACGATCGGCACAAGGAAAAGCATGGCAAGATAATCGGTCACAGCCCTATACACGCTACGAGGGTGCTTAACCTGCCATATAGAGTTGAACGTCTTTTCCACATTGGCCGTAAGCATTAGTACCGTGAAGAGCATGAACACCAAGCCGACCCCAAAGAACACGCCGCTCTTCGTATGGACGAGGTAAGAGTTGACAAACGCAATAATGGTGTCGGCGGCCTGTGGCTGACTTGACAACGACTCTCTAAACCACAGCTCGATATATTTGTTATAGCCGAAGCCACGAGCAATGGCAAACACGACGGCAAAAATGGGGACAATGGCAAGCAAGGTGCTGTATGTAAGCGCCGATGCCATATCTATGACGCGTCGTGTGGTAAAAAATTCGATAGAAATATACAGTTTCTTCAGCACCCCGACGGCAAAAAAGGCCAACGGCGACACCTCATCACGCTTAATGTGCCACATGTCGTGACGAAAGAAACCTATTATTTTTTTGATATTCATGATTTACGGATTCGTTTTTTGTGTTATATAAGGAAAGGCATTAAAACAATTTCTCCTTGCGCCATAACGTTTGCACCAAGCAAGACAAATCATAACGTTTGCACCGCGCAAGAAAAAAAGAGAGCAGCGCTCCTATAAGCCGGGTTCTGTCCCCGCCATCCTAAAAAAAGACGACGGTGTCTGCCATTTATCTAGTCTATGAGTCACCCCATAGCTCAAGCATTCTACCCTCCATTGTCACAAAGGTCGGACGGACAATCCTCAAACAATGGTTTACGCGAACTTGCGGCCTCCAGATGACACAGCCCACAGATCGCCCTGTGGCTGGTGGTCTCTTACACCACCTTCTCACCCTTACCCTCCTTTCGGCGGGCGGTTGTTTTCTTCTGCCATATCCTACTGTCACCAATAGCTTCTACTTTCGGAAGTGGAGCGTCCTGTGCCGCCCGGACTTTCCTCTTGCCACAAAGGACAAGCGGCAGACCGGAGCGCTGCTTTCTGACTGCAAAATTAATAAATTTAAACGAAAAACAGCGCATACAGACATTTTTTTATTGTGCATAGGGGGCTTGACTGTTCACAACAGCACCTTTTTTTAAACAGCAAGCACCTTTTTTTATGTAAAAGGCCCTTCACCACCCCATTGGCAAACGAAAACATGTAAGCAAGCAATGGTAAATATATGAAAAATCGACACCAAAAGCAGCGATAAGAAAGCATTTTTCTAACTTATTCCTGCATATTATACCAAAAATGCATAATTAAGGGCCTCTTTGGGCAAAATCATGTTTATTATAGATTTTATTAAAAAGAAAATTACTATCTTTGCAAACACAAAACGTGCATTATGCATTTTTTGAGCCTTAAAGGCTGCTACACGGCAACAAGAGCAAAAGGGATACAGACAATAAAAGAATGCGTTTAAAAATCAGAATGCGTTTATTTTAACAAAAACAATGCATAGAAAAATGCAGATAAAGAGATGAATGTAGCAATAATAAAATATAACGCCGGAAATATCTACTCGGTAGTGAACGCCTTGCGACGTCTCGGCGTTGAACCCGTCGTCACAGATGATGCAGAGCAGATAAAGGCAGCCGACCATGTGCTGTTTCCAGGACAAGGAGAAGCCTCGTCCACGATGGCATATCTCAAAGAGCGCAATCTGGACAAGCTCATCCGCGATCTCAAGCAGCCTGTGCTTGGCATTTGTATAGGGCAACAACTGTTGTGCCGCCACTCTGAGGAAGGCGACACCCAATGTATAGGCATTTTCGACGCCGACGTAAAGCGGTTCTGCCCACAGCGTCATGAGGACAAGGTGCCTGCCATGGGATGGAACAACATCACCGACCTTCAGTCGCCGCTGTTCAAAGGTTTGCATGAAGGCGAATTTGTTTATTTCGTCCACAGCTTCTATGTGCCGGTGTGCCAGTTTACAGCCGCAAAGGCCTGCTACATTAATCCCTACAGCGCCGCCCTGCACAAAGACAATTTCTATACCGCACAGTTTCATCCGGAGAAGAGTGGAACTGCGGGAGAAAAAATCATAAGAAATTTCCTTGAGATATGATAGAACTCATTCCAGCCATCGACATTATTGACGGCAAATGTGTGCGCCTTACCAAGGGCGACTACGATCAAAAGAAAATATACAGCGAGAGTCCGGCTGAGGTAGCACGCCGCTTTGAAGAGTTAGGATTCGAGCGTCTGCACGTTGTTGACCTTGACGGCGCCAAGTCGCACCACATCGTCAACACACAGGTGCTGACAGACATAGCGCAGGCAACAAACCTGACCATCGACTTCGGTGGCGGTCTAAAGACCGATGCCGACATAGAGACCGCGTTCAACAGCGGAGCACACATGGTGACCGTTGGAAGCATAGCTGTCAGCAACCCGCAGCTGTTTGCCTCATGGCTTAAGCGTTACGGCACCGAACGCATTATTCTCGGGGCCGACGTGCGCGACGGAAAGGTTGCCATAAACGGATGGAAAGAAGAGTCGGCAACCGACCTCTTCACCTTCCTCGACCATTATGTTGAGATGGGCGTAACCAAGGTTCTTTGCACAGACATCTCTAAAGACGGCACGTTGCAAGGCCCTGCCACAGCGCTCTACAAACAGATCATGGAGGCGCACCCCACCCTTCACCTCATAGCCAGCGGCGGCGTATCGTCTACAGAAGACATCTTTGAGCTTGACGAAGCCAACATACCGGCGGTGGTCTTCGGCAAAGCCTTTTACGAAGGAAAGATCGACATGGAAAAGCTGAAGGACGCGAATGCCATTTAAGAGCACACGTCAGCACAAACAAAAACAAAAAAAGTTTAAAGAGCGATGTATAAAGGACTGGCAAAGAGAATAATACCTTGCCTCGACGTCAAAGACGGCGTCACCGTAAAGGGCACCAACTTTGTTGACCTACGAAAGGCAGGAGACCCCGTGGAGCTGGGCAAGCGCTACAGCGAAGAAGGGGCAGACGAGCTGGTGTTTCTCGACATCACAGCCAGCTTTGAAGGACGAAAGACGTTCACAGAGATGGTTACACGAGTGGCGCGCGAGATAAACATTCCGTTCACCGTAGGCGGCGGCATAAACGCCATTGAGGATGTGGAGCGGCTGCTGGCGGCAGGAGCCGACAAGGTGAGCGTCAACTCGGCAGCCTTACACCGTCCGCAACTCATCAGCGAGATAACGCAACGCTTCGGATCACAGGTGTGTGTCTGCGCCATAGACGCCCGCCTCGACCCCGACGGTTGGCATTGCTACACCAAGGGAGGACGCGAGCGCAACGAGCGCATGTTGTTCGATTGGGCCAAAGAAGCCCAAGAGCGCGGCGCAGGCGAAATTCTCTTCACATCCATGGACCATGACGGCGTGAAGCAAGGCTACGCCAACGAAGCGTTGGCACAGCTGTCTGACAGTCTGTCCATCCCCATCATCGCGAGCGGAGGGGCAGGCACCATGGAGCATTTCAAAGACGCGTTCACCTGTGGCAAGGCCGACGCTGCCTTGGCTGCAAGCGTGTTCCACTTCGGCCAAATACTCATTCCGCAACTTAAGCGCTACCTTGCCGACAACGGCATTAACGTGAGAATTTAGCCTTCACGGGCAAAGCGACACATAAAAACAAAGAAAAGAACAAAACGGTATATTATGAAAATCGACTTTGAGAAAATGGGCGGGCTGGTACCTGCCATCATCCAGGACGCCACAACAAAGAATGTCCTCATGTTAGGCTTCATGAACGAAGAAGCTTATAAAAAGACTGTCGAGACAAAGAAGGTTACGTTTTGGAGCCGCAGCCGCAACTGTCTTTGGACAAAGGGAGAGACATCTGGCCATTTCCTTAACCTGGTAAGCATAAAGAACGACTGTGACAACGACACGCTGCTCGTAAAGGTTCACCCCTCTGGACCAACATGCCATAAAGGCACCGACACCTGTTGGGGAGAGAGCAACGAGGCAAACCCGCTGCTTTTCCTTACAGAGCTTCAAGACTTTATAAACAAACGCCATGAAGAGATGCCTGAAGGCTCTTACACCACAAGCCTGTTCCGTGACGGACTGAACCGCATGGCACAGAAGGTGGGCGAAGAGGCGCTCGAAGCCGTCATTGAAGCCACCAACGGCACCAACGACCGTCTCATCTACGAGGCATCCGACATGTTCTACCACCTCATAGTGTTGCTCACCAGCAAGGGCCTTCGCATTGAGGACATTGCAAAAGAGCTACAGGTGCGCCACGACCCCAACTGGCACAAGCATTAATGGGCAGCTTAAACAACACTTCATTTTTATAACAACGCATAGCATAATGTTGATAGACTATCAGAACGTAAATATCTACCAAGGTGAGGAACTGATCCTTAAAGATGTCAATTTTGACATCGATGAGGGGCAGTTTGTCTACATCATAGGAAAAGTGGGGTCAGGAAAGAGTTCTCTGCTCAAGACCCTCTACTGTGAGCTGGACCTCTATCCCGACGAGGTGGGAAAGGCAGAGGTGCTCGGACGCAACCTCGCCTCCATAAAGCGTAAGCACATTCCTGCGCTGAGACGAGAGATGGGCATCATCTTCCAGGATTTCCAGTTGCTCCACGACCGCAACATCTACCGCAACCTCCAGTTCGTGCTCAAGTCGACAGGATGGAAGCAGAAAGAAGACATAAACAAGCGCATTGACGAGGTGCTTGACAAGGTGGGGCTTCTTGACAAGAAAGACAAGCGCCCACACGAACTCTCCGGGGGCGAGCAACAACGTGTGGCCATTGCCCGCGCGCTGCTCAACGAGCCGAAGGTGATAATTGCTGATGAGCCGACAGGAAACCTCGACCCCGAAACGGCATGCGCCATCGTGAGCCTGCTGCACGACATCACAGCCCAAGGCACATCTGTCATCATGTCAACACATAACCTGCCCATGCTTGACAAATATCCAGGCATCGTGTTCAAGTGCGAACACGGAGAGCTTGTGAAAGAAGAAAAGACAAGCACGAAAGACGAAAAGGCTGACCAAGACGGAAAGGCAGACCAGGACGGAAAGGCAGGTCAAGAGAACGATAAACATTAAGTAAACGTAAACATAAAGACAAACACAACGATATGAAAGTAATGAAATTTGGAGGCACCTCTGTAGGTTCACCCGACCGCATGAAGAACGTAGCCTCGCTGATTACAGAATCGGGCGACCCCACCTTCGTGGTGCTTTCTGCCATGTCAGGAACGACCAACTCGCTCATTGAGATCTCAAACTATCTCTACAAGAAGAACCCCGACGGAGCCAATGAGGTAATCAACAAGTTGGAAAAGAAATATATGCAGCATGTGGAAGAGCTCTATTCCACAGACGAATATAAAGAAAAGACTCGCGAATTTCTGAGAGAAGAGTTCAAGTACATGCGTTCCTTCACCAAAGACATCTTCACAAGCTTCGAGGAGAAGAGCATCGTGGCACAGGGCGAGATCATGAGCACGAACATGGTGCTCAACTACCTTCAGGAACAAGGCATCAAGGCCACACTTCTCTCGGCTTTCGACTTCATGCGCACCGACAAGAACGCTGAGCCCGACGCACAATATATAAAAGAAAAGCTCACAGCCATCATGACCGAGAACGAGGGCTACCAGATCTACATCACACAGGGCTTCATCTGCCTCAACGCTTATGGCGAGATAGACAACTTGCAGCGTGGCGGCAGCGATTTCACCGCTTCGCTCATCGGCGTGGCTCTCGGTGCTGAGGAAATTCAGATCTGGACCGACATCGACGGCATGCACAACAACGACCCGCGCATCGTTGACGAGACAGATGCCATACGCCAACTCAACTTTGAGGAGGCTGCTGAACTGGCCTATTTCGGTGCCAAGATCCTGCACCCCACCTGTGTGCAGCCTGCCAAGTATGCCGGAATCCCCGTGCGTCTGAAGAACACCATGGATCCTGCCGCCGACGGCACCATCATCGACAACGTGCTCAGAAAAGGCAAGATCAAGGCGGTAGCTGCCAAGGACAACATCACAGCCATAAAGATCAAGTCGAGCCGCATGCTTCTGGCAACAGGGTTCCTGCGCAAGGTGTTCGAAATTTTCGAGACCTACCAGACACCCATCGACATGGTTGCCACAAGCGAGGTCGGCGTGTCCATGAGCATTGACAACGTGAAGCACCTTAACGACATCGTGGACGAGCTTAAGAAGTATGGCACCGTGACCGTCGACTCAGACATGTGCATCGTGTGTGTTGTGGGCGATCTCGACTGGAGTAACCTCGGCTTCGAAACGCTTGTGCTCGATGCTATGAAGGACATTCCTGTACGCATGATCTCTTATGGCGGTTCCAACTACAACATCTCGTTCCTCATAAAGGAATCTGACAAGAAGCGTGCGCTTCAGAACCTGAGCGACCGTCTCTTCAAATAGACCAAAACGCCAAATGGGTCCAACCCCGTCCGCCATCGGCACGGAGTTGGCCATCGGCTTTTTTATGGGCAACAGCTTGTGAGCTCCACCCGTCAAATCAAAGTAAAAAAAACAGAGGAAAAAGTAATATTTTTTACAACATCACTTATGAAAGGAACATTTCCCATTGACCGCTTTAAGAACATACGCACCCCATTCTACTATTACGACACAGCGTTGCTTCAGCAAACGCTCGATGTCATAAAGGCTGAGACAGCTCAACACAAGGGATATAAGGTACACTACGCCGTGAAGGCGAACACCAATCCCAAGATTCTTGACATCATCAACAAGGCAGGGCTGGGAGCCGACTGTGTGAGCGGTGGTGAGATTGAAGCAGCCATAAAAGCAGGCTTCCCCACTAACGAGATAGTGTATGCCGGCGTTGGAAAGAGCGATTGGGAAATAAACCTTGGCCTCGACGCCAACATTTTCTGCTTCAACGTGGAGAGCGTTGCAGAGCTGGAGGTCATCAACGAGCTGGCTGAAGCCAAAGGCAAGACAGCATGTGTGGCCTTCAGAGTGAACCCCAACGTGGGAGCCCACACACACGCCAACATCACTACCGGCCTGGCAGAAAACAAGTTTGGCATTGCTCTCGAAGACCTGTTGCCAACGATAGAAAAAGCGTCGGCCATGAAGAACGTGTCGTTCATCGGACTACACTTTCACATCGGCTCGCAGATTCTTGACATGGGCGACTTTGAAGCTCTCTGCGCCAAGATCAACGAGATTCAAGATTCTCTTGATGCCAAAGGCATTGTGGTGGAAAACATCAACGTGGGCGGCGGTCTGGGCATCAGCTACGACGACCCCAACGGCAAGCCGATTCCCAACTTCAAGGCCTATTTTGACACCTACGCCCAAAACCTGAAGCTTCGCGAGCACCAGACGCTCCACTTTGAGCTTGGACGGGCCGTTGTGGGACAATGTGGCTCACTCATCACCAAGACGCTCTACATCAAGCAAGGCACCCAAAAACAGTTTGCCATCGTCGATGCCGGCATGACAGACCTCATACGCCCTGCCCTCTACCAGGCTTATCACAAGATAGAAAACCTAAGCAGCAACGAACCCGTCGAAACTTACGACGTGGTGGGTCCTATCTGCGAGTCGAGCGATGTGTTCGCCAAAGGCATCGAGATAAACCGTTGCCACCGTGGCGACATCATTGCCCTACGCTCGGCAGGTGCCTACGGAGAAATTATGGCGAGCCAGTATAACTGTCGCCAGCTTCCCAAAGGATATGTAACAACAGATTTATGATTATAGACAATTTCACGATAATTCTCTCATGCGCCATCATCGTTGTGGCGCTGTTGACATCGGTGTTGACCAATCCTTTCTTCCGCAAGTTTTGCGAGAGAGAGATGGGCAACACCGATGTTGCCGATATTGACGGTAACGAAAAAGAGACCGCTGGCGACAAGCCAAAGGTGTCGGTTGTGATCATCTCAAACGGCACGGCCGAGCAGATGGACCAGCATCTGCCTGTGCTCCTGACCCAAGACTACGCCCCTGGCTATGAGGTGGTTGTGGTAGCAGTCAAGGGCGACTCAGCAACCGAAGATGTGCTCAAGCGCTACGCTTCAAACCCACATCTCTACACCACGTTTGTGCCAGGCAGATCGCTCTTCATGAGCCGTGCCAAGCTGGCACTCACCATCGGTGTGAAGGCGGCCCACAACGAGTGGGTGCTCGTGGCCGACTCGCGCCATGTGCCTCAATCGGACGAGTGGATAAAGACCATGGCAACCCATTGTGACGACAGCACCGACATGATAATGGGCTACACAGGCTACGACGACGCCACAACATCCTACAGACGCTTTGAGCGCCTGCGCGAGCAGACCTATTTTTTGCGCCGTGCTTTCCGCAACGAGGCCCTCTGCACCAAAGGCGCCAACCTCATGTTCCGCAAGAGCCGGTTCATACAGGGTGACGGCTACCGTGGAAACCTTCAATACATACAAGGCGAATACGATTTCCTCATCAACAAATATGGCGCTCAGGCCGCCACAGCTGTAGAGGTCCGTCCCGACGCATGGCTCATTGAAGACGAGCCGTCGCTGACGACATGGCGCAACGAGCATATCAGTTTCATCAACTACCGTTCTTGCCTCAACGGCATTGCCTCACACCGCGCTTTACACATTGCCGACACCTTGGCCTTGCACCTTACCCTCCTTGCCTGCATAGCCCTCATCGGTCTCGCCACGCTATGGCACAACTGGATCGTGCTTGGCTCTGCTGCCGTAGCACTAATCCTCACCTTTGTGCTGCGTGCCGTGCTTGCAGGCAAAGTGATCAGACGCTTCAACGCCGACATCAGCGCATGGAAAGCTCCGTTCATGGAGCTGAGATGTTTCTGGACAGGATTGTTCTACAGCGTGATGTATCTCATGGCCGACAAGCACGGGTTCACAAGCCACAAGCTCTGAGGCCCAGCCCTTAAAAAAAACAGTAAAAAAAAAGAAATAGCGAACAGCTATGAACATAAGCATTGTTTTCACATCTCAGGCAAAAAAGGCGCAACCTTATGTTGCCCTGGCACAACAGTTGCGTGAACAAGTGGCGACCCTCGACAGCTCCTTTGTCGTGGCCTCGTCACCCGACATCGTTCATGTGTTCGGAGGCTTTGACAAAGCCACACAAGCGCTCTTGGCAAAATATCGCGACATGCGCATACCAACCGTGCTGACCGCATGCGGCGCCCTCGCCGCCTATACCGCGGGCAAGCAGACAATAGACCGCAGCCAGCTGTCACGCTCGCGCCGCAAGCTCCTCATGCTTGCCACAGCCGTTCACGCCGTGGGCAACGAAGAGGGAGCGGCCTTGGCCGCGACAGCACCCAAAGCCGACGTGTCGGTCGTTGCCAACCCTGTGGTCACGACAACCGTCAGCGCCAAAGCCATGGCGACAAGCTTCATGCAGCTCTATCAGGAAGCAATAGAGAAGCACGAACAAACGGTCAACAGCGAGATTCTGAAGACCATAACCTCTGCCACACAAGCTTATGTGAAAAGCAATAAGGACAAGGGACAAACAGCCATGGCCATAAGCGGCGGAAGCGGCGACGGCATGAAGGAGATAAAAAAGGTGTGCGCCCACTTGCTTTACGCGCGCTACCTCAACAACCGCGGCCTGCTCACCTCGCAACGGCAGGAAGAGCTGGCACAGGTGCTCATCAGCACCACCTACGACGAAGATTGTCTGGCCTACCTGCTTCCGCGCATGAGGCTCAAGACGTTCACCGCCCAGCTGCTGAACCTGTTGCAGGAGAGGCAGCTCCTTAGCGAGGGGTTCATGCCCATCGTCATGGCACGCCACCCCTTGAAGATAAAAAATGTATAACCGACTTTAATAAGAAACGGATGTTTATAAAACACAGCAACAACTCAACAACCGATAACACAAGAAACACGAAAGAACAGATAAACGACCTAAGCACACGGGCACCAATGGTCAGCATCGCCGACGGAGATCCCGCGTCACCCCAAACGACAGAAAACATGTTTAACGACAAAACACCTATTGACATGGAAGAAAAGAACGATGTAAAGTATCTGCGTCTGCTGTCACAGTCGTTCCCCACGGTAGCGGCAGCAAGCACGGAGATCATCAACCTTCAGGCCATTCTCAACCTGCCCAAAGGCACCGAGCATTTTCTTGCCGACGTTCATGGCGAGCACGAGGCGTTCCGTCATGTGCTCAAGAACGCATCGGGCAACATCAGACGTAAGGTCAACGACCTCTTCGGCAACACGCTGCGCGAATCGGAACAACGCGAGCTGTGCACACTCATCTATTATCCCGACGAGAAGCTGGAGCTGGTCAAGGCATCGGAACCCGACATCAACGACTGGTACCACATCACCATCCACTATCTTGTGGCCGTCTGCCGACTGGTGTCGAGCAAATACACACGCTCGAAGGTGCGCAAGGCGCTACCCGTCGATTTCAGCTACATCATACAGGAGCTGCTTCACGAGACCACCGACGATGCCAACAAGGCAGCCTACGTCAACGGCATCATCGACACCATTATCTCTACCGGACGGGCTGACGATTTCATTATAGCGATCTGCAACGTCATACAGCAGCTCTCCATTGACCAGCTCCACATCCTCGGCGACATCTACGACCGTGGCCAGGGAGCCCACATCATCATGGACACCCTTGCCCGTTACCACCGTTGGGACATTCAATGGGGCAACCACGACGTGCTGTGGATGGGAGCGTTGGCAGGCAACAAGGCTTGCATCTGCAACGTCATTCGCCTGTCGTTGCGCTACGCCAACCTCACAACGCTCGAAGACGGCTACGGCATAAACCTCGTGCCGCTCGCCACCTTCGCCATGGAGACCTATGGCGACGACCCGTGCGATGAGTTCTTGCCCAAGGTGCAAGACAGCTCACGCGTGGACCAGAAGACGCAGCGCCTCATAGCCCTCATGCACAAGGCCATAGCCATCTTGCAGTTTAAAGAGGAAGGACTGTTGTGGCAGAAGCATCCCGAATGGCACATGGAGGACCGCATGCTCTTCAACAACATCAACTATGAGAAGGGCACCATCGTGCTCGACGGCGTGGAGCACCCCTTACGAAGCAACCATTTCCCAACCGTGAGCCCACAAAGCCCCTACACTCTTACCCCTGAGGAGCAGGAGCTTATGGACAAGCTCCACCACTCGTTCCGTGTGAGCGAGAAGCTGCACCGCCACATACGCCTGCTCCTGCAACACGGCTGCATGTTCAACATCTGCAACAACAACCTGCTGTTCCACGCCTCCATACCGCTTAACGACGACGGCACGCTGAAAGAGGTTGAGATCATGCCGGGCAAGAGCTACAAAGGCCGCAACCTGCTCTACAACATCGGCATGCTCATACGCGCCGCCTTCCAGGACGATTCGGAGGCAGAGGAGCGACAATATGCCACCGACTATTTTCTTTACCTGTGGTGCGGCCCCGACAGCCCGCTGTTTGACAAGTCGAAGATGGCGACCTTCGAACGCTATTTCATAGAAGACAAGGCCACGCACAAGGAACATAAAGGCAACTACTTCAAGCTGCGCGACAACGAATCGATTGTCGACTCCATTCTCGATGCCTTCGGCGTGACAGGCCCCAACCGCCACATCATCAACGGGCATGTGCCTGTTCATGTGTCTAACGGCGAGAACCCGATAAAGGCCAACGGCAAGCTTATGGTGATCGACGGCGGCTTCTCGTCGGCCTACCACAAGGAGACGGGCATTGCCGGCTACACCCTTGTCTATCACAGCCGCGGCTTCCAGCTTGTTCAGCACGAGCCGTTCACAAGTGCAGCCGACGCCATACAGAAAGGTCTCGACATCCGAAGCACCACTTACATCATTGAGATGTCGCACAGGCGCATGCTCGTTGCCGACACCGACATAGGCTCTGAGCTGAAACGCCAGATCGTGGAGCTGCAACGTCTGCTCTACGCTTTCAGACACGGCATAATAAGCGAGAACGGCGGAAGATAAGAGAGAGGGTGACAAATTTTAAAAGGGTTGGGTGCACGCGCTATCAGCACAGGCAACCAACCCTTTTATATAAATTTCAAAATTGTCGTTCTGTCAGAACAGCTTTTCCGTCACAATTACTTGTTCAGATACTTCTTGCCGTTCTTCACAACAATGCCCTTGTAGGCATCGTTCACGCGCTGTCCGGCAACGTTGTAAGCAGGAGCGTCAACGTTCTTGTCAACGGTAATGTTGTCAACACCAGAAACTACGCCGTTGAGAGAGTAAATTGAGCTGGAAGTAACCTGAGGAGTCTTGTTGTTATAGTTAACAAGCTTGCCATAAACCACCACTACGTCGCCAACCTTGATCTGATCATTGCTTGTAAAATGCTTATTGTCATAGAAATAGCCACGGAATACGGTGAGCTTATTTGCTGCTGTAGCATCATCAGAGATGTCATAGGTGGCGTTACCAAACGATGCACTAACCTCCTTGATGCTTGTAATCTGACCCTTCACATACACCTTAGCGTCAAGACCTTCACCTGCATTAATCAGCTCAAGAGCCTTGGCCACGGTGTAAGCAGTCTCGGGAGTGTTCTTGATGTTTACAGTAGAAGCAGCCTTAACTGTGAGCTCGTATGTCACCTTTGCAGCCTCATACTCATCGTTACCCTTAAACTCGGCTGTGATATTGGTCTTGCCCGGAATTCCAAGAGTAATCTCGCCTGTGGCGGCGTCAATGGCAGCAACATCGGGATCGTCAGAAGAATACTTGACAGCAAGGTTGTACGAATTGGTCAATTTTGGGAACAGGTTATCCTCAGCACCAATTGTTACAGTTCTTGAAGCAGTACCCCAAGACAGACCTGGAGCCTTTTTTCCTACACCCTGGAACAACTTGATGTTGTCAAGACGGGCATTGGAAGAAGTACTTGTATTAGCAATTTTAATGGTTATGCTTGCTGTTCCAGCAGCAACGGTAATGGGAAGAGTTACATCGGTTCCTACTATAACGAGATCTCCAGCTGTGGCATTTTCTACAGTAGCTTTAACAAACTTCTTATTTGCCTTATAGGTCAATGTCAGTTGTCCTGAAACGCCGTTGAGAGCAACAGTAGCAGAAAAAGAGCCCTTTTTCTTGACAAGAAGCTCAGGAGCATCACCGCCAGCAAGATTTTGTGCATACACCTGTGTTCCTTCAACTTCGCAAGCATAGTTGTAAGCGCCGCCCTTAGGAACATCGTCAGCCTTATACGAGCTAAAATCCTCTTGCCACAAGATTGTGGTCTGTGCGAAGCCGATATTGGCAACGAGCGCCAACACAGCCATCATCGAAAAACGTAAAATTTTGTTCATAAGCAATAATTTTTATTTAAGTGATTAATTTAGATTCCTTTTGCAAAGTTATACATTATAAACGAGAAAAGCAAGCGTATAATCATTTAAATTTTATAAAAAAGGTGTTACGGTCTTTTGACATTCTGAAAAGAAGAAAAGAGAGCGGGAAAGGCGGGTAAAATGTTAAAAACAGAAATTAACCCTTAAAAAATTTGCAAGTGTCAGCAAATACGCGTATCTTTGAGGCAGTTTTTAGATTTCGAAGTTTTTTTTACGAAATCGCGCATGAGGTTGGTAGCATCCTGCACCAACCTCTTTTTTTGTTTATAAGATCTCCTCGTTATAAACCTACTCGTTATAAGAACTCCTCGTTATAAGAACTCCTCTTTACATGCCTCGTTTTTATAAACCACCCTTTTAAAGGCGGCCTCGTTTTTCACAGCCCTTCTTTCTGTCAAGCAAGGTGAAGCGACAAGCCTCGCACAGAAAGGTTTAGCGCGTCAGCCTTGCAAGATAGTCATAATGTTCGCCCTCCTCCAAGATCTCACATCTCAACCCACATTGCTTACCCGCAGAGGCAAGCAACACGGGGTCTGTATAAAGCCAGTCGAACGGCTCGCCCACGATGTTCTTATATTCCATCTGATAGTCGACCTCGCCATAATAAGGCGCGTCAAGGTCAATATCCAAAGAGCCGTCCTCGTTCTCATAGACATATCTCAGGTCAGACGAGTCGACAAGAATCTGTCCACCGTCAGCAAGCAGCTCCTTCAAACGGTTCAGCAGCGCCGGCAGACGTTCCAGCTTCCCCGCCACGCCCGTACCGTTCATGAGCAGCAGCAACGTGTCATAGCGTCCTTGCAGCTGCGGGTCAAACAGGTTCACACACTCCACCTCCTTTATGCCGCGCTCCCTCATGGCCTGGCAGCTGAGCGGCGAGATGTCGATGGCCTTGACCTCGACACCACGTTCTTGCAGAGCCAGAGCATGGCATCCAGCCCCCGCCCCGATATCGAGCACCCGTCCACGCGCCGTCTCAAGAGCCTTCTGCTCCAGACGTGGCATCTGGTCAAAAGAGCGAAAGAGGTGAGCCACAGGCATCTCGTCGTCTTCAAACATCGACGACATCACGCGCAGCGTCGAGGCCTTGCCCGTGCGCTGGCAGTCGAGAATGGCTGCACCCATGGGGTCACGCTTAATATCTAAAATTGCATTTTTCTTCATAATTTCTGTTCTCTTTGTCTTTGTAACAGCTGCAAAGTTAGGCTTAACCGTCGACATTTACAAGCGAAAAGACCCTTTTCTGTTCCTTTTCTGTTCCTTTTCTCTCAAATTGTTACATTCACAGCAAACGCAATCGCCGAAGCATATCCAATTAAGCAACTATTTTTTTGCTTAAATGGATGATTTTTATTAACTTTGCGGCGCATTTAAAGTGCTTACGGCCGATTATGTCAATCGCCGTCAAAAAACGGGAACAATAAAAATCATTATATAATGAACATTTCTTATAAATGGCTTAAAGAATACGTCGATTTCGACCTCACGCCGCAGCAGACAGCCGATGCGCTGACCTCATGCGGTCTCGAAGTAGACGCATTGGAAGAAGTACAGACCGTGAAAGGCGGTCTGAAGGGATTGTATGTAGGCAAGGTGCTTACCTGTGAGATGCATCCCAACAGCGACCACTTGCACGTCACAACAGTAGACCTTGGCAAGGGCGAACCTCAGCAGATCGTCTGTGGAGCACCCAACGTGGCAGCAGGACAGAAGGTCATCGTGGCCGACCTGGGCTGCGTGCTCTATGACGGCGACAAGGAGTTTGTCATCAAGAAATCGAAACTGCGCGGCGTCGAGAGCCTCGGCATGATCTGCGCCGAAGACGAGATTGGCGTGGGCACCAGCCACGACGGCATCATTGTGCTCCCCGACGACGCCCCCGTGGGACAGCCCGCAGCCGACTATTACCACCTGGAGAGCGACTGGGTCATTGAGATCGACATCACGGCCAACCGCGCCGACGCTCTCAGCCATTGGGGTGTGGCACGCGACCTCTACGCATGGCTCGTGCAGAACGGCCACAAGACAAGCCTTCACCGCCCCGACTGCTCAGCCTTTGCCGTTGACAACGAGGAGCTGCCCATCGACGTGGAGATAGAGAACACAGACGCCTGCAAACGCTACGCCTGCCTGAGCATTACAGGCTGCGAGGTGAAGGAAAGCCCCGAGTGGCTGCAGAACAAGCTCAACATCATCGGTCTGCGCCCCATCAACAACATTGTCGACATCACCAACTACATAATGATGGCCTACGGCCAGCCCATGCATTGCTTCGACGCCGACATGGTGAAAGGCCACAAGATCGTGGTCCGCACACAGCCCGAAGGCACCAAGTTTGTGACCCTCGACGGCGAGGAGCACACCCTTGGCGAGCACGACCTGAGCATCTGCAACGCCGAAGACCCCATGTGCATAGCAGGCATCTTCGGAGGCAAGGGCAGCGGCACCTACGACACCACAAAGAACGTTGTGCTTGAGAGCGCCTATTTCCACCCCACCTGGATCCGCAAGAGCGCACGCCGCCACGGCCTGAGCACCGACGCAAGCTACCGCTTCGAGCGCGGCATCGACCCCAACGGCACCATCTACGCCCTGAAGCAGGCCGCCATCCTGTGCAAAGAGCTTGCAGGCGGAAAGGTGAGCATGCAGATCAAGGACGTCTATCCAGCACCCCTGCCCTCTTTCGACGTTGACCTCTCCTACAGCTATGTCGACACCCTCATAGGCAAGCACATCGGCCACGACACCATCAAGAGCATCGTGACCAGCCTCGACATGAAGATAGAGCATGAAGACGAGAACGGACTCAAGCTCACGGTTCCCGCCTATCGTGTAGACGTGCAGCGCCCCTGCGACGTGGTAGAAGACATTCTCCGCATCTACGGCTACAACAACGTGGAGATTCCCACACAGCTCAAGAGCTCACTCACCATCCTTGGCGACGAAGACCACAAATATCATCTTCAGAACATCATCGGCGAGCAGCTCGTCGGATGCGGCTTCAGCGAGATCATGAACAACTCGCTCACCAAGACATCCTACTATCAGCAGGGCCTCAACAAATATGCCGAGGAGAACACCGTGAAGCTCATGAACCCGCTGAGCTCCGACCTGGGCGTGATGCGCCAGACCCTCCTCTTCGGCGGACTGGAGAGCATCTGCCGCAACGTGAACCGCAAGAACGCCAACATACGCTTCTTCGAGTTTGGCAACTGCTACCACTTCTCTCCCGAGAAGAAGAACGACGAAGACCCCATCAAGGCCTACACCGAAGAGATGCACCTCGGCTTGTGGATCTGCGGCAAGAGCACCGAAGGCTCATGGGCACACCCCGACGAGCAGTCGTCGTTCTACCAGCTCAAGGCCCATGTAGAGAACATCTTTGCACGCCTCGGCGTCGTGCCCGGCACCATCGTGTCGGAACATAGCGACAACAACATCTTCAGCAAAGGCATAACCGTCAAGAACCGCGGCGGAAAGGTAATGGCAGAAATGGGCATCGTGAGCAAGCAGCTGCTCAAGCAGGCCGACATCGCCACCGACGTGTTCTACGCCGACATCCATTGGAACGCCGTGACCAAAGCCGTGCGCGGCAAAGAGGTGCTGTTCCACGAGATAAGCAAATATCCTGCCGTGAGCCGCGACCTCGCCCTGCTCGTCGACAAGAGCGTAGAGTTTGAGGCCATCGCCACCATTGCAAAGCAAACAGAGAAGAAGCTCCTGAAGAACGTGGAGCTCTTCGACGTGTACGAAGGCAAGAACCTGCCCGAGGGCAAGAAGAGCTACGCCGTCAACTTCATTCTGCAAGACGAGACCAAGACCCTCAACGACAAGCAGATCGACGCAATGATGACCAAGCTCATCGCAAACCTCAAGAAACAGCTCGGAGCAGAGCTGAGATAAAGGGCTTTTATGTGAAAGCATAACAAGACGACAGAAACAAAAAACACAACAAAAACAAAAAAAATAAAAAAAACAAAGAACCATTATGGGAAGAGCATTTGAGTATCGTAAGGCCACCAAGCTGAAACGTTGGGGACACATGGCCAAAACTTTCACTCGTTTAGGAAAACAGATCGCCATCGCCGTGAAAGCAGGTGGTCCAGAGCCTGAGAACAACCCCTCTCTGCGTTCAGTAATAGCCACATGCAAGCGCGAGAACATGCCGAAAGACAACATCGAGCGTGCCATCAAGAACGCCATGGGCAAGGACCAGAGCGAATATAAAGAAGTGACATACGAGGGCTACGGCCCCCACGGCATCGCCATCTTCGTCGACACCCTCACCGACAACACCACCCGCACCGTAGGCGACGTGCGCTCGGTGTTCAACAAGTTTAGCGGCACCCTGGGCACAACAGGCTCTCTGTCTTACCTCTTCGACCACAAGTGTGTGTTCACCTTCAAGAAGAAAGACGGCATCGACATGGACGACCTTATCCTGGAGCTTATCGACTTCAGCGTTGAGGACGAGTATGACATCGACGACGAGGAAGGCACCATCACCATCTACGGCGACGACGTGAAGCAGTATGCACAGATCCAGAAGTTCCTTGAGGAGCAAGGCTTCGAGGACATCGGCGGCGAGTTCACCTATGTGCCCAACGACCTGAAGGACCTGAGCGGCGACGACCGTGCCACCATCGACAAGATGGTAGAGCGTCTTGAAGACTTTGACGACGTGCAGAACGTCTACACCAACATGAAGCCCGAGGAAGAGGCCGAGTAAGGCTCTCCCCGTTCACAAACAGGCAACAAGACAACATCTATAAGACGAAAGGCCCTCCATATCATGACACATGCCAATGTTCTTTTTCTTTGGCAAGCGTTCATGTCATGGCGGGCCTTTTTCCGTTGAACCCATTTTTTATACACACAACATTATGAAACATTTCACCTACACCACCAAAGGCACATGCAGCCGCCTGATAGACATAGAACTTAACGACGACAACACCATCGGCAACGTTGCTTTTGCCGGCGGCTGCCACGGCAACCTGCAAGGCATCAGCTCATTGATCAAAGGCCAGAAGGCAGAAGACGTGATTGCCCGACTCAAGGGCATTGAGTGTGGCTCGAAAGGCACAAGCTGTCCTGACCAGCTCGCCACCGCGCTTAAGGAAGCGATCGGGAGATAAAGGGTAAGGAAACAAATAATAAATAATAAATAATAAATAATAAATAATAAATAATAAATAATAAATAA
>UQTI01000001.1 GCA_900543975.1 uncultured Prevotella sp. | reverse complement strand
ATTTCTGTTTTTTATCCCAACTGGCTTATAATTCGGAAATTTTATCTAAATTTGTAGTGTTATTTAGAGGTAGTTTATTCACGAACAATACACATCCTCAGATTTTTTTAGCCTATCTTTTCATCGATGAATTGCGTCGGCAAAATTAGACGATTTGTAGCTAAGAATTTTTGGATTTCGCTTTTAATAGTGTCTATCTATCTACTATTTAACATTTCACGAGAGTACAGAAAGGTATAAGGAAGTACATGGTAATCGTGAAATGCAGAGATCTTTTAAATCATTGTTAGGTCTGAATAAACCTAATATAGACAGGTAGATAGATAAAATGCGTTACAAGTGCGTTACACGCTGAAAAAAGTCTATTTTCTTTCTACATGAAATTAAAGAATAATTCTTGTAAAGCAGTGATATATTGCTGATTATGAGTGTTTTTCTTTTACGATACAGAGGAATTCCAAGCGGATCACTTGGATTCCAACGGGATCACAATCTTCACATGGTGTAGTTCTGAAAGAGCTACACCTTTTTATTTTTAAAGCAGAATATTTGGATTCGCAAAACAAAAAACTGTTAACCTCTTAGCGGAAGCTCTGATTTTTAGTTTCTCACGGCTTTATCTCATGTTTTTTAGCTACTTTTGTAGCAGTTTTACAAGAACACACCTGTTTGTTAGATGGAAATAAAAGAAATTAGAGATATTTATGGAGGCATGCCACAATGTGGAGCCCTTGTAAAGATGCTGGAAGACAAGACCGTAAGGACCGTTTTCCTGAAGGGACTGTTGGCCTCATCTGGCCCAATGTTTTTCTCTGCTTTGGCAGACCGACATGCCGACACCATAATGTTCGTGTTGCAAGATGCCGACGAGGCAGGCTATTTCTACCACGACCTCACACAACTCATGGGCACGCAACAGGTGCTGTTCTACCCTTCTTCCTATCGACGTGCCGTGAAATATGGACAGCGAGATGCAGGAAGCGAAATTCTGCGCACAGAGGTGCTGAGCCGACTGGCACAAAGAGGAGGAAACAACGGATATGATGAAAAGGGAAACAGAAAGGCTGGGAACGCTGAAGCTATAAGCAAGGCTGAGAACGCGAAGCCTGGAAGCAAGGCAGGAAGCAGCAAGGCAAGCAAGGCCCTCTACATCGTGACATGCCCCGAGGCGCTGAGCGAACTGGTAGTGTCGAAGCAACGACTCGATGAGCGCACGCTGTCGCTTGCCGTGAGCCAGACCGTTGACATTGTGGAGACGGAAAAGACGCTGCGCGAGTTTGGCTTCGAACAAGTGGATTATGTGTATGAGCCGGGACAGTTTGCCGTTCGCGGAAGCATCCTCGACGTCTATTCGTTCAGCTCGGAGCTGCCGTTCCGTATCGACTTCTTCGGCGACGAGATCGACACCATACGCACGTTCAACGTTGAGGATCAGCTGTCGAAGGACAAGAAAGACGCGGTGGAGATTGTGCCAGAGCTTGCCAAGATGACGGAAGAGAAGATGCCCCTGACCAGTTTCCTTCCTGCCGACACCGTTGTGGCCGTGAAAGATTTGGCTTATGTGGCCGACACCATAGCACGCATCTACGACGAAGGATTTGCGCAACAGGCTGTGGCAGAGCGCTTGGAGGGCGCCACAGAAGAGGAGCAGAAAGAGATCATGAGGTCGCTGAGCCGCGACACACAACTGGTGAGCGGCACACGCTTCAAGGAAGGCATTGCTGCCTTCAGACGAATAGACATGGGTCACAAGCCGCTCGGCACGCCACAGGCAACAATAACGTTTGAGATCACGCCGCAACCGCTGTTTCACAAAAACTTTGAGTTGCTCACACGGTCGCTCGCCGACTATGTGCTCATGGGCTACAAGATTTACATCCTTGCCGACAGCGAGAAGCAGACACGTCGTCTGCGCGACATTTTCGATTCGGACGAGGTAAAGACAAAAGGCGAGGACCTGCCCTTCACACCCGTGGACCACACGCTGCACGAGGGCTTTGCCGACAACACCATAAGGGCTTGCTTCTTCACCGACCATCAGATCTTTGACCGTTTCCACAAGTACAGCCTGAAGAGCGACACGGCAAGGGCGGGCAAGATGGCGCTCACCATGAAAGAGCTGCAAGAGATGGATCCAGGCGATTTTATCGTGCATGTCGACTTTGGCATCGGTAAGTTTGGCGGACTGGTGCGTGTGCCGGTGGGCAACTCCTACCAGGAGGTCATACGCATAATTTACCAACGCGGCGACATCGTGGACGTGAGCATACACTCGCTCTACAAGATAAGCAAGTATCGCAGCAGCACCACGGGCGAGGCACCGCGTCTGAGCACCCTCGGTACGGGAGCATGGGAGCGCCTTAAGGAAAAGGCCAAGAAGAAGATCAAGGACATTGCCCGCGACCTGATAAAGCTCTACGCCAAACGCCGGCACGAGAAAGGCTTCGCTTTCAGCGGCGACTCGTTCATGCAGCATGAGCTCGAGGCCAGCTTCCTTTATGAAGACACGCCCGACCAGCTGAAAGCGACACAGGACGTGAAGGCCGACATGGAGCAAGCCAAACCCATGGACCGTCTGGTGTGTGGCGATGTCGGCTTCGGCAAGACGGAGGTGGCGATAAGAGCAGCCTTCAAGGCGGCATGCGACTCGAAGCAGGTGGCGGTACTCGTGCCCACAACGGTGCTGGCATACCAACACTTCAAGTCGTTCCAGTCGCGACTGAAAGATTTCCCCGTGAGAGTCGACTATCTCTCCCGCGCCCGAACGTCAAAGCAGACAAAGCAGGTGCTTGAAGACCTGAAAGACGGCAAGGTCGACATCTTGGTAGGCACGCATAAGCTCATCGGCAAGAGCGTAGTGTGGAAAGACCTCGGACTGCTCATCATTGACGAGGAGCAGAAGTTTGGCGTGGCAACGAAGGAGAAGTTGCGCAAGCTCAAGACCAATGTCGACACGCTCACCATGTCGGCAACGCCCATACCCCGCACGTTGCAGTTCTCGCTCATGGGAGCACGCGACATGAGCATCATGCGCACTCCCCCACCCAACCGTTACCCCATCCAGACCATGCTCACGACGTTCAGCGGAGAAACCATTGCCGACGCCATAAACTTTGAGATGAGCCGTAACGGACAGACCTATATCGTGTGCAGCCGGATAAACAACCTGCAAGAGATTGAGAACCTCATTCACCGCTATGTGCCCGACGCTCGTGTGGCCATTGGGCACGGACAGATGAACCCGGAGGAGCTGGAGAAGATATTGGTGGGCTTCATGAATTACGACTATGACGTGTTGCTCTCCACCACCATCGTGGAGAACGGCATCGACATCTCCAACGCCAACACCATCATCATAAACGATGCCCACAAGTTTGGCTTGTCAGACCTGCACCAGATGCGCGGACGTGTGGGACGCTCCAACCGAAAGGCGTTCTGCTATCTGCTTGCACCTCCCAAGGCGGTGCTGTCGGCAGACGCACGACGACGCCTGGAGGCTCTGGAGACATTCTCTGACCTTGGCAGCGGCTTCAACCTCGCCATGCAGGACCTCGACATACGCGGTGCTGGCAACCTGTTGGGCGCAGAGCAGAGCGGCTTCATGGAAGACTTGGGCTATGAGACCTATCAAAAAATTCTGAATCAGGCTGTTACCGAACTGAAGAACGACGAGTTTGCAGACCTCTACCACGAGGAGATGGCAGAAGGACGACAGTTTACGGGCGACGAGTTTGTGGAAGACTGTGCCGTGGAGAGCGACTTGGAGATGTATTTCCCCGACAACTATGTGCCGGGCAGCAGCGAGCGCATGCTCCTCTACCGCGAGCTCGACAACATTGGCGACGACCGCGAGCTTGACGCTTACCGTCAACGACTCATCGACCGCTTCGGACCGATACCTCACGAGGGAGAGGAACTTCTGCAAGTGGTTCCGCTGCGCCGTCTGGGCAAACGCCTCGGATGCGAGAAGCTTATCCTTAAGCAAGGACGCATGCAGATGCAGTTTGTGAGCAACCCCGACAGTCCCTACTATCGCAGCGCCGCCTTCGACAAGGTGCTGCAATATATTGGCTGCCATCTGCGCAGCTGCAATCTGAAAGAAATTAATGGCAAACGTTCCATGGTGGTGAACGATATTGCCACCGTGGGCGAGGCTGTAAAGGTGCTGAGAAGCATTGATGACAAATAAGAAAAACAAGCTCTAAAAAAAGCCTTCACTAACATGTTAAGCATGTCGGTGAAGGCTTTCTTATTTTATTTTTGTCTAACTCACACCTTAGGCACATCCTCAAGGTTCTTCTCGATCTCGGCATCGCTCACAGCATAGTTTTGCAGATCGCCGTTGAGGTAGCTGTCGTAAGCCGTCATGTCGATAAGGCCGTGACCGGAGAGACAGAACAAGATGGTCTTCTTCTCGCCGCTGACCTTACACTTCTTTGCCTCGCGTATGGTGGCAGCGATGGCGTGACAGCTCTCGGGAGCAGGGATGATGCCCTCGGTACGGGCAAACAGCAGTCCGGCTTCGAAGCTCTCAAGCTGCGGAATGTCGACGCCGTGCATCATCTTGTCTTTGATGAGCTGCGAAACGATGGTGCCAGCGCCATGGTAGCGTAGACCGCCAGCATGGATGTTGGCAGGCTTGAAGTCGTGGCCGAGGGTGTACATGGGAAGGAGGGGCGTGTAGCCTGCCTCATCGCCGAAATCGTACTCAAACTTGCCGCGTGTGAGCTTAGGACAGCTCTCTGGCTCAGCAGCAATAAACTCGGTCTTCTTGCCGTCAAGGATGTTATGACGCATGAAGGGGAAGGCAAGACCGCCGAAGTTGCTACCGCCACCGAAGCAGGCAATCACCTGATCGGGATATTCCTCTGCCATGACCATCTGCTTCTCTGCCTCAAGACCTATAACCGTCTGGTGGAGAGACACATGGTTGAGCACCGAACCAAGCGTGTACTTACAGTGGGGCGTGGTGGTGGCCAGCTCCACAGCCTCAGAGATGGCTGTACCGAGCGAGCCCTGATGGTTGGGATCACGGGTTATGATGTCCTTGCCTGCACGAGTCGACATAGACGGTGAGCCTGTAACCTCGGCACCAAACGTGCGCATGATGCTGCTGCGGTAAGGCTTTTGACGCATGGAGATCTTCACCTGATAGACAGCTGCCGACAGACCATACACGCTGGCGGCATAGCTCAAGGCAGCACCCCACTGGCCTGCTCCCGTCTCGGTGGTGACGTTGGTGGTGCCCTCCTGCTTGCAATAGTAACACTGTGGCAGGGCCGAGTTGATCTTATGTGATCCAAGCGGGTTCACGCTCTCGTTCTTAAAATAGATATGGGCAGGCGTGTCGAGAGCCTTCTCAAGAGCATAGGCACGCACGAGCGGCGTTGAGCGATAATAACGGTACTTGTCCTGCACCTCTTCGGGGATGTCGATCCACGCATGTTCCTGATCGAGCTCCTGACGCGAGCACTCCTCGTTAAAGATGTGGGCGAGGTCTTCAGCGCTCAGCGGTTTGCGCGTGGCAGGGTTAAGAGGAGGCAGCGGCTTGTTGGGCATGTCGGCCTGTATGTTATACCACTGCGTAGGTATCTGGTCTTCTTCAAGCAAAAATTTCTTACGTTTACTCATAGCTATCGGTTTTAAATGATTCTTTTTTTAATGTTACCGTCTTGCCCGGTTGGTCGTATGCAAAACTTTCAAATACAAAGTTAAGATAAAATTCCGTTATAACAAAACATTTTATTACTTTTGCGGTTCAATTAACGAACAAAACGCAACAAAGAAAGAAAAACAACATGATTATTGTCATAACCATACTTGCTTATTTCGCCTTCCTCATGGCGTTCAGCCGACTGACAGCGCGGCGCTCAGACAACGACACATTCTTCCGCGGCAACCGCCGCTCACCGTGGTACATGGTGGCGTTCGGCATGGTGGGAGCATCGATCTCGGGCATTACCTTCGTGTCGGTGCCCGGCATGGTGCTCAAGACCGACATGACCTATCTGCAAACATGCCTCGGCTTCATATTGGGCTATTTTGCCGTAGCCTTCATCCTCCTGCCCGTCTATTATCGCCTGAACCTCACAACCATCTACACCTACCTCGGCAAGAGATTGGGAAAATGGTCCTACAAGACGGGCGCGTCGTTCTTCTTGCTCTCCAAGCTCACAGGCTCGGTGGTGAGGTTTTATGTGGTGTGCATAATCTTACAACGGTTTGTGCTCGACAGCATAGGCGTGCCATTCTGGCTCACGGTCCTGGCCATGGTGTCGCTGATTTGGCTTTACACCCGTCGCGGGGGAATAAAGACACTGGTGTGGACCGACACTTTCCAAACCACCTGCATGTTCACGGCTCTCATCCTTATTATATATAATGTGGTGACGGCTCTGGGCATGACTCCCGGCGAGGCCATACGGACGGTGTGGGAAGACAGCCACAGCAAGATGTTTGTCTTCGACGATTGGGTGAGCCGCCAAAACATCTGGAAGCAGTTTCTCAGCGGTGTGTTCATAGTTATCGTGATGACAGGTCTCGACCAGGACATGATGCAGAAGAACCTCACCTGCAAGTCGTTGCGCGAGGCACAGAAGGACATGTGTACCTATGGATTCGCTTTCGTGCCTGCCAACCTGCTGTTCATGTTCCTCGGCGTGCTCCTCATCTACCTGGCACAGCGTCAGGGCATGGCCATTCCTGCATCGGGCGATGAGCTGCTGCCCATGTTTGCTGCCACAGGCCAACTGGGCACGACGGTCGTGGTGCTCTTCACCATTGGCGTGGTGGCGGCATCGTTCTCCAGTGCCGACTCTGCCATGACGGCCCTCACAACCAGCTTCTGTGTCGACATCTGCGGCCGTCACGGCGACGAGCGTCTGCGCAGGCGCGTTCACCTCGGCATGGCAGCCATGTTTGTGGTGCTCATTCTGCTCTTCCGACTTATCAACAGCACGAGCGTCATCGATGCCATCTATGTGCTGTGCTCTTACACCTACGGTCCGTTGCTCGGTCTCTTTGCCTTCGGTCTGCTGACACACCGTGGCGTGGCTGACCGCGCCGTGCCCTTCATCGCCGTGGCATCGCCATTGCTCTGCTTCGCTCTCGACACCACCGTTCAAGCCACCACTGGCTATAAGTTTGGCTACGAGCTACTCATGCTTAACGGTCTGATAACTTTTATTGGACTGTGGCTAAGCGGTATGCATAAAAAGGAAAACAAGGAATAGAAACATTCGGCAACTGCGACCGCATCTGGGCGTCGCGCGTAACGAACGGAATGTACAAATTTCTGCCGACGACAGAACCTTTCACCGGAGCACGCTGCTATGTCGATGCACGAGCACTGCACCCCATACGCGCGAAGATGGGCAAAGGCTACATGAAAAACTCTAACGAAGGCATCGCTGCCGTCAAGAAGATAGTGGGCGGAGACAAAAAGAAAGCCAAGAAGAAAGGCTCCGACATCGTGAAGAAAGGCGTGAAAGGGCTTCTTGACATTCTGAAATAAAAACTCTCAAAAAAGCATAAGAAGGAAACCTAACAACGGTTTGTGCTAGGGCTTTCAGCGGCACAGCCATCACCAACCTCAACGTTACCAGCATGACCGACATTGAAGACGGCGCATTCTCTGGCACTTCGCCGACTGCCCCAACATGCAGCTCGTTGTCAACAACGGCAAGCCAGCACTACCTGCTGGGATAAAGGTTGTGGAAAAGTAAACCTCACTCGGTCGTTAGAGCTTGCCCGTAATAAAAACAGCCGTTTTGCAAACCTTTATGGTGCGCAAAACGGCTGTTTGTGAATATGCTCGATAATGACGAGCATCAATAGGCCTCACGATATTTGTTCTCGTCCTTGTCGTTAAGCATGGACAGATAGCTCTGGTAGCGACTGGCTGCAATGTAATGGTCTTCAACGGCCTTGAGCACGGCGCAACCAGGCTCATGAGTGTGGGTGCAATTGTTGAAGCGGCAGTCTTTTGAGAATTTGAATATCTCTTTAAAATAGCTTGTTATCTCCTCTGGCTCCATGTTGAACGTGCCGAAACCTTTTATGCCCGGCGTGTCGATGATGTAGCCTCCTTGCGGCAGCTCCAGCATCTCGCTAAAGGTGGTGGTGTGCATGCCTGTGTTGTGGGTGTCGCTAATCTCGGCTGTGCGAAGATTAACATCGGGTAGAATGCGGTTGATGAGCGTCGACTTGCCCACGCCACTGTTGCCGCTGAGCACCGTGATCTTGTCATGAAGCATGGGGAGAAGCGCTTCAACGCCTTCGCCTGTCTCTGCCGAGATGGCTACACACTTGTAGCCCACGGTGTTGTAGAGCGTCATCATCATGTCTTGATAATGGCGTTCCTCTTCACCAAGCAGGTCGGTCTTGTTGAACACAAGCGTCACAGGCACGCTGTAAGCCTCGGCAGAAGCGAGGAAGCGGTCTATGAAGGTGGTGCTTGTCTGCGGATAGTTGACCGTCACGATAAGGAAAGCCTGGTCTACGTTTGCCGCAATGATGTGGCTTTGCTTGCTCAGGTTCTGCGACTTACGGATGATGTAGTTGTGACGGTCCTCGATGGCGTTGATAAAGGCTGTGCCCTCCTGGTTGCGAATGATCTCCACACGGTCGCCCACAGCCACAGGATTGGTGCTGCGTATGCCCTTGAGGCGGAAGTTGCCCTTTATCTTGCTGTCCACAATGACGCCGTCGTCGGTCTTCACCGTGTACCAGCTGCCTGTGTTCTTAATTACTAATCCCTTCATTATTTAAAGGTAAAAAGGTAAAAAGGTAAAAAGGTAAAAAAACAAGATGCTGAAAAATGCTTGACAACTGCGAGTTGTAAAAATATTGTCAGCTATGTGATAAGAAAGCCTGAACAGCTGTGTGTGATGCTGGCTTTCTTCACTCTTTGTTTGTTTCACCGTTTTTACATTTTCACCTTTTTACGTCTTTTACTTTTTTACCTTTTTTATTTTTTTAATTACAAGGTCATGATGCCTTTTACAAGGTCATGAATTTCTTTTTACACGGTCATGATTTCCTTGGTCTTCAAAGCCAGCAGGTCGTCCACACGCTTGATATACTTGTCGTGGATCTTCTGCAGCTCGGCCTCAGCGTCCTTCTCAAGATCCTCAGACAGACCGTCTTTGATGGCCTTCTTCAGCTTCTCTTTGACATCGCTACGAGCGTTGCGTACCTCAACCTTGGTCTTCTCGCCAATCTTGTTACACTGCTTGACCAGCTCCTTACGACGCTCCTCTGTGGGCTGAGGAATGCCAAGACGAATGATCTCACCGTTGTTCTCGGGTGTGATGCCCACGTCGCTGTCCATGATGGCCTTCTCAATGTCGCGGATGGCCTTCTTGTCCCAAGGACGTATGGCGATGGTGCGCGGATCGGGCACCGATACGTTGGCAACCTGGTTCAGGGGCACCATAGAGCCGTATGAACTAACTCTTATTCCGTCGAGGATGGCTACGTTGGCGCGTCCCGCACGGATACGTGCCAGCTGCTCTTCCAGATACATGGCAGCCATCTCCATGCGCTCGCTGGCACCCTCTAATGTCTCTTTTACGTCAATCATATATTTGTTGTGTTTGTTGTTTGATGTGTCAAAAAACAGAATTTATTCACAAATTTAGCTATATTCTCCGAATTATGCAACTCTTTAAAGTTGATTTTTACAACTTTTATTCTTCTGCATCCATGGAGTCTATAAATCTGCACCTTGGCATCTATAAATCTGCACCCTTGTCCTCGCCTTTTTCTGCCACGGCAGCAAGCTCAGCTTCAACCATGTTGGTGAGTTCGACAAACTGTGCCACCGACAATTGCTCGGGGCGCTTGGTCATAACCTCGTTGGTGTAAAACTCTGGACGGGCGGGCGTTCCTGAGAAGATCTGACGCAAGCTGACGCGCAGCATCTTGCGGCGCTGGTTGAACACAGCCTTCACGATGCGCTTGAACAGACGCTCATCGCAGCCGAGGTCGGTCACACCGTTGCGCGTCATGCGTATGACCGCACTCTTAACCTTTGGTGGCGGGTTGAACACATGCTCGTCGACGGTGAACAGATATTCCACATCATACCACGCCTGTATGAGCACCGACAAGATGCCGTAGGCTTTGTTGCCTGGCTCCGACGCCATGCGCAACGCCACCTCACGCTGAATCATGCCCGTGCAGCAGGGTATGAGATCCTTATAATCGAGCATCTTGAAGAAAATCTGTGACGATATGTCGTAAGGATAGTTGCCTGTGAGCACAAACTGATGTCCTGCAAAAATCTCGTTGAGATCCATGCGCAGGAAGTCGTCGCCAATGATGTTGTCACGCAACTTGGGGAAGTTGGCATGTAGGTAGGCCACGCTCTCGCTGTCTATCTCCACCGCCTTCACCTCGCGGTCTTTGGTGACAAGATATTGTGTAAGCACACCCATGCCTGGGCCTATCTCGAGCACTGGAATGTCGGGACAGGCATCCACCGTGTCGGCGATGCGGCGCGCTATGCTGAGGTCGGTCAAGAAATGCTGACCGAGATTCTTTTTAGGTCTTACACTTTTCATGTCGCAAACTTACATATTTTTTTTCACATTTCGGCTGTGAGGGGCAAAGAAAATTGCAATAAAGACAGATATTTGGCAATAAATTAAAAATAAAATAGCTAACTTTGCAAAAACAAAAGGATAAGACAACAAACATTTTTTAAAATAACGATTTATTAAAAGATGAGAACGGTTTACGAATTCTCTGTAAAAGAAAGAAAAGGCGGCACACTGTCACTGCAATGCTATGCCAACGAGGTGCTGCTAATTGTCAACACAGCAACAAAATGTGGTTTCACCCCACAGTATGAAGAACTGGAGAAACTCTATGAGACATACCACGCCCAAGGGTTTGAAGTGCTTGACTTTCCCTGTAACCAGTTTGGGCAGCAGGCCCCAGGAACAGACGAGTCGATACACAATTTCTGCAAGCTTACTTACAACACCGAGTTTGCACGTTTCAAGAAGGTAAAGGTCAACGGACCAGATGCCGACCCTCTCTTCGCTTTCTTACAGACACAGAAGGGGTTCGGAGGCTTCAACCCTGACCACAAGCTCACACCTGTGCTTGAGAAGATGCTCGGCGAGGCTGATCCCGACTATGCAGAGAAGGCAGACATAAAATGGAACTTCACAAAATTTCTTGTCAACAAGAAAGGACAGGTCGTTGCCCGTTTTGAGCCGACAGAGAGTTTTGAGGTCATTGCCAAAGCCATTGAAGAGGAACTGGCAAAATAAAAAAACAGAAAACACATCACAATGAGCAACATTGAACATACACGCTGCCTCATCGTGGGCAGTGGACCGGCTGGCTACACCGCCGCCATCTATGCGGGACGCGCCAACCTTAACCCCGTGCTCCTTTGTGGCATGCAGATGGGCGGACAGCTCACGCAGACCACAACGGTGGAGAACTTCCCTGGCTATCCTGAGGGTGTCGACGGCAACCAGATGATGATGGATCTGCAAGAGCAGGCTTCAAAGTTTGGATGCGACATACGTAGCGGCATGGTCATGAAGGTCGACTTCTCCAAAGCTCCTTACCTCATTACCACTGACGAGGGAGAAATTGAGGCCGACACCGTAATCATTGCCACTGGCGCATCAGCCAAATATCTTGGGCTTGACGACGAACGGAAATATAACGGACGTGGCGTAAGCGCATGTGCCACCTGCGACGGGTTCTTCTACCGCAAGAAGACCGTTGCCGTGGTGGGCGGTGGCGACACAGCCTGTGAGGAGGCCTCTTATCTGTCACAGCTCTGTCAGAAAGTTTACATGATTGTGCGCAAGCCCTATCTGCGTGCCAGCGAGGTGATGCGTCGACGTGTCGAGGAGAACCCGAAGATAGAGATCCTGTATGAGCACAACACTCTTGGCCTCTATGGTGAGGACAAGGTTGAGGGCGCACACCTCGTGAAGCGTAAGGGCGAGGCTGACGAGCAGACATATGACCTGCCCATCGACGGTTTCTTCCTTGCTATCGGCCACAAGCCCAACACCGATGTGTTCAAGCCGTGGCTGGAGCTTGACGAGACAGGCTACATCAAGACCCACGACAACTCGCCTTGCACCAATGTGGCAGGTGTGTTTGCCGCTGGCGACTGTGCCGACCCTGTTTACCGTCAGGCCATCGTGGCAGCGGGCAGCGGTTGCAAAGCTGCTCTTGAGGCAGAGCGCTATCTTGCAGCACAGGAATAAAAAAAGAAACTCATTGGTTTACAAAAAAGGGATGTGTCGTTTGAAAGACACATCCCTTTTTTTGTTTGCTTATAAGCTTTAAAAATGTAGCTTTGGGCTTTGTAGCTTCTTTACTTGTTCTCAGCGTCAATAGCCTTAATCTTCTGTTTGACAAGTTCCATGTCGTCGCGGAGCTTCTGTACCTTGCGGTTCATCTCTTCCACCAGACTGTTACCCTTCTTGCTGCTTGCGTTGAGGAAGCCGAGGTTATTCTCATAAGTCTGAACCTCCTGCTTGAGCTGCTCAAAACGGCGAACCAGACGGCCACGCTCGTTGTCGAGAGCATCCTCACCACGCTTGGCCACGTTCTTAAGGTTGTTCTTGAAGTTGTTCAGGCGACGGCGTGTAGCTGAAACGTTGAGCTGTTTATAAATCTTGTCGAGCACCTCATGATACTCGTCATACACCTTGTCCTTTTCCTTATAAGGCACATGGCCGATGGCGTTATACTCTTCAACAAGCTTCTGCACCTGCTGCTGGGCATCGTCAGCGGCAGCCTCAAGCACAGCCTTCAGCTTCTCAATGACATCCTTCTTCTTGGCAAGGTTCTCACGCTCCTCGTTGTGTGTTCCGGCATTGGCTGCGTTACGGGCCTCGAAGAACTTGTTGCACGCGTCAAGAAACTCCTTCCAGAGCTGGTCGCCAAGGCGCTTCTGCACCATGCCGATGGTCTTCCACTCCTTCTGCAAAGCAACGAGCTTGTCGCTTGTCGACTTCCAGTCGGTGCTGTCCTGCAAAGCCTTTGCTTTCTCAACGAGAGCACGCTTCTTCTCGGCGTTCTCTGCAAGCTCAGCCTTCATCTTCTTGAAATATTCTACCTTGCGACCGAAGAAATCGTCACAAGCAGCGCGGAAGCGTTCAAAAATCTTGACGTTCATCTTCTGCGGAGCGAAACCGATGTTCTTCCACTCTGCCTGAAGAGCGATTATCTCCTTTGTGTGCTTCTCCCAATCGGCAGCACCCTTGTTCTCTTCCTTTATGAGGGCCTCAACCTTCTCACACAGTTCGGTCTTCTTGTTGAGGTTCTCCTCTTCGCCAGCACGCAAGGTCTCAAAATACTGCTGATGACGCTTGTTCACAACAGTAGAGGCAGCCTTGAAGCGGGCCCACACCTTCTCACGAAGCTCCTTGGCCACGGGGCCGGTCTCGCGATACTGCTGATGCAGCTCCTGAAGCTGGTGGAACGCGCTTATAACGTCTTCCTCGTTAGCCAGGTTCTCGGCAGCCTCACACAGCTTGGTCTTTATCTCGAGGTTCTTCTTGAAGTCATACTCGCGTGCCTCGCTGTTAAGCTTCAGCAGGTCATAGAACTGCTCCACATAAAGCTGATAGTTGCGCCACAGCTCGCTTGCGCGCTCTGCAGGCACAGCCTTTATCTCTTTCCACTGCTGTTGCAGCTCCTTAAACTCGTTATACGACTTGTTTGCCTCCTCAGGCGAGGTGGCCATAGCCTTTATTTTCTCAATGATGTCAAGCTTCTTCTGCAAGTTTTCCTGCTTCTCCTCCTCCTGTTGCTGGAACACCTTGGCTCTCTTTTCGCGCACAACGCTCATCTCGGCCTTGAAGACCTCTTCGTCCTCGTCGGGCACGATCTGATAAGTTTCCGGATCGCCGCCACCGTCGATATAAGCCTTTAGTGCTGCTTCGCGCTCCGCAATGTGCAGCTTGTAGAACACGGTCTTGAGATGGTCTATCTCTTCCTTGGCAGGACATTCGTCACTGGCCACAATCTCCTTTAGACGTTCAATGACCTCTTTCTTTGTCTTGTAGACCTTTGCCGGCGCAGCCTCTTCCACAGGCTGTTCGTTAGCTTGAGGATCAGTAGCCACGGGAGCTGCAGTAGCGCTTTCATCGGCAGTTTCCACTTGAACGGCAGATTGCTCCACGTTCTTCTCGCTTTCTAATGTTCCCTGATTCAGGGTGTTCTCTTGAGAGTCCATCATTTCACTGTTTTAGTTTATGACAAGGTAATCATTCAAATAAATGCCACACCGCGCCTCGTCAAAAAGGCAGTAGGACAGAGCCCTGTGAAGAGGGCAATCTGTCTGTCGGCATGACCATTTCACATTCTTTAAAGTGCAAACTTAAATAAAAAAAATTGAATAGCAACGAAAAATGCGTTTTTTTTTCGTTTTTAGTCCAATATACCTTATTTATAAGGCTTTTAAGCCCTTCTTAAAGCACTCTTGCACGTTTGTATACATCAACAACAAGCCGCCGTGAAAAGCTTTCAAGCCAATCTTAAAACCTGCGTCAAAGCAAGCGTTTGCGTTTCAAGATAACCCACGATATGCCTGACACGAAGACAGAGAGCACCATGGCAATAAGGAATCCGTAGCGGCTTTCCTCCATGCCGTTGATGAGGTTCATACCGAAGATTGAAGAGATGAGCGTCGGAAACATCATGATGATCGACACCGATGTGAGGGTACGCATAACGGTGTTCATGTTGTTGTTGATAATGCTCGAGTAGGTGTCCATCGTCGATTCCAGGATATCGGCATAGATATTTGTTGTTTCCCGTGCCTGCGACATCTCGATGTTTACGTCCTCAATGAGGTCGGCATCAAGCTCATCGACCTGAAGCTTAAACTTCAGTTTGGCAAGCAAGGTCTCGTTTCCGCGAATTGAGGTTATAAAATAGGTGAGCGAGTCTTGCAGACGGCTCAGGCCTATAAGCGACTCGTTGTTCACGCCGTGGTCGAGGTTGTGTTTTGCCTTCTCTATGAGCGTGTTTATCTGCTTCAAGCGCTTAAGGTACCACACCGCCGACGAAAGGAACAGTCGGAAGATCATGTCCACATAATCGGTGAATCCCACCCCACGTTTCTGCTGATAACTGACAAAATCGATCATCATGTTTGTCTCATAATAACACACGGTGATGGTCACGTCACGCTTATGAATGATGCCGAGAGGCACGGTGGTGTAAGGCGTGCGCGAGCGTATCTCCTTGACATAGGGTATACGGAGGATGATGAGCATCCATCCGTCATCATACTCATAACGGGCCCGTTCGTCCGTATCGCTGATGTCGGAAAGAAAATAATCGGGAATGTTAAACTTGTCCTCCAGATATTCTTGGTCTTCTTCTGTGGGGCATGTTACTTGAATCCAGCAGTTGGGCTGCCAATCGCTGATTGTCTTAAGTGTCGAGTTGGTGTTCCAATATGTTCTCATAAAGCAAAATCTCCATGACGATGCAAATAGGATGGAGCCTTGCTTTACTCATAAAAGCGGCTCTATCCTACGAAATTCATGTTTTCCGCGTGATAGTCGTCCATATTATAAATTAATGATAAATTCTTTTGTGGTGCAAAAGTAATAAATTCTTGCGAGACGGCAAGCCTCTTACCATTGTTTTTTAATGGCAAGAGGCTTTTTTTTAATCTTATTGTAACAATGGCGATGAGACGGTTATCACCTGATTATTATCTCATCACACATGACAAATCCGCCAAAGGTCGATTTCTCAACCTTTACATGAACGTAACGTGCCTTCTTGTGGCCCTTCCACTTGTGTGTGCGGTATAACGGATTTTCGGTATCCTCCTGAGGCTCGTCTTTGCTGTAGACCTCGTCATAAGTCTGTCCGTCATTGCTGAGCATCACCTGCACTTTAGAAGGCAGGAACACCTCGGTGCGCTTCATCTGCATGAAACTCATCTCAACGTTGTTTATGCTTGTCGTCTTGCCGAGGTCAATGACCACGTCGATGGCAGGCGTGCCGAGGAAGCCTTGCCAGCGTCCGTCGCTATAGGTCCAGCCGCCACACTTGCCGTCGATGAGACCATTGTCGCCGCCGGCGTTATAGCCTTTATAGTAGGGTTTGTTATAAGTGATCTTCGCGCCGATAGCCTTGTTCTTTACTGTGCCCAAGGCCTGCGGACGCTCTCCCACCTCTTTTCTAAGATCAAAAGGATGCATGCCTTCCTCGTTGCGTAGACGGTCTATCTGGACTAACGCGCGTTTCTTAAACTCTTTATAATCTTTGTTCTCGGAACCCGTCCATCCCTGTTCAGCCAATGCGAGGCCACGAGGCCACAACATAGCCTCCACATGCTCCGTTGTTGCTACATGCTCGGTCCACAGGTTGCCTTGAACACCGGTTATCAGCTTACGCTCAGCCTCAGGCAGATTCTCTCCAGGAACATAATTGTAGACCTTCTCCAAGGGCAGATAGCCACCAATGGCGGGGCGCTGTGTGGTTGGAGCATCCTGATAATGGTCGAGATAGCAATATTCGGCTGGCGAGAGCACCACGTCATAGCCGTGCTTTATGGCCTCGTGAGCGCGATCCTTGTCACGCCACACCATCACCGTGGTGTTCTTCGACAGGTTTCCTGCGATCACCTCGTCCCATCCCACGAGCTGGCGTCCGTGCTCGTTGAGGAACTGTCCCATGCGGGTTATGAGATAAGCCTGCAGGTCATCCACGCTTGTGGTGCCCAGCTCGCGCATCTTGCTCTGACACAGAGGACAAGAAGACCACGATTTCTTTGCTGCCTCATCGCCACCCACATGAATGTAATGAGAGGGGAACACATCCATCACCTCCTTCAAGACATTCTCAAGGAAGTCGTATGTGGCAATGCTTCCAGCGCAATAGTCGGGCTGCTTATGCTTCTCGTGCGTGCATGACAGTTCGGGATAGGCTGTCGTTGCCTCGCTCGAGTGGCCCGGCATCTCTATCTCTGGCACGATGATTATGCCTCGTTCAGCAGCGTAAGCCACAAGGTCGCGCAACTGGTCTTGTGTGTAAAAACCGCCATAAGCATTGGGGGTATCCTTAGAACAATAGGGCTGTCCTGCCTCACGCCAATCGGCCCAATTTTCTATCGGCCTGTACGCCACGCTGTCGGTGAGTCGCGGATAGCGTTTTATCTCCATGCGCCAACCCTCGGCATCGGTGAGATGAAGGTGCAGACGGTTAAACTTATATTGAGCCATCACATCGATCTGGCGCTTGATGAAGCTCAGCGGATAGAAATGGCGCACCACGTCAAGCATCAGTCCGCGCCACTTATAAGCAGGAGCATCCTCCACGTCCACACACGGCACACCCTTCTTGTCTGTTATCTGGCCTACGGTCTGCCAAGCACGCATGAATCCCTCCTTTGCAGCAGCTTCTATCTGCAACGTGTCGGCTACGACATGCAGGCGATAAGCCTCTGGCGATGAAGCGTCTACGAGCTTTGCATAGCGCACCACCCTGTCTGTCTGGCCTTTAGCATCGGCAGCCCAAGACGGCACGAACACGTTCTCTGCCATCTCGCCTACGGTGTTCTCCACCTTTATGGCACCAGAGGTTGCGAACACGCCCTTTCCAAACGTTAGAGCATGCGGTTTGGGTAACAGTTTTATCGCTGTCTTGTTCTGGGCATTTGCCATTGGAGAAAACGCCAAAGCACACGCCACGATTGACATCACGAGTTGTTGTTTGTTAGTCATAGATTGCATTTATTTAAAAAAAACAGATTATGGTTTTTCTGAAAGCTAATATTCCGTTGGCAAAAGTACGGATTTTATTTCATATAACCAAAAACAAACTCTTTTTTCGCTTTCTGTTACAAAACGCTTTCTGTTACAAAACGCTTTCTGTCATAAACCCAAAATGGCGAGCCGCTAATTGAAGCGACTCGCCATCTTATATATAAATACTTTCAAAATGTTTCTTCCTAAATGGAAAGGGGTGTCAGCTTGCTTTTTAAGCAAGCCAAGATTGTTTACTTGTGCAAATCAATCTTGTGACCCAAACTAATTGCCTGTGCTACAGTTGCAGCAACAATGGCGAATACAACTAATGTCATCATAATAATTTTCCTTTCTTTAAATTGTTATCCTTAAACTAATCTTATATATATCTTTTCTCTTTTAGACGATGCAAAATTACGACAATTTTGCTGTGTGCGCAAACAAAATAACAAAAAACACACTCAACCACCCCTTTTTATTGACTAAAGTCAAATAACGATGTCATTCTGTCACATTTAGGAAATTTCCTTGAAACCATTTTGACACATTAAGCGAAAGTTTGTCACTAAAAGAAGAAACCAGACAGCAAATAGGCAAAAAACAATAAATACCTTAATAAAATGTAGCAAACTGCTGTTTTTGAATTGTTTTTATTAATTTTGCAGATAGAATAACAACTCAAACGATGTCTTTAAAAATAAATAAAACTGTTGGCGACATATCAAAAGTGGCTTTCTCGCTGTTGCTTGGCGGCCTGATACTCTTCTGGATGTATCACGATTTCAAGTTTAGCGACATTGCCGACGTGCTTCGCCACGACATGAACTGGACGTGGATGCTTCTGTCCTTCCCCTTCGGCATATTGGCCCAGATGTTCCGCGGCTGGCGATGGCGCATGTCATTGGAACCTGTTGGAGAGCATCCTCGCCACTCTACAAGCATAAACGCCGTGTTCCTGTCTTACGCTCTGAGCCTCGTCATACCCCGCATCGGCGAGTTTGCACGTTGCGGCGTGCTGAGCCGTTACGACAAGGTGTCGTTTCCCAAAGCCTTGGGCACGGTTGTCACCGAACGTGCTATCGACTCTCTGCTTGTGGCCTTTGTTGCCGCCTTCACTTTTCTTTGGCAGGTGAGCGTGTTCAACGTGTTCTTCGCCAAGACGGGCACAAGCATCGACGCCATTCTTCGTGGCTTCTCTCCTGCCGGATGGGCCGTGACCAGTGTGTGCGGCGTTGCTGCGTTAGCTCTTTTATGGGTGCTTGTCCGCAAGCTCTCCATATATAATAAGGTGAAAAACACCATCGGCGGAATATGGCAGGGCGTGATGTCGCTTCGCAAGGTCAAGAACGTTCCGCTGTTTATCTTCTTCACCTTGGCCATCTGGGGCAGCTACTTCCTGCATTATTATCTCACGTTCTTCTGTTTCGAGTCGACAGCCCACCTCGGCATGTCCTGCGCACTTGTCACATTTGTCGTGGGAAGCATTGCTGTCATCGTGCCCACCCCCAACGGTGCCGGCCCGTGGCATTTTGCCGTGAAGACCATGCTCATCCTCTATGGCGTGGCCGACAACAACGCCCTCTACTTTGTGCTCATCGTTCACACGGTGCAGACACTTCTCGTTGTAGCCTTGGGCGTGTACGCATGGATCGCCCTGTCGTTCACAAAGAAGAGGACGGCTGCGGTACAGACAAACTGATTTCTTATTTTAAACCACATAAAACATAAAAAATTATGAGCGAAATCAAGAATCTAAAACCAGAGTGCATCTGGCGAAATTTCTATGCACTGACACAGGTTCCACGTCCTTCAGGACATCTTGAGAAGATACAGCAGTTCCTGCTCGACTTCGCTGCCAAGGCTGGCGTGGAGGCTTTCAAGGATGCTGCCGGCAACATCGTCATGCGCAAGCCCGCCACTCCTGGCATGGAGAACCGCAAGGGCATTATCTTGCAGGCACACATGGACATGGTGCCGCAGAAGAGCAAAGAAAGCACACACAACTTCGTTACCGACCCCATTGAGACATATATTGACGGCGACTGGGTAAAGGCTAAAGGCACAACCCTGGGTTCCGACGACGGACTGGGCGTGGCTGCCATCATGGCTGTCATGGAGGCTAAAGACCTGAAGCACGGACCCGTTGAGGGACTGATCACAGCCGACGAAGAGACAGGTATGTTCGGTGCCAACGATCTGCCCGAAGGCGAGCTTAACGGCGACATCTTGCTCAACCTCGACTCAGAGACATGGGGCAAGTTTGTTATCGGTAGCGCTGGCGGCGTTGACGTCAGCGCAACGCTCGATTATAAAGAGGTGGAAACCGATCCCGAGGATTCTGCCGTAAAGGTTACGCTTAAGGGTCTGCGCGGTGGCCACTCCGGTCTTGAGATTCACGAGGGTCGCGCCAACGCCAACAAGCTCATGGTGCGCTTCGTTCGCGACGCCATAACCGAGTGTGAGGCACGCCTTGCTACATGGCACGGCGGCAACATGCGCAACGCCATTCCTTTCGAGTGTGAGACCGTGCTCACACTGCCTAAGGAGAACGTGGAGGCGCTGAAGGATCTTGTTGCCGAATGGAAAGAGACTTTCGAAAACGAATATAGAGGCATCGAGAGCGGCATCGAGTTCTTCGCTACAGCTGTAGAGACACCCTCTCACGAGGTGCCCGAGGAGATTCAGGACAACATCGTCGACGCTATCTACGCTTGCCACAATGGCGTGACACGCATGATCCCGTCGTACCCCACCGTTGTTGAGACCTCTTCAAACCTCGCCATCATCAACATCGCCGACGGCAAGGCATCTGTTCTCTTCCTCACACGCTCGTCAAACGAGACCATGAAGGAATATGAGGCCACCACTCTCGAGAGCTGCTTCTCTATGGCTGGCATGAAGGTTGTGCTCAGCGGCAGCTATAACGGCTGGGATCCCAACCCCAACAGCGACATTCTGAACCTCCTGAAGAAAAACTACAAGGAGATGTTTGGCAAGGAAGCCACAGAGCAGGCCGACCATGCTGGTCTGGAGTGTTCTGTCATCCTCGGCAAATATCCTCACCTCGACGTTGTGTCGTTCGGTCCAACGCTCTGCTCTCCACACACCACAGGCGAGCGTTGCTGCATATCTACCGTTGCTCCATTCTGGGAACTGCTTAAGAAGACCATGGAAACGGTGGGAGAGAAATAATTAAGTGAAAAACGAAAAGTGAAAAGCGAAAAATCCAATAGCTAAGGCTATTTTAGATTATTGCTAAAAAAATTAAAAGGTAAAAAGGTAAAAAAAGGCTAACGCCATAAAACCTTTTTACCTTTTTCTTTTTAAAGAAAGCTTAGCTTTTAATAAATTATTGGATTTTTCACTTTTCACTTTTCGATTTCCCTTCCAAAGCGCCAGCCTTTTTTTTACCTTTTTACTTTTTTACTTTAAAAATCCTTTTTACCTTTAAAAAGATTTTTCACTCTTCCCTCTTTCCTCTTCATTTTTCCCTTCCAAGGCGCCAGCCTTTTTTACCTTTTTACCTTTTTACTTTTTTACCTTTAAAAACCCTCATTTTTAGGTATTGCGGATGTTGTGCCAAGACTGTAACTTTGCAAACGAAAATAAGATTCAACAACAATTTGAAGAAAGCTTGTTTTTAAAGAAAACGAAAAGGAAAAGGAAACGCGAATTAAAAGAAAACGAAAAAGAAAACGAAAAGGAAAAAGAAAATAAAAGGAAAACGAAAAGTAAATTTTAAAAAGAATAAAGATGAAACCAACAATTGTAATTTATGGATCGTCTACAGGCACATGCCAAGAGATAGCCGAGACCATCGCCTCTAAACTTGGGGCAGACATCATTGACGCCGCAAGCCTTAATGCCGACGCAATAGCAAGTCATGACAACCTCATTCTCGGAACCTCTACATGGGGAGCAGGCGAGATGCAAGACGACTGGTATGATGGCGTGAAAGAGCTTAAGAGCGCCGACCTCAGCAGCAAGACCGTGGCTCTGTTTGGCTGCGGCGACAGCGAGTCTTATCCCGACACCTTCTGTGGCGGCATGAAGGAGCTCTATGACGCAGCAAAGGGAGCAGGAGCAACTGTTCTTGACGGCGTGTCTGCCGATGGCTACACCTTCGATGAGAGCGAGGCTGTGGAAGGAGACAAGTTTGTTGGCCTTGCCCTCGACAACGTTAACGAGGACGACAAGACAGAAGAGCGCATCGATGCCTGGCTTGAAAGCATCAAACCATCACTCTAAGCTCCATGTGAGCATCTTATCTCTATGCATCACGTTTTGTGAGTGAAAAAAAGAAAAATTAATAATTCCCCCAGTTGAAGTTCCATAAGTGTGAAGCTTATGGAGCTTCAATAAAAATCATAAGCAAATGAATTATCCATCATCAGCAACACAGCAAGACACCACCCGTCTGCCCGAAGACATGAAAGTTTTGGTCAACCACATCTACGAGTTTAAGAAAGGTGTGCGCCGAATGGTGCTTTTCACCTTCAACAAGCGTTATGAGCAGTTTGCCGTCACACGATTGCAGCACCAGAACATAAGCTACGTCATCCAGCCTGTAGGTAACGACCGTCTGAACCTATTTTTTGGCAAGAAAGAATGTCTTGATGCCATACGCTTGATGATAACGAAGCCTCTCTGCCAACTTACCCCCGAGGAAGATTTCATTCTCGGCGCCATGTTAGGCTATGACATCTGCGCCCAGTGTGAGCGCTACTGCGAGCGCAAGAGCCGTCAGACAGAATGCTCCACTTGTAACGCCGAAACTTGCGTCATGCTAAACTAAAAGAAAGCTACCTCAAGAAAAAGACAGAACAAGAGGATAACGAAGAAGGTGATGATGAAAAGGTGATGATGAAGAGATTAAAAATAGATTGATGAATAAATAAAACAAAGCTGAGCGCAAGCCACAAGCATGCCTCAGCCTTTTTTTACCTTTTTACCCTTTTACCTTTTTACCTTTAAAAAGTTTTTTTCACTCTTCGTTTTTCCCTTCCAAAGGCGCCAGCCTTTTTTTACCTTTTTACCTTTTTACCTTTAAAAAGCCTTTTTACCTTTAAAAGTTCCACCTCAATCCCATCTGCAAACTAAAGTTGCAAGGATGTTCTTTGAACACGGTCTGCACGTTGCTGCCGTTGTCGAAATAATATCTCATTCCGGGCTCCACATACACACCCATCTGCTTGATGACGTTTAGCTGCACGCCAGCGGCAGCACCGACCGACAGCTGCGCACGATCCTTGTCTATATCGGTGGTGTGACCCTCCGTCTCCACCTTTGCCGACACGTTGAAGTCGGCTTGTCCACCCGCATTAACATAGGTTTTAAGCCAACTGTTGCTCCAGATGGTGTAGCTTGCCGTGAGTGGTATGCCTACATAATGAAGAGTCTGCTCATCCTTAGAGGCGTTGCTTGACGTGCCGTGCTCGAAAGACGAGGTGGCAAGCGTGTAGACAAGACCCGATGTAAGGGCGAGACGGTCGTTAAGGGCATAAGACACCGTTGCGCCAAACGACACGGGCATGTTGTGTTTCGTCGTCTCCTTGCAGTCGCGTTGCAGAGGTTCAGCACTAAAATAAGCGTTGCTGCTACCCTGCGCCATGGCTACATCCGAATAGCGCACAGGCATGATGCCGTTAGTAGACGAATAGCGAGTCATGTTGCCCGATGTGCCAACACCAAACTGCCATTTCGACCCGCCATTTTCTGCGCGTCGTGGGAACTGTTCTTCGGTTGCGGCAGAGCGCCTCATCGCCGTTGCGGCAGAGCGTCCCGTCGCCGTTGTCAGCGCCCGTCTGTTCGTCATGCTCCTTGCAGCCGCCCTGCTCTCTTCCTTTAACCCACGCTTTGCCTCAGCCTTTGCTTCTTGGTCCGTCACATCCTTAGAAGGCGCGACACCATTGCCACTCTCATCTGTGAAAGTCTGAGCAACAACAGCCTTGCTGTCGTTATCGGCCATCGCGACCATGTCGGCACCACCGTCAGCGCGACGAGACATATACTGGGCTACCATTGTGGCGTTTGAACCACCCGAATGGTTTGAACCACCCGAATGGTTTGAACCGTCTGAAAGATTGGAACCTACAGACACATTGGATTCGTTTAAAGATTTGGAACCCACAGAAAGATTATAATTTTCCGAAAGCCCCGTCCTGTCAGCCCTTTTCGAGACCGCGGGCTTAACCTCGGCGTTGTCATAAGCCACCACGCCCAACGCCTTGGCTCCGCCAGGCAGCGTGTCATCATCGTGCGCATACCACCACAGCCCGGCACCGGCAACAATAGCCACCGATGCAGCCACAGCCCATCGTCTGAGCACCACACGTCGCGGTGTCTTGACAATGGTCATCTGCGGAGCTGCCGCAGGCTGCGCGTCGAGCTTCTGCTCAATGGCATCCCACAGACCTTCCGGCACGTCAGCCTCAGCATTGCCGAGACGCTGTCGCATCTGTTCTGCAAAACCGTTGTGTTTCATATTGTTGCCTTATTGTTGCTTTTTAATGTAATCGTTAATCATCTTGCCGAGCAATTTCTTCGCGTGAAAATATTGCGATGCCGACGAGTTCTCCTTTATCCCGAGCCGTTGCGCTATCTCCTTGTGGCTCATCTGCTCAAACACAAACATGTTAAGCACCACCCTGTAGCCATCGGGAAGCCGCGCAATCATGCTCATGAGCGCCTCGTCGCTCACGCCGCCGATGTCGGGCTCGGGCTCATCGGCAATGTTTGGCAAATCGGAGGTGAAGCTAAGCGTCTTGTTCTTCCGCAGAAAGTCGAGCGACATGTTTGCCACGATGCGCCCCATCCACGCCTTAAGCGACCCTTCGCCACGGTAAGAGAAAGAGCCTATTGATGTGAAGATTTTGACAAAGCTGTCTTGCACAACATCTTGCACATCGTCCCTGTCCGGAACATATCGCAGCGCAACGGCCATGACATATCCCGAATAGCGGTCGTAGAGCGTGCGCATGGCTGTGCGGTCGCCCTCCTTTATCCTACTTACGAGCAGCTCTTCTGCTTCCAAAATCTCCTTGTTATTAAAGTTTCGCATGTTTAGAGCCACGCGAAACCCACATCATTTTTTCTTTGTTATTGTTGTAAACGTAATCTGCAAGTCGGCATCCACGGTCTCACACAGTTCTCCTTTGCTGCCAAGAAGCTCCACCTTAAGCAGCGGAAACACCATGCTGTAGACGCCCGACACCTTCGAGAACGTGGCGTTGGGATAAGCCGTTTGCTGCCCCGAGGGCTGCGCCATATACAAGATTGCCGAATAGGTTTTTCCGTCAACGGTTGCCTTTGTGAGCCATTGGCTTGCTCCAAGCTTCATGTAGACGGCGTGTTGCGAATAGCCAATGTTGTTGTAAGGCACCACATAGCCCTTGTCAGCATCACACTCCACGTTACGGTGTGGCATGGCCATGCGCAAGATGGCAGCGTAGGGGACGGTCGAGAGGTCAAAGCCCGTAGAGTAGACACCCACCTCGCCCTTGCCGGCATAATGATTGCCTACCTTCCACTCGCCCTCATATCGTGCCACCAAGGTGGTGGCATTCGGGTCGCCAAGCCACTCGTTCTCTTGTGCCTCATCGCTACAGCCTGTCACGAGCACAGCCAAAGCCATGAGCAGATATGTCGTTATTTGTTTTATCGTCATTGCTGTCTATAAAAAATTTTCCTTTATTTTTTTATAACGAAACGTGAGCGAAAGAAAAATCTTGCATGACAGCCAACTTATTTTTTATAACGTTTACTGTTCATCTGTCCCACCTCGTCGTAGAGCGTCTGCAAGATGGCCTTGCCCTTCTGCACGCGCACGCTGTCGCCCTCGGGAGCCACGTTGAAGAACACCTTGTTCGAGGCGTTGTCGTAAACGCTCACGCCCGTGTTGTCGAGAAAGCAGAAGCCGTTGACAAAACTGTAGAACGCGAACGGATAGGTGTAGCTCTCGCTCAGCACGTTACGGCTGAACAAGAAGTTGTCGTGCTTTAGACCGAGCTGTGCCAAGAGCGTGGCGGCAAGGTCGGTCTGGTTCATGATTTTCTCAACCGTCATCTTCTGGCGCACGGCACCGCCCGTCCAGATCATCGGTATGCGGAAGAAGCGCGGACTGAACCTCTCGCCCTCCTTAGGATAAGGTATGCCGTGGTCGGGCAGCAGGACGATAAGCGTGTTCTTCCACTGTTTGGTCTTGCGGAAGCGTCTTATAAACTCGCCAATGCAATGGTCGGTGTAGGCAAAGGCGTTGAAATGGGCATCTTCAAACTTCTTGTACGGCACCTCAAACGGCTCATGGCTGCTCAGCGTGAGGAACGTTGTGAACCACGGTTTCTTGCTGTTCTCGCGTTCCTTGAGCATGTCGTAGAGATGGTTGAAGGTTATGCCGTCGGGCACACCCCACTTGCTGTAGTTGCGCTCGGTCAGGGAGAAATCGTCCTGCGATGTTATTTTTTGGAATCCTCCAGCACGCAGATAGCCCTGCATGTTGGTGAAGTTGATGTCGCCGCCATAGAGAAAGTCGGTCTCATAGCCCGCCTGTCCCAACGTGTTTGCGATGTTGGGCAACTGCTGGCAGAGGTTTGACACCTTCATGAGCGACAGCGTGGGCAAACCGGGGAAGCCGCTGAACGTGCATACGGTGCCTCGGTCTGTGCGGAAGCTGTTGGCGAAGATGCGCGAGAAGAACACGCCGTTGTCAGCCAGACTCTCAAGGTTGGGCGCCACACCCTTCTCGCCGCCAAGACGTTCAATCATCGTGGCGCCGAAACTCTCCATGAAGATCACGAGGATGTTGGGGCGCTGCGTTTCGAGCACCTGTGTGGTGTTGGTGTCGTTGGTGTCATACAGGCCCTTCATAAGCTGTGCGCGTCGCTGCTCGTCATAAAAGTTGAATTCGTCCTCATAGCGTGCCTGTCGTTCTGTGCTTGCAAACAGGTTGAACGCCGGGTTTATGGCCGAGAGGTTCAGATACTGGTCATTGCTGAAATAGGCATCGCCCACATTGGCTGTAGACACGCGGAAGCCTCCTCTTATAACAAGAAAGAGCAACGCGCCCAAGGGCAGAGCACACAACGTGGCAACGAGCTGCTGACCTATCATGTTTATCTTTTCAAGAGTCTTCGGGGTGATGAGCCACAGCAGGGCGCTCATCACGGCAGTCAGCCCTACGATCATGCCTATGCGTGCAGCTATGTAACCGCCCGACACGCTGGCCATGGCGTTCTTCGGCGAGTCGATATAGATAAAAATTGACGCGTCAAGCTTGCTCTCCCAGAACGAGAACAGCGACATGTCGCCAATGAAGATGGCACTTATGAGGAGCATCACGATGACATAATAGGGCGTCATGACCTTGCGGAACGGCAGATGCCGGTACCACACCGATACCACGGTGAGCAGGAACGGCAGGATGGTGAGGTAGCCCGTGGTAGTGGCATCCAGTCCGGCGCCATGCCACATGACGCTCAGATAGTCGGTCAGCGCATAACTCTTAGATGCGTTCACGGCCATGAACACAGGCTTTTGTATGAGGAAGAATCCCCACACCAGCAAAAAATAGGATAAAAGATATTTTATTCTGTTCCACATATATCAAGACTCAAAAAAATGAAAAACAAATAATGCAAACCGAGAGCAGAACGTCAAGCTTGCTTGAACGTTATGCCAAGGTGCAGCTTATGTTATGCAAAGATAATGCAAATAAATCAATTTGCCTACAATAAATTGCTCAATTGACATATTTTTCGTAATTTAGCCATAAAATTGGAAAAACTCATAACTTTTCACCACAACTGCAAACAACAAACATAGCGAAAATGGACAACAAGACAACATACGACAACGAAAAGACAGAACAGCTGTTTCGCCGTGACCTGCACGGCTACCTCACGTCTATAGGACAAGTGGATGAACGCCTGCCCGAAGCTCCCGACCTTGAGGAGCTGTGGCCCAAGCTGGCACAGAGCTACATGCCCGACGGCGTGAGAGAGTTTACCGCCTACCCCACCGCCTCGCTCGGGTGGATGATGTATATCGGCATGGCCGTGGCGAAATATTGGGATGAAGATTGGGCGTTATACAGTAAGGTGGAGGACCTGTACAAGTATCTGCGCGACCGCATCGATTTCGACCACATGGACGAATACATTCTTCGTCAGGTGCTCCTGCTCACGCCCGAGGCTGAGCACAAGGTCAACGACACCGTGGCCGAGTGTGCCTCACGAACCTACAACGCCATCATGCACCTGCACCTTGAGCCAGGCACGCCCGAAGCCTTCCGCACCTATGTTGCCGCCCTCCATCAGCTCTACCTCATGGGCGTGGCCATGGAACTTAACGCGTTGGGCTATCACATGACGAAAATGTAAAAAAAACAACAAATAACCAAAAAATCATGATTAAGACAAAAAATCTATTACTGACAATCGCGCTCGCCGTCCTCGCCATCGTTCAAGGCTGGGCACAGGAGCCGTTCACCTTTGCACAAGTAACCGACATTCACCTCAACAGCAACGACCCCAAGCCGTTGGAGTATCTCAACATGACCATTGCCGACATCAACAAGAACCCCGATGTCGACTTTGTGCTCATCACGGGCGACCTTGCCGACAACGGCGACAACGCCTCGCTGGAGCAGCTTGCCGTTGCTCTGAAGGCTTTGAACAAGAAATATTATGTGCTCACGGGCAACCACGAGACGACATGGAGCGAGTCGGGCATGGCAAAGTTTAGCCAGCTGTTCGGCAGCGAACGCATGGAGTTTGAACACAAGGGCACCCTCTTCCTCGGCTTCACCTCGGGCCCGTTCATCAAGATGGCGCTGGGCCATGTGGCACCACAAGACATCAGTTGGGTCTGCGACGAGGTGCGCAAAAACGGCCAGGGCAAGAAGGTGTTCATTGCAACCCACTACCCCATGCTCAAGGACGACCTCGACAACTGGTACGAGGTGACCGATGCCTTCAGAAAACTTAACGTCAAGGCGTTCATCGGAGGCCACTACCACCGCAACAAGGCGTTCTTCTATGACGGCATTCCGGGCTTTCTCTCACGCTCCAACCTCAAGGACGGCAACGGCAAGGTGGGCTACAGTCTGTGGAATGTTACCGCCGACTCGCTCACCGTGGCAGAGAAAAACGTCGGCGAGGAGCCTCGTCCCTGGGGCGGCATCTCGCTGAAGAAGCAATATTATGCCCCTCAGGGACATGCAGACGAATATCCCGACTTCAGCTGCAACACCAAGTATGCCGACAAAGTGGGCGAGAAATGGCGCGTGAAGAGCGGACGAAGCATCTACGCCTCTGCCGTGTGCTGGAAGAACAGCGTGTTCGTGGGCGACGTGACGGGCCGCATGACAGCTTACGACAAGGCTACGGGCCATGAGGGCTGGCACTTCCTGGCTGACAAGAAGAATGTCGGCACACCAGCCGTGATCAACGGCACCGTGGTCTTCGGCACCACGGGCGACCGCATATACGGTCTTGATGCCCGCACGGGGCGCGAGCTGTGGCAGATCACGACCAACCTGCCCGTCATGGGCGCCGTGGCTACAGACGGCAAGACGGCCTTCATTGGCGGCAGCGACCACAAGATGCACGCCATCGACGCACGCACAGGCAAGGAGCGCTGGACCTTTGACGGCGTGAAGGGTTACATCGTGACACGGCCCTTGCTCACACAGGGCATGGTGGTGTTTGGCGCATGGGACAGCAACCTCTACGCTCTCAGCAAGAAAGACGGCAAGCTGCTGTGGACATGGAAGCACCCGAAGGGCGGTCTTCACTACTCGCCGGCACAGGTGTGGCCCGTGGCAAACAAGGAGGCCATCTTCATTGCCGACCCGCAACGCGCCCTCACAGCCATCGGCCTGAAGGACGGCAAGACGCTGTGGCGCACGTTCCAGTCGAAGGTGCGCGAGAGCATAGGCATGTCGGCTGACCGACAGCGCATCTTCGCCAAGACCATGCAAGACAGCATCGTGTGCTACAAGGCCACGGCAGCAGAGCCTTTGGAGCTGTGGGCTACCAACTGTGGCTTCGGCTACGAGCATGCGTCGACCATGATGCCTGTCATCGACGGCACGGTCTACAGCAGCACCAAGGAGGGGCTCATCCTGGCTCTTGACGACAAGACAGGGCTTCTGAAATGGACCTACAAAGTGGGCAACTCGCTCGTGAACACCGTCACCACCGCCGACAAGCAGCACATCATCACCACCTCTACCGATGGCGACATCGTGATGCTGGAGAGCAAGCTGTAAGGAAAAAATTTGTGGATAAATGGGTGAAAGCAAGGCTACAGCCAAGCTTTCGCCCATTTTTAGTTTGTTCCAAACAATAATCGCCTTGCTTTCACACCCCCATTATCTCAAGTTTTTTGCTCTATTGAACCGTTAATAAACCAAACATAATTTTTGCAGATTCTCTTCAAAGCGATTTTTATCTATAGCATTATTCTTAAGCGCAGAACGATAGTGTATATCGTTTGTGGCGAGTAAGACAAGATGCCCGCAATCTTTGCACTTTCAGTAATGCCCAAACGTATCAAGGCAGCTACGCGCAAGTTTGGGGTGAGTTCGTCTTCGTTTTGAAGCTGTATTTGTGCCTCGGGCACGAGCAAGGTGTTCAGCTCTGTTATAAACGAAGGATAGAGCGACAAGAATATTTTATCAAACTGCAAGAAGAAATTTTGATTTGCTTCCACAGTACGTTTTGACGAAGAAAGCATGCTCAACAATTCCTGTTGCTGATTGGCCTTGATTTTCCTGATAACCAACTTACGCAAGTTGTCTAATCTCTCAATATATTGATAGCAAAGATTAATATAAGCATTTGCCATATTCTCACGCTTTGCAATGGTATTTGCAAGTTCTGCATTCGAGTTTGAGAGTTCGGTATTCGTATTTGAAAGATCTGTATTTGTATTTGAAAGATCGGTGTTCGTCTTTGAGAGCTCGGTGTTCGTCTTTGAGAGCTCGTTGTTCGTCTTTGAGAGTTTGGTGTTCGAGTTTGTAAGTTCGATGTTCGTCTCTGAGAGCTCAATGTTCGTCTTTGAGAGCTCGGTGTTCGTCTTTGAGAGCTCAGTGTTCGTCTTTGAAAGCTTAGTGTTCGTCTTTGAGAGCTCAGTGTTCGAGTTCGTTAGCTCGGTGTTCGAGTTCGTTAGCTCGGTGTTCGTCTTTGAAAGCTCGGTGTTCTTTTTTGAGAGATCAGTGTTCGAGTTCGTTAGCTCGGTGTTCGTCTTTGAGAGTTCTGTGTTCGAGTTTGTAAGCTCAGTGTTCTTTTTTGAGAGCTCGGTGTTCGAGTTCGTAAGTTCGGTGTTCTTTTTTGAGAGCTCGGTGTTCGAGTTCGTTAGCTCAGTGTTCGAGTTTGTAAGCTCGGTGTTCGTCTTTGAGAGCTCGGTGTTCGAGTTCGTTAGCTCGGTGTTCGAGTTTGTAAGCTCGGTGTTCTTTTTTGAGAGCTCAGTGTTCGAGTTCGTTAGTTCGGTGTTCGAGTTCGTAAGCTCGGTGTTCTTTTTTGAGAGCTCGGTGTTCGAGTTCGTAAGCTCGGTGTTCGTCTTTGAGAGCTCGGTGTTCGAGTTCGTTAACTCGGTGTTCGAGTTCGTAAGTTCGGTATTCGAGTTTGTAAGAGCCTTATTATCCTTTGCCTGTTGACTATTAATATTGTATAACTGTTCAGTCAATGCTTTCAGTTTCTTCTCATTTTGTTTCAGCAGTCGGTTTTTCCGCCTAACATAAACCATAATGAAGACAACCACGCCCAACAGCACAGTGATACAAGCCAACGCCGATTTATGCCAAACGGCTTGCAGTTCAAGTTTATCTGCGTAGGCAGACAATATAAAGTTAAAGTTATTATACAAATCAACGCGTCGTAGGCGGTTATTCACCCCGTTGGCATCTTTTAATGAAAGGCTTATATACTCTTGCGCTTTGTCTACATCATTGTTTTTGTAAAGCAGCAAGGCCACATCTTGAAGAGACATGCTCTCTTTGGTAGATGTCATCACGTCGCTCATGGCAGAAAGAAGCAGATAGCGTTCTTGCAGCTCAAATTGTTTATTCTTGCGATAAGCCTTCGACAATATATAGGCCGACATTCCATACATGTCGCTATTGGGTTTTGACAGGCTCATGGTCTTCTTAAGATAGGTGCTTATGTCATGAAGAGACCCATTCGAGTAATAGAGCTGTATCCCTTTTAAATAATAATACTGTGCGTCTCGCTTCGGATAATAACACAGAGCCTTATTAATATACTCGTTAAAGAGCTTTTTATAATGCTCACTAAACTCGGAGTTCTCACAATAAGCGTTCAGGTTAAAATAAAGTGCGCATTGGGCACAATTGTAAAGATAATTTTGGTTGGTGTCAGATGGCGGGATATTGAGCTGTTCAAGACACTGTTTGGCCTCAAGATAAAAACCTCTTAAAACATACAATCGGGCTTTGAGCATCTGAAACGTGTTATAATAGACCTGATTGTTTGTTTGCTGGGCCAGGTGTGTTCCTTTTTGAACATACACCATAGCCGAATCGTAAATGAATGGCGTATAGCCATAAACCAACTCTTCATACAAGCGCAACTTTTCCTCACCGTCGGTTATGTAGGTGGCGCTAAGCTTAATGTCTTTAAGTTCCTTATCTTTAAGGACATAATAGTCGGCCCGATGAGCAATGACAGAGTCTAACTGTTGATATAGTGTTTTATTGTCGGCCTGGGCGCGAAAGGCCGAAAAGCAAATGGTAATAAGTATTATTAATAATCGCATGGCAAATTGTTTTTGTTAAGATAGTGTTAATGATTTGTTTCACTACAAAATTATAAATTATATTCTAAACACAAGCATGTTTTCGCATCTTTTTTCGGGGGGGTAATTTTTAGGATGCTACTTTATTACAATTTAAAAGTTGTATAACCTATTGACTTGCCGATCATTACAGTAAGTCATCAATATTAGAAACCTACTTAACACCTACGCTACAATTTTTTACTTACGATTTATAAATACCTTTGCACCCCGAAAAAAGATTGTCGCACAAATCGCTACCTGAAAAAGAACATTCAGGCAGAAAATAAGGATATTAAAATAATTTGATTACTCAATTTTATGAAGATGTTTAACAAGTTGTCATGTAAAATTTTTTTTATTGCTACATTCTTGCTCGTTACCTTGCCTATGGGTGCTGCAAACATAGATGGCGGAGGCAAAATAGAGAAGAAGGTTTGGCAGGATTCAGACCCTAACAACAAGGAGAATTATTTTAACAACCGTCGTGCACTCGTAGGCCCCGGTTGTATGATCAACAGCCTTTTCGATGGCGTTGAAGTGGTTTCAGGAACAAAAGACCTTCAGAACATTTGTAATGATGATTTGGATGATTATGCTACGATTCCTGCTCTTGTTGGCGCTACCGTTGTAGCAAGTCCAATTATCAGCGTGAAGGACAATCAGCATTGTTATGCTGGTGGTACAGAGGCTGGTTTTGTCATTTGTGCAAAATCAAATGCAAGCATCCTTACTCTCGATTTAGCAAAGTTCTACAAAATACAGTTTCTTAAGGACGGTGAAAAGGTTGGCGACCTCCAGTCGATCTCTACCGGTAAGTCTGTCACTGGTCTTGGCTTGTCGCTACTGACATTCCCTGGTTCTGACCAGGTCAACAAATTGTACATGGCTACAGCTCCCGGTAATTTCGATGAAATTAAGCTCGTTCAGTTTGGAGTTGATGCCAATGTGCTCTCTGCTATAAATATCAAGTATGCATTTGTAGGCAAGGCTCGTGAGTATACTATTACCAATAATAAGGAGAATGGTATTTCTAAATACGCTGAAGAGCAGGGTAGAAAGACGTTTACTCTGGATGCGCAAGGCAAAAAGCCAACTCACACGTTAGGTGAGGTGTCACGTGGTGATGTGATTGATGAGAATCTTGACAATGGCTATGCTGCTGTTGTAGGAGCAGTAGTTCCAGTATCAACACCTGTTACTGTTGTTGCCAAACCCAGTGATGGCAAGGAAGCATTCCCTAAGGGAACAGAAGTGGGATTCAAGTTCAATGGATTTAATCTCGCCAATCTTTCGGTAGGCTCTGGCGTTGAACTCACACTTTTCAACAAAGAGAATAAAGAAATAGGCAAGTATGACATCTCTAATAAACTCCTGGGTCTTGGACTGATTGAGGATACCAAGGACGGTGAAGTCGTTATGAGAGCTCCTGCAGCCTTCTCAGCAGCAAAGATTTTCTTCAAAGGCATAGGAATACAAGTTGGTGGTACCTCTGTCAACTACGCCTTTGTACGCATGGCTCCCGATGCTGCTTCTCACCATTGTCCTATCAATGCCACATCAAGCCGCGATGTATCTGGAAGTGTAAACCAATTCCAGTTGCAGCACAACAAGGACATGGATGTAACATGGACTGTTCAGAACTATCCGGAGGGTGCCGCTGATGTTGAAGTGGTTCCCACATCAGGCTTGGTAAGCAATTTATCTCTTCCTGGCAAGTATGTTTTCCGTGCAACAGCAGCGGATGGTTGCTATGAAGAAACGACCCTCAACTATGCTCCCAAATACGTTCCTGAGGAACACGGAGTAAATATTCTTGTTAATAAGGATGGTGAGTCTAATTACGTGTTGAGCGATAAGTTTGGCGGTGGTTTGCTTCAGATATTCGATGGAATGAAGAACAGATCAGCCATACTTACTACTTCTCTCAACGATTTCTCCTATCGTCAGCCAGGCGTTTCATTGGCAGCCAACACAGGTCTCGTTGGCATCAAGACTGCTGATGGCTCTAATTTTGCCGATGGCTTAAATGGCAATGCAAGAGCTCTCAATGGCAAGATGAAGGTTGGTTTTGTGGTATCTGCTAAGGCTACCGGACTCGATGTTAATGTGCTTAAACTCTACAACATCAAGCTCTACAATAAAGGCAAGGAAGTGACTGGAGATGTAACGACCCATTGGGATGCCATTTCAGCTGGACTTATCGGTAAAGAGGAAACTCGCAAGATGTGTCTGAACGTTGAAGTGCCCGCGGGCTGTGTGTTTGATGAGATTGTACTTTATAGCACAGGCGTTCTTTCTGCCGACCTCTCACAGCTCAATATCTACTATGCGTATGTAGCCGATGCTGAGGCAGACAATGCTACTACCAATCCCATTTATGGCGCACAGGTGATATCTACCAATAACACCAATGCATCCATCGACTTTGCAAACACTCAGATGGTCCATATTGCCAACATTGGCAATGGATACGACGAGTTGAGTAACATGATTGACGACTCGATGGATACATACTTGACACTTCCGTTGGGAGCAAACTTAGGTGGCGCCACAATCTCTGTCAATATGGGTAAAGTTATAGATAAGGGACAACAGCTTATTATGGTTACCCAGAATCTGGCTTTAGGATTGGGGGCAAGTCTTGGAGAAGGTCTTAAGTTGACCACCTATCTTGATGGTAAAGAGCAAGAGGAACTGACAAACTGGAAGATTCTTGGCGCTGATGTTATTGGCAGTAAAGGCGACAGCTATGCCGTGCTTAATCCTACCAAGTCGTTCGATCAGGTTCGTATCACACCGATAAAGGTGCTGTCGGCTCTTGAGAATCTTCAGATTAAGGGCTTTGCTCTGCGTACTGACATGAACGACGACGGAACACTCAACGGATACGACAACATTCTGGTTCTCGATGAGGACAAGACTCTCGACGTGAAGAAGTCATACACTGGAGCCACGATGCTGCTCCACCGTACATTCACCAAGAGTGCTGACAACGACAAGAAGGGATGGAACTCTATCATTCTTCCCGTTGACATGACAGCAGCTCAGGTGGTGGAAGCTTTCGGCGGGGGTACAAAGTTGGCAAAGTTCGACCGTTTGGAGAATAACTGGATCAAGTTCTCTACAGTAGACGTAGCCGCTGATGGCGTTGTGCTGCATAAGAATACACCTTATATAATATATCCTACAAGGGAGCCGCTCGGCAACTATTCATACACCACTATCGACGGCGAGACTAATACTCTCAATGTTCCGGTATATGTAGCCAATGGCATCAACTACGATGACCAGACATCCGAACTGGAACACACAGTAAATGGCGTAGGCATGACCTACACTGGTTCGTACAGCAGGCCGACTGCGGTGTCAAAGGATTCTTATATGTTCAGCAAGGGTGACTTGGTTCACACAAATAAGGATCATAACGTAAAGGCTTACCGTTGTTGGCTTAAGGAAGATGTTCCTTCTGGCAGAATGTTGATGTTCTCGCTGAATGGCAACGGTATGGGCGGTACAACTGGCATCCAGATAATTGAGGAGAACAAGCAGAATACGAACACTGGCATCTACAACCTTGGTGGTGTGCGTATGAACACCAACAACGTTAATGAGCTGTCGAAGGGCGTGTACATTGTGAACAACAAGACCGTAGTAATAACAAAATAAAGACAGAACACTAAGATGAAAAAAACATATATATCGCCCGCCATCACCGTTATCGGTGTTGAAAGTTCAGAACTGATGGCGTCGGTGAGCGGATGGACTCCTGATGGCGAAAAGGGAAACGGATTTGGCGTCGTTGAAGAAGACAACACTTATGATGATGACGACTTTTAAACAAGAGCCGTAACAACGCTCAAACTCAGGCATAAGCCGTTGCCGAAGGCGGTAATTATTCATAGCCGCCTTTGGCAACGCTTGCTTGAGTTTTTTTTCCATAACAATCTTGCGATAGTTCAATTTCAAACAATCAGCAAACCAATCTACAAGTAACGGGGTTACGATCCCTTAATGCCATGTTTACGCTACCTAAGTACCATAGTTACGCATCCTAAGTGCCATGTTTACGCTCCGTAAATGGCGTGTTTGCAACCTCGAAACGAAATAATCAACCGTTGCGCATAAGCGTAAAAAGAGCTGTTTTTGCCCCTGTTTTGCATAAATATACAGAAAGACAAAAAGACAGCAAAAAGGCATAAAATCTTTCATGATGCGCAAAATTTTAGTTAATATTCAATCACGAATTGTTAACGTCTCTTAAATACCCCCTTGATTTGTCATTAAGCCTCTTTGAGCTCGTCAAAGGGCCTCTTTGAGGCTGTCAAAGAGCCTCTTTGACAACGTCATTTGGGCACTTTCAAAGTGTCATTTGGGCTTAATGAGAAACCGAATAAATATACACTCCAAAATGCATATTTATGCACAACAAAAATGCTCCATTCCATCTTCCTTCTTTACAACAAAATGCTCCCTTTAATCTTCCATCGTTTCGACCAAACATTCATTTCTATCTTCCATCATTTCGACCAAAACGTTACTTTCAACCTTCCATCGTTTCAACCAATCGTTCATTTCTATCTTCCATCGTTACAGCATAACGTTCCTTTCAACCTTCCACCAGCTCAATGAAATGATTCAAACGAAGCAATGATGTTTGACAAAAATTGTCAATTAAGCTCTAACTCGTTGTTTCAGAACGCAGTAAGCCCATTCAGGCCCATGCTTGTCAAAAACTGTCAAATGTTTTAGGCAAAAAAATTTGTTATAAAAGCCATTCTTTTCTACTTTTGCAGCAGACAAATTGGCGGGGCCGATACCCCACAATTGTTTGTTGAACGTTTTCCGGAAATGTATCGACAGAGAACTAACAATTTATTTAAACAGTTGAAATCATTACAACCATAGTGTTACCTTAAAAGGTTATGATGACAAAACTTTAACTAAAGCTTAAAATGTTATGATAGTAAAACGATTTTTTAAAGGCATTTTTGCCATAAACGTTATTTTTATACTCTCAGCAATGTCTGTATCATTGTATTCTTGTCAAAATGAAGATGTGGCTAATGACAAAGTGAGTCAACAAGAAGCAGCAACATTCATGGACAAAAGTATAGAATTACTTGCTCAGTTTATGCAAGCTGATGTGGTGGTAAAAAACAAGACAATTCAATGTGTGGAACAACATACAGTTGACGGAGATACGACCTCTTTGAAGAATGAAAAAAATTATTTAATTCCAACAGATGGAACAAAAACTGTATATGTTGTTTTTCCAGAAGGAACATCACAAAATGTGAAAAACCTATATAGTGAAATTATGTCTGTACAAGACATGGCTATTCTTGAGAGAATGACTGCTGCAGAATTTACAACAATGACACCACCTGATTCTGCGTACGCTTTTCAAATGTCTGAAGAAAAAGTTAAGGAAGAACTTACTCCAATGACACAAGCAAGCATCAAATATCTCACATCGTTCGGAGTTTCTACTTTAGAGCTTATTGAAATGGTTTCAGAATTAAACACAGATATAACATCACTAATACCTTTGGCGCTAGTCATTGCAGAATATCAGATGAATGAGGCAATAAAGAATCTTCCCCCTTTAATGGGATATAACCCTTTCACATTCTTGGCTACCCCTACATTTGCAATTGAATATGACGCTCAAGTTTTTTTGGATTGTGCTATGCAAGCAGCAATAGGTTTTAGTTTAGAAGGTATAAACAGATTGGGAATAAGTCAAGCTATAACCCTTTCCGTTATGAAAACAGCACTTAAATCCATTCTAATAAAAACAATGGGAGTTATTGGGGTAGTTATTACTGTGGCACATTTTACAAATTGTATGTTGGAAAAAGGAAAATGTGTGTTCGCAATAACTGCACCTTCAGATTTTGAAAATAAATTGAATGACGCAATAGGAAATAATGTTCTACCAAAAGATAAAATACCATTTAAGTAGAGTTCTTTGGTTATCAAACGCCCATTTTTATTCGAATTGGTAAAAAATGACAAAAATATAAAAATGGGCGTTAAAAACAATACTCAATGATAAAACAAAAAAAGAAATATGAATGCCATCTACATTGCTTGCAGTTTGATTACACTTGCATCTTTTATCTATTTGATCGTTTTTAATCTCGGCATTGGGATAATTAAATGTCTGATGGAGAAAAAATATTATATGGTGCTTCAAAACATTTTCATCATCATTGTTGTGTTCTTTGGCCTTTATTGCATAGGCTATTTCCGATGGGTACAGAGCGCGGCAAGGATAGTGTTCTCTATTTTCAGTTAGCATCTGTTACATTTGCCGAAAACAACATAAACAAAAACAGGAGGATTGGCTATGGTTACCTTTTTAAAGAAACATTTTATAAGCATTGTTGCTTTATGCGTCTTTATTGTTGGATTATTGTGGGTTATTATCGGACACGACCGGGGTTCCTGCAATTCTGCCGACGCTGTTATTGATTACGACAACAAGCAGCTGTTGTCGGGGGTCACACCAACAGACAGAATTATCGGATTGGTGATAGGTGTCGGCGAGTTGTATGTCATTGTTTGCTGCTGGCTGATGGAACGGAAAAACAAATTGTTAAGAAAGGAGCTTGACGACATAAAAGGGCAATTGACGGAAAGGAAATGAAATATGAAACTTTGCGCCACCCAAACTCTTAGAAGAATTGGAGGTGTCGTGAACGGCTGTGCTTATGGGACTGCGAGAAAAAAACGCTATTCTTGCTGCTCATAAGCACATTTTTTATTATTTTTGCAAGACACTAAAAAAAAGCTATTATGTCAAAACACAAACGATATGTTTTTCTTATAACAATAATAATCTCTGCTGTCTGCCTTTCACCAACAGCCTTGCATGCCAACAAGACCATGAAGACACAGACAGAAGCGAACCCTTATGAACGCCAGGTGATGGAGGCATCAATGATTGAAAAAATTTTAGGTCTTACCATTGGTGGCTGCATTATATGGCTCATCATAGGCTACAAACGCATGGAACGTAAGAACGAGATGAAGGAAGAGCTGTTGAAATCTAAAGAAGCAGAACATGAGGAGGCCTTGTCTTGCAAAGAGGAAACCATAGACAAGCTGCAAGCTAAGGTCATGGGCTATGAGCAACACAAAGACATGGCTCTGCCTCATGAAGGCATTGCAAACATAACAAGCGCAACGATTTATCATCGGTTTAAGACCTTAGCGGAGAGACCGCTTGCTGAACCTTCTGAAGACGAATGGAGAAACATGTTGACAACTGTAGAACAGAATGTTCCGAGGTTTCGTGACAAGCTCATGGGCGAATACACGTTGAGCAGCAAAGAATATCGCATCTGCATTCTCGTATTGCTCGCTTTCAAACCTGGAGAGATGGTCAACCTCACAGGCTTTTCCAGTTCAGACATATCGAAGACCCGCCAGCGGTTGCTGATGAAGCTCTTTGGGGAGCAAGGCAGCGCAGGACAGTTTGACAGGCGGCTGAGAGGGGGGATTAAGTGAAGAGTGAAGAGTGAAGAGTGAAGAGTGAAGAGTGAAGAACGAAGAGTAAAGAGTGAAGAACGAAGAGTGAAGAATAAAGGAGATGACAGAATGAACAATTAGGGGTGTGTCAAAAAAAATTGACACACCCCTAATTTTGTTTTATCGAAATTTCGCAAGCGGCAAAAACGATAATCATTCCACGAACACATCAAAATCGTTGTCTGCGTCCGTGGCCTTTGTCGATGAAGGCTTTGCAGTCTTGGCCTTGGCCTTGGGCTTGAGTTGTCCATTCTCGTCGAGCAAACCATAGGTGGTGCGCAAGACGATAAACTCGGTGCGACGGTTAAGCTGATTGCAGATCTCCTGCTTCTCGGGGTCGAGCTTCTTTATGAACTCCTCGGTCAGCACATCACCCTCCTTAAGCCATGTGAGCTTCTCGGTGAGTTTCTTTTTGATGGTCTTGGGCTTCTCCTTGCCATAGCCAACGGGCGAGAGACGGTCGCGGGCTATGCCTTTGTCAACAAGATAGTTGACCACGCTCTCGGCGCGACGCTGAGCCAGAAGCTTGTTGTAGGCAGACGAGCCTTTATAATCGCAATGCGATGACAGTTCGATCGTCACGTTCGGGTTCTCGTTGAGCAACTTCACCAGCTCGTCGAGAGCCGTCTGCGACTCAGGTCGCAACGTTGCCTTGTTAAAATCGTAGAAGATATTGTCGATGAGCACAGGGGCGGTGATGGATGCCAAGGGAAACTGCAACACATACTCGTGCGAGTCGTTCATGAGCACCACCTTAAGCTCCTCCTTGTGGTTGAGGAAGCCCTTGCATGTGGCGAGGAACATATACTCGACACCCGGCGTCAGCTCCTTCTCAAACGAGCCGTCGCTCTTCACGCCCAGCTTGAGGTTGGTGCCGTCGCTGCCGATCATGTAGACCTGAGCGGCAGGCAGCTCATAGCCCTCCTGCTCATAGACCCATCCCTTGACGCTCTGCACAATTTCGGGGTTCACAAAACTGTAGATATGGTCCCAGCCACGCCCATCGTTGCGGTTGGAAGAGAAAAAGCCACGGTTCTTCACGCCCTCAAACGTCATGCCGAAATCGTCGCCTTGCGAATTGAGCGGATAGCCCGGATGCTCAAGCACATAACGTCCCGTCTTGCCGGGGTGAGCAATGAAGATGTCGAGACCTCCCATGCCGGGATGACCGTCGGACGAGAAATAGAGGTCGCCGTTGGGACGGAACGTGGGAAACATCTCGTTGCCTGGCGTGTTTATCGGCTCCCCAAGATTCTCCACACCGCCATAGCCGGCAGACGTTATGCGCACGCGCCAGATGTCGAGCCCGCCCTTGCCGCCGGGCATGTCAGAGACGAAATAGAGCCACTGGCCATCGGGCGACACGGCTGGATGGGCAAAGCAGGAGAGTGTGTCCTTGGTAAGCTCCACGCTTGACGCCTTGCCCCATGCAGCATCGGATCGGTTCGACTTCACGATCTGCGCATAGCGCGGATAGGAAGGGTCGGTGACACACTGGGTGAGGTACATCTCGCGCTGGTCGGGCGACAGACAGCTGGCACCCTCGTCGGCCTCGGTGTTCAAGCCGCCGTTCACCACCTCTGGCTTTGACCATTTGCCCTTGTCATCCTTCTGAGACACGAAGATGTCGCCATTCTTTGTGCCCGTGATGCCACTCAGCTCATCGCCTGTGGCATCGTTGCGTGTGGAGGTGAAATAGAGTTGGTCAAACTGGTCGCCAGAAAGCATGGGTGAATATTCGGCGCGACGCGAGTTGAACACGTCCATGCGCTTGACCGTGTAACGCGAGCCTTGCTTCTTCCAGACAGGTGCCTGTTGGGCAGATAGCAGTCCGTTACGGGCAAGGACGTTGTCGGGCATGGAGTCGAGCACCACGCGAAACTGTTCTGCCGCCTGCTTGTAGTCGCCGTTCTTAAGAAGCTGGCGACCAAGCTCCAGACGGTCATCGACAGTTGCCTTGTTGTAACGCACCATGTTGCGATAGGCAGCGACGGCCTTAGGTGTGGAGTTGATCTTCCGATAACACACAGCCATCTTGCCGGCAATCAGTCCGCGACGGTCGCGCTCTTTAGGCGGCGTCTTGCTGTATGCTTGCTTATATTGCGAGGCAGCGTCATAATATTCGCCTATGGCCATAAACTTCTCCGCCTTCTTCATGTTCTTCTCCGCGCCACAGCCGGCAAGGAGCAAAAGGGAGAGGACAAGAAGGGCCAACACCTTAGTATATAAAAAAAATTGTTTTCTCACTTTGCGCATTGTTTATGATAAAAACGGACAATGCCCAAAATTATTGTTCCAAACCTTAGGCTGTTTGAAAGAAAAGCGACACATTATATATATATAGGAGCTATCGCTTAAAAAGATTTTGCGCTTCGCGCTTTTTTTAAAACATTAATTTCCATTAATGAACATCAATCTTCCGCGTGAAGCGCGTGTTAATGATAATTAATGGGTCATTAATGGAAATTAATGTTGAAGACAAAACGCAAAATCTTATGTTATTCAGAATCTCATTTCACCACCACCTTGCGCACACGACCGTTGCTCATGCGCACGATGTTGATGCCCTTTGTCGGCGACGACAGATGTTGACCGCCAAGACCAAAGCGCTGTTTCACGGAGCCGCTGCCGTCAATGTCGTCGACGGTAGGCTGTGAGATGCCAGTCAGGTCGGCTTCCTCTATGAAGAACTGCTGCCACACATTGCTGCCACGGTAAGCCGAAGCACAGTGGAGAGGCACATAAAGGGTGCAAGACGACGGGTCGGCGGCGTTTTTGAACGCATTCGCGTAGACGGCGGGAGGCGTGGCACGGGCACAGGTCAACGACGAGAGCAAGGTGCAATAGCGGAAAGCATATTCGCCAATCTCGCTAACCGCGTCGGTGAGGTTTACGGAGGAGAGACGCTCACAGTTCCAGAACGCGCCATAACCTATAACGGTGTTGCCTGCGGCAGAAGCCTTTTCGGCGTTCATGGTGCTCACCATGCGTCCCTGAGGTGCAGAGGCAGAACCTATGGTTATGTTCTCAAGGGCCACACAATTGTTGAAAGAAGCCTCATCGACAAGCGTCACGCTGCGCGGAACGTTGATCTCGACAAGCACGCTGTCCTCATGGAATGTGCCCTTGCCTATGGTCTCCAAGCCCTCGGGCAAGACCACCTTCTTCAGTTTGGCACAGTTGGCAAACTGATAAGGCAAAAGCTTTTTCACAGCGTCGCCCACCGTGATCTGCTCCAGATGGCGCGAACGGCCGAACGGCGAATAGTAACGTCGCACAAAGCTTTGGTCCATCATTGCTCCACAAAGATAGTTGAGCTCACGTCCCACATAAGCCTCGGTGATGGGCGACAGCGCAAACATGCCCTGAGCAACGGCGAGAGAACTCATGGCTGTAGAGCCGTTGGGACCGCGCATGACGGTGGCAGAGGCATCGGCAGCAGGAGCCTTTATGATCCAACCGCCTGTCTTGTTGAAGTTGTTGCCTGTTGCGAGGGGCTTGTCACTATCCTCGATGACGAGCTTTGTGAAGCCTGTTCTTACAAAGGCATCCCACCCTATTTCCTCAACCGAAGAAGGGATGGTTAGCGTGCCGACAAGTCCGGCGCAGTTTTCAAAGGCATAGCTTGGCACCTTCTTCAAGCCCTCGGGCAGCTGCAACCCACCTTTCAGGCCTGTGCAGCGGGCAAAGGCAGCCGTACCCATCTCCTTAAGAGCGGCGGGAAGCACCAGCTCGCCCGTGATGCCTGTTTCTGCAAAAGCCGACGAACCGATATATTCTACGGTCTCGGGCAGCGTGAGCGTGCCACCTGTAAGGCATACGTCTTTAGAATTGACATACTTGCCGAAGGTGCAGTCGCCAATGCGTTTCAAGCGGCTGTCGGGAGCGAACGACAACGATGAGAACAGATGACCGTTAGCCTCGAACGCTTTGTCAGGGATCTCTGTGATGGTTGCGCCGACCGTGAGGTGACCATTCACACACACACGGCTATAACGGAACACCTGTTCATGGGCAGCAGCACAGTTCCACTCAAGATCGTTGACCGTGATGCCATAGAACGCTTTCTCGCCGATGGTGGCAAGCGATGCGGGCAGACGCATGGCTTTGTCAAGCTTCTCGCAACCGTAAAAAGCACTCTCGCCAATGCTTGTCAGACCATCGTGGAAGAGCAACACGTCGCTTTGCATGTTCTTGCAACAATAGAAGGCCTTGGCGCCAATGGTCTTAAGCTTAAGGGCGTCAGAAACCGTGAGCTTGCTTATGTTGGCGTCAGCGCAGAAATTGTCGGGAAGACTCTCCACGTTGGGGCCTAAGGTCAAGGCATAAGCCGACTGCTCATGTGGTTCACCCGTCATTTCATCAGGTATCCATTGACCAACGGGCAGCAGGTTGGTGCTCTTGGCGTTGGGCACATCATAAAACACGCTCTGCAACGCTTCACACGCATAGAACGCATTGTTGCCTACCTCTGTGAGGGTTGACGGCAGCTCCAGCTCGTTAAGTTGCAGACAACCTGCAAAGGCTCTTTCGCCCAAGGTGCGCACGGTGGCAGGAAAGGCAAGGCGACCAGAGAGCAGGCGGTTCGAGCAGAAAGCGTACTTTCCGATGGTTGACAGGCTACCGTCGGCAGCAAAATGAATAGCCTTAATGCCACCCACGACCTCAAACTTGCCGTCATATTCACCCATATAACCATTTTCAAACAAATAGTCGGAAATGGTGGTGACAGCGTTGCCAAGCCACAAATCGTAACCTTCGACCAAGCCGCCAGACCAACAGAAAGCGCCAACACGGTAGAGTTGATCATAGGCATAAACCACATTAGTGGCGTTAAACTCGACCTTGCTCAACTGAGGACATTGAGCGAACGCTTGGGCTCCTATCTCGGTCACGCTCTCCGGCACAACAACACTTGTTATGTTGGAAGTGGCGAACGCCATGTAACCGATCTTCTTCAGCTTCGAGGGCAAGACAAGAGAACCTTCCAACGACTCGTAGTTGAACTCGCGTGCGCCAATCTCGTCACACACAGCCCCTTCCTCAAACGTGAGGGTCTTGATGTTGGATTTGTCGAACATTTCTTGGTTCACCTTCTTCACCTCGCGGCCAATGGTGAGATTCACACCACCGGCATCCTTGCCCAAGCTGTTGAATACATCGGCAGATCCACGGCCATCCGCAAGGGTAAATTCGGCAGGACCGAAATAGAGATTGTTGACATTCGTACATTCATAAAAAGCATAACGGCCAATCTTATTTACCGACGAGGGAATGTGGATGGACGAAAGCAAAGAGTTGCCCGAAAAGGCAGAAGAGCCGATCTCGGTGATTGTTGACGGAAGGACAAGGCTGCCCGACAGCATAGCTCCAGCGAACGCTACATCGCCGATGGCGGTGCATTGGCATCCGTCTTCAAAGGTAAGGCTGGAGGCATTGCACTTGCTAAGGAAATAGCCTGGCACACGCTGCACCTCCTTACCTATGACAACCTGCAGCCCATTGGCAGCATTGATGTCGGAAAGCACAGGATTCCTGTTGTTGCCGTCAGGGTGTGCGGGAACATGCCATTCGAGACGCTCTATGCCCGTACAGTCTCTGAAAGCATACATGCCAAGCGTTGTTAAAGAGGCGGGCAAGCTGAGAGTGCCCGACAGTGACTTACATTCATAGAAAGCATACATTCCGATGCTGGTAAGGGCTGAACCGAAACGCAGCTCGCCCGTCATGTCTGAACGACCATCGAAAGCATAATTGCCTATGGTTTGCACGGTGGAAGGCAGCACAAGGTGCAAAGGAGGGGTGCCGTCATATGTGCCGTAAGCGGCATGGTTGCCGATGGTCACAAGACCTTCGGGCAGCTCCAAACGGCCGCACACATTCTCCAGACCATAAGCGGCAATCTCCTTACAGCGGCTGCCTGGCTCAAAGGTCACGCTATATCTTCCTAACGATCTAAACAAATAAGATGGTATGCGCTCCACATTAGGCGCTATAGACACAGGACACACCCACGAGGCGTCGTTGCGCATATAGCCAAAGCAACTGTTGGAGCTCAACATGTCGGCCATAGACGTAACGGCAAAGCGGAAACCGCTGATGCTACGACAACTGCTGAAACATTCGGAGCCGATGCTCTTCAGGTTTTCCGGCAACAGAAAGGTGCCTCTCAATGCTCAACATTCTCTAAATGCATTGTTGCCTATCTCTTCAAGAGTGGAGGGCATCTCAAACAATGTTGTCATCTTCCGACAGTTATAAAACGCCCCTTCGCCTATGACGCGAAGACGTGGGGCCTGCCCTGAGGCAAATGTGACCGAGGTCATATCACCATTGCTTGAGAAAGCCTGGGCACCAATGGTTTCGATCGTTGGCGGCAGCACGACATCATGATAAATCTTATATCCGTTGCCGAAGAACGCATTATTGCCGATGTGCTTCACGGTGTAGCTCTTGTCTTTATAGGAGACCGTCGACGGGATGGTCAGGTCATAGAAGTGTTTATTGCCTCTTGTTACCTGAACGGCGGATGCGTCGTTTTGGAGAACCGTGTAGGTCAAGCCACCGACATCAAAACTCTGCGCATCGAGACCGAGCGCAATGAAAAGACACGAAAAGAGCAGGGCCATGCGGGGAGCATGACGATGCAGAGAAAAAACTGATAGATTCATATTTTTTGCAGTATTTTGCTTGTTTGATTTACCACAAAATTATGAAATAAAGCGCATGAAACCAACACTTTAGGCTAAGAAACGACTGTGCCCCTACCGAAAACTATGGTTTTCGGTAGGGGCACAGCTATTGTTTTCTGTAGTTCGGGCTGTCTGAGAAGAGGTTAACCTTACTGGTCAACCAACCCCATCAACACCTAAAAAGCTTTGCGGTAACACCTAAAGAGCTTTGCGGAAACATCTAAAAAGCTTTGCGGAACGTGCATCCCTCGCGCCAACGGCTACAGCCATAGGCTGTCTTACCTTTTATTATGTGTCCTTGGCCGCAGACAGGACAGGGCTGACCAACCAACGGGTCGGGGGACGACGCGGCGGCGGGGGCTGAGGGGATGGAAGAAGCAGGGACCGCTGATGCGCTGGAAGATGCAGGAGCCGCTTTGTCGGTCTGTTTCTTCGCCGCCGGCTTCTTGCGTGTGGCGGTCTGCTTTGCCGCTGCCGTTCTCTTTGCAGGACGCTTCTTCAGGTCTTCCTCGGTGGTTATGGTCACATGACGGTTGCTGTTGTCGCGCAACACATCGTTCACGATGTCGGTGATCTGCTGCTTCAGTTCGTTTATAAACATGGCGGGATCATATTTCTTATGCTCGATGTCACGCAACTTTTTCTCCCAGATGCCCGTCAGCTCACAGCTCTTGAGCAACTCCTCGTGAATGGTGTCGATAAGCTCTATGCCCGTGGCGGTGGCCACAAGGTTCTTGCGTTCTCGACGTATGTAGCGACGCTTGAACAGGGTTTCTATTATTCCGGCACGCGAAGACGGACGGCCGATGCCGTTCTCCTTAAGGGCAGCACGCAACGTCTCGTCCTCAACAAACTTGCCTGCCGTCTCCATGGCGCGCAGGAGCGTGGCTTCGGTATAATATTTTGGCGGCGTGGTCTGCTTCTCCGTGAGCGTGGGCGTGTGGGGACCGCTCTCACCCTTTACGAACGAGGGCAGCGTGCGCTCCTCATCACCCTTCTTGCTGTCTTCTTCGTCGGTGTCGGGTTTTGAAACAACGGTGTCTTTGTCGACGTTGCGCATGTAGACAAGTCGCCATCCCGGACTGAGAATCTCCTTGCCGCTGACCTTAAACTCTACATCTTCAACCTTGCCGAGAACGGTGGTGGTGGAGAATTTGCAGTCGGGGTAGAACACGGAGATGAAGCGTAAGGCTATGAGGTTGTAGACATTGCGCTCCATGTCGGTGAGACCACGGGCAGGCACGCCTGTGGGTATGATGGCGTGGTGATCGGTTACCTTTGACGTGTCAAACACCTTCTTGCTCTTCTTCAGGTTCTTGCCCTTGAGCGGTTCGAGCACGTCGTCATAGCCCACAAGACCTGCAAGGATGGAGGGACACTTGGGGTAGATGTCGTCGCTGAGATACTGGGTGTCAACACGCGGATAGGTAGAGAGCTTCTTCTCATAGAGCGTCTGCACGATGTTGAGCGTGGTCTCGGCGCTGTAGCCAAACTTGCGGTTACACTCTACCTGAAGCGAGGTGAGGTCGAAAAGCTGCTTCGGCGCTTCTGTGCCGTTTTTCTTCTCTACAGAGGTGACGGTGAACGGCTTGTCGGCAATGGTTGAGAAGGCGGCCTCGCCCTCCTCTTTGCTCGTAAACTTGCCTTTAGTGGCGGTGAAGAGCGTGTCGCGATATACGGTCGAGAGGACCCAGTAAGGCTCTGGCTTGAAGTTGTCGATCTCCTTCTGGCGGTTGACGATAAGGGCAAGCGTGGGGGTCTGCACACGACCGATGGACAGCACCTGACGGTTCTGTCCATACTTGAGCGTGTAAAGACGCGTGGCGTTCATGCCTAAAATCCAGTCGCCGATGGCACGACTGAGACCTGCCAGATAGAGCGGCTGGTAGCTCGCCTGATCCTTCAAGGCCTCAAAGCCCTCGCGTATGGCCTCATCGGTCATGGACGAGATCCACAGACGCTTCACAGGACACTTGGCTTGAGCCATCTGCATGACCCACCGCTGTATGAGCTCTCCCTCCTGACCGGCGTCACCACAGTTGATGATGCTGTCGGCGGCCTGCATGAGTCGCTCAATGACAGCAAACTGTTTCTTTATGCCGCTGTCGTCGATAAGCTTTATGCCGAAGCGCGGCGGTATCATGGGCAACGCACTGAGGCTCCACCGCTTCCAGTTTTCGGTGTAGTCGTTGGGCTCTTTGAGGGTGCAGAGGTGTCCGAAGGTCCATGTCACCTGATAGCCGTTGCCTTCCATATAGCCGTCACGGGCGCTCGTGGCTCCTATGATGCGAGCTATATCCTTGGCAACGCTGGGTTTCTCAGCGATACATACAATCATATTTTTTTGTTTCTTCTTCTTTCTTTTATCTTCTTTCAATTTCAGGCTTTCCTTTTCATTCTTTCTTTTTTCTTTTTTCTTCTTTCTATTTTCTTATTTAAAAGCTTTTTTCTAAAAAGTAAGCCTCTTCTTTTTTACATGTCTTTACATGTCGTCATCGTGGCTTAGTTCTTAAGAGCGAGGCGCAAACACGTCATGCCCAGGTTCCACCATGCCGTTTTCTTTTTGCAAAGATTATGCAAAGGTAATGAAAAAATAGAGACCATAGGCTTATCTCGCAAACAATCTTTTCCATTTTTTCACACTACTTGCGTGTAATTCAAGAAAAATATCTAAATTTGCAACAACAACAATTGTGTGACCATTTTTTAATTTTTCAATCATGAGACAGTCAGAAGACAAATGGATGTATGTCCTAAAGAACCTATCACGTCTTGACAACCGTCCTGCAGCTCTTCGTGAAAAGATTTTCACAAAACTGTTTGATGCGGCAGCCATCGCTCGCTTCTCACCAACAGAATTGCGCGAATATGAAGACAGTCTTAAAGCATATCGCGATATCAAGAATTCTTTGGACACAGCTAAAGCGGAAGGAAGAGCGGAAGGAAGAGCGGAAGGAAGAGCGGAAGGAAGAGCGGAGGTAGCAAAGACAATGATGGAAAAAGGAATGGACGTTAAGATTATTGCATCTTTAACGGGATTGTCTGAAGAAGAAATAAAGAGTCTCAGCAAAAAATAATCTTCAGATCTCTGAAAACAGGGTTCTTATTGTAAAGGCGAGAAAAGAAAAAACTTTTATAATAAGAAAAAAAGAAAACCTTTATAACAAGAAAGAAGAAAACGGCTTGCAGCCCTGTGTCGGGAACTGCAAGCCGTTTCTTTTTATTGTCTTTGCGCCTAAGCGCAAAGATTATTAGTTGAAGACATACTTAACGCCAATCTGCATCTTCCAGCACTGATTGTAGTTGTGGTTGAAGCTCCATGTAGAGGTGGGAGCCTCGCCTGTGGCCTTGTCCTTATACATTGAGAAATAAGGCACGCCATCAACAATCTTGTTAACCTTCAAGATCTTGCCGTTGTTGCAACCGGCCATGTTCTTCTCAACACCCCACTTAGAGTTGAAGAGATTGCCAACGTTCATGATGTCGAGGCTCAACACAAGCTTGTTCTTGGTCTGTCCAATCTTAACGTCGAAGTCGTGAGCCCAACGGAAGTCGAAGCGATGAACGAAAGGAGCACGAGCGCTGTAAGGCTCTGCATACTCGCCCTTGTGGTTCTTGAGGTAGCTGTCCTGGTTTACAAACTTCCAGAAGAGGTCGGCATCAGCAGGATTGGTGAAGTGGATGTCGTTCTCGTCCTTAGGAATGTACATCAGGTCATAGCGGTTGCCATCGCCGTTGATGTCGCCGTCGTAATAGAAGCTATAGCCTGAAGGAGAGTAGCCTGTGTAGAAGAGGCTGAAATGTTCCTTAGCATACTTGTAGCTTGCCGATGCGATGAGACGATCGGGGATAACATAGCGTGAGTTGCCGAGCTCCAGGAAGTTAGGACCCTGAACAGCATACATGTTTGACCATGTCGAATAAGCATTGTTGCCAGGCATGCCGGTAAGCTCCTTCATAACGGTGTGTGTGTAAGCAGCCATGAGGTTGAGGTTCTGTACAGGCTCAGCGTTCACGGTGAAGTTGAAGGTCCAACCATAACCCTTAGATGTGTTAGTCAGCACACAAGCCGAATTGATGTTCTTATAATAACGATAGTCGTTAGGATAAACATAGCGGTCATCGCCTGTACCCTTCAGGGTCTCCCAGCCTTCGTTGCTCTTGATGTTGTAGTTGTCGAGCATCACGTCATGAATCTTCTTGGTGAAGGTAAACTCGGCGGTGAAAGACAGAGGGAACGACACGGGAACCTGTCCATCGATGGCGATGGCGGTCTTCCAAACCTGAGGCATCTTGAAGTTGTGGTCTACACCAGCAAAGTTTTTGGGCAGAGAACCCTGTTCAGGAGTGATGGTGGCAGGAGCGCCAAGGAGCTCACGAATCTTTGTTACATCTGTAACCAGACCGCCCTTGAATTTGTTAAGCGCAGCATCGGGAGTGATGGTACCGTCCAAAGCATAAGTGGTGCTGGCAACAGCGCTACCCTGTGCCATGAGGGCGTTTGAAGGCATGTTGGTGAAGAACACAAGAGGCAGACGGCCAGCGAACAGGCCTGTACCTCCACGCACCTTCAGCGACTTGTCACCAAACACATCCCATGTGAAGCCGATACGGGGCGACACCTGGATGTTGCCCTTAGGCCATGAGCCTGTGTCTATCTTGCGGCCACCGAAGTCGAGGGTAGAGATGGCCTTGTTCTCCATGAGGTCGTCCTTATCGAAAGAGATGTTGTCGAAACGAATGCCTGCGGTGAGCTTAAGGTTGTTAAGCACGTTCCACTCGTCCTGAGCATAGATGCCATACTGGTTAAACTTAACCTCAGCGTTAGGATACAGCTCGCCGTTGTAACCATAAGCAAGTGTTACGGTCTCAGGAGCGGCACCGTTGAGGAAGTCGTCGAGTGAACGGTAACGGTAATAACCTGTAGCGCCACGCATGTAAGAGTTGTTGGCAAGCTGATGCTCGAAGTTGAAACCAGCTGTCAGCTTGTGTGCGCCAAGATAATAGGTGAAGTTGTCTGTGAGAGTGTAGATCTTGTTCTGAATGCGGTTGTTCTTTGAGAACAGCTCTGAACCGAAGCTGATGTAGGGGTTCATGTCCTGAGAGGTGAAGTTGCCTGCATCATCGGTGGTGTATCCCGACATGATGTCAACGAATGGGAAATCGCTACAGTTGGTCACGCGCTTCTCGTCAATGTCGGTATAGGTGAAAAGCAACTGGTTTGACATGTTGTCACCGAAGCGGCTATTGAGGTCGGCAGAGATAGAAGCCACCGAGTTGTTCTGCGAGTACATTGAGCCAGCGAACGACATGCCATACTGTGACAGACGGTTGGTGTTGTAACGAGTGTAAGCATCTGATGACGATTTGTTCACAGCGTTCCACGCCTTGTTCTTGGTGTAGTTGTAACGAACAGCAAGGTGATGCTCGTTGGTGATGTTCCAGTCGATACGTCCAAGTAGCTTGAGGTTGTTGTCCTCAGCTGGGAAGCTGGTGTAAGAACCAGGGTTGAAATTGTAATGCTCAATGAGGAAGTTCTTTACCTTCTCCATGTCTGACACGGGCACACGCGACACATAGTTGGTGGCGTCAGCTTTGCCATCCTCGCTGGCACGCCAGCGGTTCACGACGTTAGGACTCTTGCTATACTCAGCATTGGCGAAGAAGAACAGCTTGTCCTTGACGATAGGGCCACCAAAGGTGAAGCCATAAGTGGTGGTGCCGTTCTTGCCGCGCTCGCCCAGATCGGCGTTGTCGACACGGTTGCCGTGCAAGTTCTCATTATTATAATAAACATAAGCGGTTCCACGGTAGGTGTTGGTTCCCGACTTGGTGATGGCGTTTATGCCACCGCCAATGAAGTTGGTCTGGCGTACGTCGAACGGTGCCACAACAACCTGAACCTCGTCAATGGCATCCATAGACACAGGGTTGCCGCCACCAGGCAGCGAAGATGTGAGGCCGAAATTGTTGTTGAGGTTTGAACCGTCAAGGGTGAAATTGGAGCTACGTCCGTCGCCACCAGCGAAGCTCATGCCGTTGGCATAAGGAGAGAGACGGGCAATGTCGGTGATTGAACGGTCTATGGTAGGCAGGTTCATCATCTGCGTGTTGCTGATGTTGGTAGAAGCGCCTGTCTTCTCAGCAGCAAACTTGGAAGCCTTGCCGCTAACCACTACCTCGCCAAGCACGTTGGCATCTTCTGACATTGTGAAGTTCTGGTTGTAAGTTTCGCCAAGCTGCAACTGTATGCCACTCACCTCACGGTTCTTGTAGCCAATGTAGCTCACCGTCACTTTGTAGGGTCCACCAACGCGCATACCCTGAATGGTGTAGCGTCCGTTAGCGTTTGTCACTGCTCCATAGCGTGTGCCTGAAGGTTCATGCACAGCTTGAATGGTAGCACCAATAACCTCTTCGTTGGTGTTGTCCAACGTCACTTTTCCTGTCAGGGCAGCAGTTGTGACCTGCGCCAAAGCTACCTGCATGATAGACAGGAGCATGACAGAAAACATGAACAGTCTTTTTTTCATAAAACTAATTTTTGAAAATTTTGTTTAATTTCGCCTCTTTTAGTTGGCGTCGTCCTTGTTAAAATAATGCTGGAACCAACAACTGTTCCTCAGCGTTTTAAATTTGCTTACAAAATTAAACATTATTTATTACAAAAACGCTACAAAACATAAATTATTCTAAAAAATTATTTGTTTAGACGATTTTTATTGATGTATGTTAACCATAATCTCGTGTTTTGCATGGCTTAGGGATGTTTTCTATAAAAAAAAGCCCTTCTTCTGCTCTCCATCATGAAGAAGCAAAGGAAGGGTTTAAATTATTGTTTTTTCGATTTCACCTTTAAGAATATTCCTTTAAGAAAGGCGCCCGAAAATAAAAGTCTTTTTTTAATAATCTTCATCATCGCTCACATCGGCTGCCTCAAGGTTAAGATCCTCAGGGTCGGTGTCGAAGGTTGTGCGATAGCTCTCCTCGGTGAGCTTGTCCTCATCAAAGGCGTCGTCGTCATCGTCGTCGTCGCCATACTTGTCATCAATCTCAGGCAGATCCTCATCGCTGTCCTCGTCATCGTCGAGGTCATATTTGCTTGTGGGTTCCTCATCGTCCAACTTGCTCTGAGGTTTCTCTTCCAACGGCTTTTCTTTTGCGAAGATAGCCTCGATCCATGAGCCCTTAGGAATCTCAAGCACCTCGAAACCGTCGTTCACCTTCTTCTCATACATGCCGCCCGGTTTGTGCAGGCGATCCTTGGGAAGCGTGGTGGTGCTGATGTCGAAACCACTCTCGATGATGTCCTGTATGCTCTGTGAGAGCGAGTCCCAGCCACCGCCAAAGTTGCGGTCCAAAACCTCCATGAGCTTGGCTGCTGAGATGTGACGAATATTCTCGTATGTGAGGTCGGTGACACGAAGGATGGGGCGCTTCTTTATAGCCCACTTGGGTTTCGTGTTGTCATCCACCTTAACAGGTGCCACCTTGAATCCGCGTGCCTCGTATTTGGCTATCACCTCGGGGCGGTCAACCTTCACTTCTTCCATTTCGAAGGCTGTGCGTATGATGTCGAAATAGTGACGCATGTTGTCCTTGCAGTCAGCATCCTTGTAGCCGGCATCCAACAGTCGGAAAATATCATTCTCCTGAATTTCCCACACGTTGCCTTTTGTCAAAGTTTTTAGAGTCAAAGCTTTTTGCTGTTTCATATAATTTTGTTTGTTTTATTTCTTAGCTGCCCCAAAGAGGCGCTGCAAAAGTATATACTTTAAAGCTAATTCACAAGTTTTTCTACTATAAATTTTGCTCATATCGCATGTTTTTTCTAATTTTGCGTTGCAAGAAGACATTTTTATGAGTGAACCATTAGCAGAAAGAATGAGGCCAAGAAGCCTTGACGACTATGTAGGACAAAAACATCTGGTCGGCAAGGATGCTGTGCTGCGCAAGATGATTGAAGGAGGCAGAATTTCATCATTCATCTTGTGGGGTCCTCCTGGCGTGGGCAAAACCACTCTGGCACAGATCATTGCGCACAAGCTGGACACGCCGTTCTACACTTTGAGCGCCGTGACAAGCGGTGTGAAAGATGTGCGCGAGGTCATTGAGAAAGCCAAAAACAATAGATTCTTCAACAGCGCATCGCCCATTTTGTTCATTGACGAGATTCACAGGTTCAGCAAGTCGCAACAAGACTCGTTGCTCGGAGCGGTGGAACGGGGCATCGTGACCCTAATAGGCGCAACAACAGAGAACCCTTCGTTTGAGGTCATACGTCCTCTGCTCTCACGATGCCAGCTATATGTGCTCAAATCGCTTGAAAAAGAAGACCTTATGGAGCTGCTCAACCGCGCCATAACGACCGATGCCGAACTGAGCAAGCGCAACATTGAGCTGCGCGAGGCCGATGCCATGATGCGTTACAGCGGTGGCGATGCACGCAAGCTTCTTAACATTTTGGAGCTGGTGGTTGAGTCGGAAAGTGCGGAGAAGGTTGTCATAACCGACAAGATGGTGGAGGAACGACTACAGCAGAACCCGTTGGCTTATGACAAAGGGGGCGACATGCACTACGACATAATCTCAGCGTTCATCAAGAGCATACGCGGCAGCGACCCAGACGCCACACTCTACTGGATGGCACGAATGATAGAAGGTGGCGAAGACCCACAGTTTATCGCCCGCCGTCTGGTCATTAGCGCAGCCGAAGACATTGGCCTTGCCAACCCAAACGCCTTGCTCTTGGCCAACGCTGCTTTTGACGCGGTGATGAAGATAGGATGGCCAGAAGGACGCATACCATTGGCTGAAGCAGCGGTTTATCTGGCAACAAGTCCTAAAAGCAATTCGGCCTACATGGGCATAAACACAGCCTTGGAGGTGGTAAAGCAAACGGGAAACCAGCCTGTGCCGCTACACCTTCGTAACGCCCCGACAAAACTGATGAAGCAGCTTGGCTACCATGACGGATATAAGTATGCTCACGATTATCCTGGCAATTTTGTCAATCAGCAATATATGCCCGACGATCTGAAGGACACTCGGCTCTGGCATGCACAACACTCGCCATCTGAAGAAAAACAATACCAACAGATGATAAGGCTCTGGGGGGATAGGTTTAGGGAGTGAAAAGTGAAAAGTGAAAAGTGAAAAGTGAAAAGTGAAGAGTGAAGAGTGAAGAGTGAAGAGCGAAGAACGAAAAAAACATATCGAAAAAAAAGAATTTAAGAACAATGAATATAGTAGTTTTAGATGGAACCGGCCTGAACCCCGGCGACCTTTCTTGGAAACCGTTTGAACAGTATGGCACGGTCACGGTGTATCCACGCACCACAAAAGAAGAGATGGTGGAACGCGCTGCTAAGGCCGACATTGTATTCACGAACAAAGTGGTCATTGACGAGAAGGCCATGGACCTGCTGCCCAACCTTAAATATATAGGTGTGATGGCGACAGGATATAACGTTGTAGACATTGAGGCGGCTGCCAGTCATGGCATCACCGTGACCAACATACCTGCTTACAGCACCAACAGCGTGGCACAGATGGTGTTCGCTCACCTGCTTAACATCGTCAACCGCGTAGACCATTATGCTTCTCTGAACCGCAACGGAAGATGGAGCAGCAATCCCGACTTCTGCTATTGTGACACACCGCTGCATGAGTTGGCAGGAAAAACGTTCGGCGTTGTGGGACTCGGCAACATAGGCATGAAGGTGGCACGACTGGCACACGAGTTTGGCATGGACGTGTATGCCATGACAAGCAAGAACGCTGCCGACCTACCAGACTTTGTTTACAAAACAACGCTTGAGGGATTGCTTGGCGCTTGCGACATAATATCTCTCCACTGTCCTCTTACCTCTACAACAAAGGAGATGTTCAACAAGAACACCATTGGCAAGATGCGCAAGGGAGCTATTCTTATAAACACCGGACGCGGACCCCTTGTCAACGAGGCCGATGTGGCTGAAGCGCTACATAGCGAGCAGCTTGCTGCCTATGCTGCCGATGTCATGGTGCAAGAACCGCCAACAGCCGACAACCCTCTGTTTGCCGAACCCAACGCGTTCATCACACCCCACATCGCTTGGGCAACAACTGAAGCACGCAAGCGCTTGATGACAATTCTTGAAAACAATGTAAAGGCCTTCCTGGAAGGCAATCCTGTTAATGTTGTGACAAAACTATGAACCTTGAGTTTGACGAGCTTTACAGCACCGTGATGAAAATTATCGAGGTGCTGGGTACATTCACCTTCGTGGTGTCGGGCATACGTCAAGCCTCAGCCAAACATTTCGACTGGTTCGGAGGCTTCGTGTGCGGCATCGCCGTGGCCATCGGCGGAGGAACAATTCGTGACGTCATGCTTGGCGTCACACCGTTCTGGATGACATCATCGTTATATATGAGCTGCGCAGTGCTGGCTCTTCTCTTTACCGTTGTGTTCTCGCGCTCCCTAAAAAAGCTTGACAACGCTTGGTTCGTGTTCGACACCCTCGGTTTAGGACTCTTCACCGTTGCCGGCATACAGAAAACGCTCGAGTGTGGACACCCGTTCTGGGTGGCCATTATCATGGGTTGCATAACAGGATCGGCAGGTGGCGTTATGCGCGATGTGTTCCTTAACAACATACCCGTAATTTTTCAAAAGGAAATATATGCCACAGCATGTGTGGCAGGTGGATTTATCTATTGGGGATTGGCGTTGCTAAACCTCAGCGTTACATGGATGGCAGCCATAACCTTCGTCGTGGTATGCTCCATTCGTTTCTTGGCTGTAAAATATCACATCACCTTCCCTACACTAAAGGACGAGATATAACGCATATAAGAATATAAAAGATGTAAGAAAGAAATGGGGAAAATGGAAAAAGAAGACTCGTAAAACCTGTGTTGTTTTATGAATAATTCTTGGATAAAACCATCAAAACCGATAAAAAAGAGGAAAAACGACAAAAAAGCAACAAAAAAGTTGCAAAAAATTTTGCAGTTAAGAAAAATATCCATACCTTTGCACTCGCTTTTAAGAAGCATGGCTCCGTAGCTCAACTGAATAGAGCATCTGACTACGGATCAGAAGGTTGCAGGTTTGAATCCTGCCGGAGTCACAAATTAAGGTTATCTGAGTCTTTCAGATAACCTTTTTTGTTTTCCGCATCAACACGTTCACTTGACACATTTGCCAAATGCAACAACATTCAGATTGTCAGAACCACACGAAACATTAACACGAAACATTAACACGAAACATTAAAGAAAACAAACAAAACGCTAAAATTCTTGGTTAGTGAAAAAGAAAGTTGTAATTTTGCCGTCACAATGAAGCACTTACTGTTTTTCACATTCATCGTCATCCTGTTCTGCGGATGTACAAAGACCGAAGACGAGAAGGCACAAAACCTACTCGCCCAAATTGACTCGCTCTATAACAAAGGCAAATACAGCGCTGCGCTCGACTCTATCACTCAGCTGCGCGAGCGTTTCCCAAAAGCCGTTGAAGCACGCAAGCACGCACTTAAGGTGTGGCAAGACGCATCGTTGAAGATGGCCCAAGACGATGTGGCAAAAACCGACATTCTGTTGCAAGAGACAGAGAGCCAGCTGCAGACAGAGACCGACCGCTACCGTCGTAACATGCTCGGCGTGAGACGCGACTCGCTGAAAGCACGCTACGAGGCGATGTGTGGAGTGGTCAGAATGATTCACATGAGGCAGAAACAACACTAAAAAGGCGTTTGTTCTTGCTCATTTCACAGGATTTTTGTATTTTTGTGGCAACTTATGGACACTACACGAACAGAACAACAATTCAAGGACGCCATGCACGAATGTCGCGCCCTGTTTGAAAAGAAACTTCACGACTATGGAGCGTCGTGGCGCATCTTACGCCCATCATCGCTCACCGACCAACTTTTCATCAAGGCTAAGCGCATACGTTCGCTGGAGATAAAAAAAGAGTCGCTGGTCGGCGACGGCATAAGACCCGAGTTTGTGGCTCTTATCAACTATGGCATCGTCGGACTCATACAGCTTGAGAAAGGCTTTGCCGACACGGTAGACATTACCAACGACGAGGCCATGGCGCTCTACGACCGTCACGCCAACGAGGCTCTGCAGCTCATGCTCAAAAAAAACCACGACTATGACGAGGCGTGGCGCTCTATGAGGGTGAGCAGCTACACCGATTTCATTCTGACAAAGATTGAACGCGTCAAAGAGATAGAAAATCTCGGCGGCAACACACTTGTGTCGGAGGGTATCGGATCCAACTATATGGATATCATCAACTACTCGGTGTTCGGCGTGATAAAACTCACCGAGGAGGAAAACTAAGCATAAGAAGCTTAAGAAGACAAGAAGCTTAAGAAGACAAGAATCTTAAGAAGACAAGAAGCTTAAGAAGACAAAAGGCTTAAGAAGCAAAGACTTTAAAAGCCAAGGCTAAAAAACATAGCTTTAAATAGAAGCTTTTAAAAAGAAAGTAAACCACATTCAGCGCATTGTGAAATACGTCAAAACGATATTGATAAACATGTGCCGCCTGCTGCTCGCAGCCACATTCATCCTGTCAGGATTTGTAAAGGCCATAGACCCGCTCGGCACACAATATAAGATTCACGACTATCTGGAAGCCATGGAGCTCACACCGTGGATTCCCGATTGGGCCACGCTCACAGCGTCTGTTATCTTGGCAGCTTTCGAGTTTGCCTTGGGCATATATCTCTTGTTTGCCATACAGCGACGTATCGTGAGCCGCATCGTCACAGCCGTGATGGTGGTCATGACGGCGCTAACCTTGTGGATAGCAGTGGCCAACCCCGTAAAAGACTGTGGATGCTTCGGCGATGCCATAGTGCTCACCAACACGCAGACGCTGATAAAGAACATCATCTTGTTGGCATGCGCCGTGGTGATAGCAAAATGGCCCCTACTGATGGCAAGGCTCATATCGAAGAGCAACCAGTGGATTGTGCGCAACTATTCGGTGCTTTTCATCTTCGCCATCGAGGTCATAAGCCTCTACACCCTACCGCTGTTCGACTTCCGGCCATACCATGTGGGAGCAGACCTTAGAAAAGGCATGACCATACCGCCGGGGGCAAAGGAGCCACAGTTTGAGACAACATTTATATTAAAGAAGAATGGCGAGACACGCGAGTTCACACTCGACAACTACCCCGACTCCACCTGGCAGTTCGTAGATAGCCACACCGTGCAGACAGCCGAGGGTTACGTTCCGCCAATACACGATTTCTCCATAGAGCTGCAATCAACAGGCGAAGACATAACCCAACAGGTGCTCAACGACAAGGGCTACACCTTCCTGCTCATATCGCCATGGCTCGACAAAGCCGATGACACCAACTTCGGCGACATAGACCAGATCTACGAGTATGCACAGGAGCAACACATACCCTTCTTCTGTCTTACAGCAAGCTCACAACAGGATATAAACCGTTGGATCGACCTGACAGGGGCAGAATATCCGTTCTGCATCACCGATGCCACAACGCTGAAGACGATTATACGCAGCAACCCCGGACTGCTGCTCCTCAAGGACGGCGTGGTCATACGCAAATGGAGCCATAACCGTCTGCCACAGACCGATGAGCTGAAAGGACCGCTCGAGAAGTTGCCCATAGGACAGATCCCTGACGATTTTGTGCCAACAAAGATTCTGAAAATCTTTCTTTGGTACATCCTGCCACTCCTCCTCCTCACCCTCGCCGACCGCACATTGGCGTGGACACGGTGGCTGAAAGAACGAAACAATTCTAACATATTATATAAACTTTTTAAAAAGAAAAGAAAAATGAGAAAGAAAATTGTAGCAGGCAACTGGAAGATGAACCTCAACCTGCAGGAAGGCGTAGCACTCGCCAAGGAAATCAACGAAGCTCTCGCAGCCGACAAACCTAACTGCGATGTTATTATCTGCACACCGTTCATTCACCTTGCTTCTGTAGCTAAGGAGCTCGACCAGAACGTAGTGGCTCTCGGTGCAGAGAACTGCGCAGACAAGGCCAAGGGTGCTTACACCGGTGAGGTGTCAGCCGAGATGGTAAAGAGCACAGGTGCTCAGTATGTTATCCTCGGCCACTCAGAGCGTCGTCAGTATTACGGCGAGACCGCTGAGATCCTGAAGGAGAAGGTAGACCTGGCTCTGGCTAACGGTCTGAAGATTCTCTTCTGCTGCGGCGAGACTCTTGAGGAGCGCAAGGCAGAGAAGCAGAACGAGGTTGTTAAGGCTGAGCTCGCAGGTTCAGTGTTCCACCTCGACGCAGAGGCTTGGAAGAACATCGTCATCGCTTACGAGCCCATCTGGGCCATCGGCACAGGCATGACCGCTACCTCTGACCAGGCTGAGGAGATGCTGGCTTACATCCGCTCTATCGTAGCAGAGAAGTATGGCAAGGAGGCTGCTGAGGAGACATCTATCCTCTACGGCGGAAGCTGCAAGGCAAGCAACGCTCCCGAGCTGTTCTCTAAGCCCGATATCGACGGTGGCCTCATCGGTGGCGCTTCTCTGAAGTGTGCCGATTTCAAGGGCATCATCGATGCTTGGAAGAAATAATCGGACAAGAACACCGATAAAACATTTCTGACAACAGCAGAAAGCGAAAAAAGCACTGCCGTCTTTATCTTTGCCTGGCGTGGTCTACATGACAGGCCGATGAGGACGGCGTGCTCATTTTTAAAACACACTTTTTGAGAATCATCATCAACAACACGACAATGAGACTATTCGTCATAACACTGGCCGCACTGCTCGGCATGGCTACACACATGAAGGCACAATCCTTCACGCAGCACATACAGCAGCACACAAAAGACACGGGCACGGTGACCGTTGTGCAAAGCAAGGACATCGACGAATTGGTCAACAGCGCCGACGTGTCAGGACACAAACAGGTGAATCCTGCAAAAACGGCCAACCCATCATCACCGTCAAAGCAGACAAGCCCATCAGCAACAACACCAACCCATCCCAACAGCCATTCAAACCATGCTGCCGCCAACAACGAGCACAAGCATGGCAACGATGCTGCTGCCAACAACAAGAAAGAGGAACACTCCGCAAGGGAGAACAACAATAGCACCGCCTCAGGCAAACAAGAAACCGAAACAGACATACCAACCGTCGACATGCGCAAGAAGATTCCTCTTCGCAGCTATAAGGTCAACGGCTATCGTGTGCAGGTGTTTGCTGGAGGCAACTCACGAAACGACCGCGTGAAAGCGCAGAAGGCGGGCAGCGATGTAAAGATGGCATACCCCGACATACCCGTCTATGTTCATTTCTATTCGCCACGTTGGATCTGCCGCATGGGCAACTTCCGCACATACGAAGAGGCAAGCGCCGTCCTGAAAGGCGTGAAAAAGCTGGGCTACAAGCAAGCATGTATCGTAAGCGGAAAAATAACCGTGGCTTATTAGAAGAAACCAAGTAGAAAACAAACAAACATCATTATAAATAGTGAATCCAGAAACAGAATACAGAGAAGGGCTTGATGAATTGGCAGCCCACTACCACGAAGTGCTTAAACTCATTGGCGAAGACCCTGAACGCGAAGGTCTTGTGAAGACCCCCATGCGTGTGGCCAAAGCCATGCAGGTGCTCACACGAGGCTACACCATGGACGCGCACAAGGTGCTGACCGATGCGCTGTTCGAAGAGAAATATAACCAGATGGTCATCGTTAAAGACATCGATTTCTTCTCCATGTGCGAGCACCACATGCTGCCGTTCTACGGCAAGGCACATGTGGCTTATATCCCTAACGGCTACATAACAGGTCTGAGCAAGATTGCACGCGTGGTCGACATCTTCAGTCATCGTCTGCAGGTGCAAGAACGCCTCACACAGCAGATAAAAGACTGCATACAAGATACGCTCAAACCCATGGGCGTCATGGTTGTCGTTGAAGCCAAGCACATGTGCATGCAGATGCGCGGCGTGGAGAAACAAAACTCTATCACAACAACCAGCGCCTTCAGCGGAGCCTTTGAGCAAGCCAAGACACGCGAGGAGTTTATGAACCTCTTGCGCGGTGAATCGAGAAAAATATAATTTTTTTTGATGTTGCATGCAAGATTGCGCACACGCCTACATTTATATATACGAAGACGCGAAAAACATCTTTATGAGATGAAAGGAAGCGAACTCTCTTGCATAAAACATAAACAATTATAAAAACGAATAAACATGAAATCAAAAATCCTTATGCTCCTGTGCCTCATCTGCACAGTCTTCGCAACCACCTCTTGTCTTAACGACAACAACGACAGACCCTCTTATGTCCCTCTGACACCTGAGCAGAAACATGCTCTCTGCATCGAGACAAACGGCACATACCAGGGCTACTATTATTTCTTGAAAGAGGGTGAAAAGAACAAGGCCGACTCGGCACAGATAACATTCACCGTGAACGACTCTACGCTCATCATGAACAACTATCCTGTCAAGTCGCTCGGCGCTTACATCCAGGACACCAACGCCAAGAGCATCATTGCCAACGCACCGGCAGCAAGCTTGAAGTTTGCTTTCAACGGATATGAGATAACAAACGGCGCAACAGCCTCGGCAGGCAACTACTACTCTATCTGGATGATTCCTGGCGACAGCAACTTGAAGTTCACTACCTCATACACAGCTGAAGACAAGACCCACACCATCGTGATACAGTTTGCTTCAGTTATGCAGTATTACAACTCGCTCTATTACGCCATGGCCGGTTACCAAAACCGCAAACTACAGGCTAACGTCATCGTGAAAGAAGTAGCTATAGACGGCAACGCTTATTCTATCCAGACAGCTTTCGGTCTGCATGCCAATAAGATTCATTACTAAGCAAAAAAAAATGCTGCATGACAGGCAACACATAAGCGGCTACTGATTTGAACAAGTAGCTTCTTTAGTCAAACATTACTAGTGATGCGATATTAATCGCTTAACTATAGTTATACATTTGATATTTAATCTTTTACAAACGTTCTTTGTATTTTTTTGATTTGAAATTGATGTTCATAATTTTGCAGCCAAAACTGCAAGATTATGAACATCGACAAATATTTGATGAATTTTAATAACCGTGCGATATTATCGCATCAGTACTAACCAAATTTAAACTTTAGAGAAAATGGGAAGATTTATTGCAATACTTAGTAGCCTATCGTTATGTCTTCTTCTGTCTTGTTCTAATAATGAACAAAATGATGTAACGAATCAGCCATACTTAAGTAATTTTAGCAACTCTGGATGTAAAAAATACATCTCAGGTGCTACATCAGCCACCAATAGTCCTTCAGGTAAAGTGGCTACAACTACAAACGATTTGCCAGATGAGCAAATTAGGTTATTAACTAAAGATAATAAAAGATTGCAGATCATACATGAAAATACCATTCTTTCTTGCGATGCAGTTATTGAAACTGGATTCAAAGTTGTTGGATCGACTATAATTTTAACCGAAAAATCGACCATGGACACTAATTGTATATGCCATTACGATTTGTCATTTACAATAGACAATTTGGAAAATGGTGAATATAAAATCATTATTATGAGACAATACATAGATAGAACAGGTAAAATTCTATCTGATGAGGTAAAATATTGTGATTTCTCTATCACCTTAACAGACAACCTATCTCAAAATATAAAAATATAATTGCTATGAATAAGAGAATGCAGTACGTTCTCATTTATGGGTTGCCAAAATTGCATATCTGATAATCGCCAAAATCAAGGCTGATTAGATGAATTTTAATAACCGTGCGATTTTATCACATCAGTACTAGTCAAACATAAGCAGCAAAATATATCTTTCCGCAAGAGGAGAGCGTGTCAAAATGAACAAAAACGATTTGACACTCTCTCCTCTTGCTTTTTTTTATTAACTTTGCCACGTCTGCCTCTCATTCACTATGGTGGCCTATCGCAAAGAAAAGAAAGACGAAAGAAGATGGAAGAAAGAAGAAAGAAGAAGGAAGAAAGAAGGAAGAAAGAAGGACGAAAGAAATAAAGAATATGTACGAAAGAAAGAGAAAGAAAGAAAAGACGATAGACGATAGAAAGAAAAGAAGCAGACAAGAAATTGAAAAGGAATTAGAAAGAAAACAAATAAGAAAGAAAACAAATAAGAAAGAACAATATGAAGTTTATATCATGGAACGTCAACGGTCTAAGAGCCTGTGTGACGAAAGGATTTGAGGAGAGTTTCAAAGCACTCGATGCCGACTTCTTCTGTCTGCAAGAGACAAAGATGCAGGAGGGACAACTCGACCTACAGTTTGAGGGCTACCAGTCGTTCTGGAACTATGCCGAGAAGAAAGGCTATTCTGGCACAGCCATCTACACACGCCACACACCGCTCAGTGTGACCTATGGTCTGGGCATAGAGGAGCACGACCACGAGGGACGTGTCATCACGCTTGAGATGCCCAATTTCTATCTTGTCACCTGCTACACCCCCAACTCGCAGGATGGTCTACGCCGCCTCAACTACCGCATGACCTGGGAAGATGCTTTCCTCAACCATCTCAAGCAGCTCGACAGCAAGAAGCCCGTCATCGTGTGCGGCGACCTTAACGTGGCTCATGAAGAGATAGACCTCAAGAACCCGAAGACGAACCGACAGAACGCCGGCTTCACCGACCAGGAGCGCGCCAAGATGACGCATCTGCTCAGCAACGGCTTCACCGACACGTTCCGCTTCCTCCATCCCGACCAGGTGACCTACTCGTGGTGGTCATACCGCTTCCGCGCTCGCGAGAAGAACGCGGGTTGGCGCATCGACTATTTCCTTGTCTCTGACCGTCTGCGCGACAAAATTGCTGCCGCCAACATTCACACCGACGTGATGGGCAGCGACCACTGTCCTGTGGAGGTGCAGCTCGACATAGAGTGAAAGTAAAAGCAAAAAGAGGGCGTGTCTAAACGCCATCATTCTTTGGAAACGGGAAAGCCCGAAGTCCTGCAATAACAGGGCTTCGGGCTTATTATTTATGCTCTTTAAAATTATTCTACAACATATTTCTTTCCGCCAACAACATACACACCCTTGGCAAGACCGTCAAAAGCTGCAGAGGGCTGCACACCACGCTTCACAGCCACACCTGTAATGCTGTAAACGGTTATGAGCGTTGGCTGCTGCACGGCTGTTGAGCCAATGCCTGAAGTCACATCGCGCTTATACAGAGCAACAGGCAGCTGGTTCGATTTGCTTTCGTAGGTTGCGAAACGAGTTGGAGTGGTGCTCTTGTTATAGTTTATTGAGCGACTTGTAAACGCACAGCTCTTTATGTTAGCGTGCTCTCCCACGAACGTCACGTCCCACTTTGCATTGGCTGAACCAGCATCTGTTGTTGTCTGAAGCTTGTTCTTGCTGCCAGACAGCGCAGCGAGATAGTTCTTGTCAACGGTGCTGTAGAACGTGTATGCCCCCTTTGAACCGCCAAGCAAGAACTGACGCGGCTTACCGTCGGTGTCCACATCGGTCACAATCTTGTCGTTTGTTATTGTCACGGCAGAAGCCGAACGCACATCACCATTCTGTGCTGCAAGAGCTGTAGAGCTTTCACCTCCCTCATAGACAATGAGATAGTAGGTTCCTGTGGTGAGGTCGTTATCAGCGTTAACCTTGTTGAACGTCACACCGCTCACAGGCACAGGGTCTGGATTGGGGTCGGGCGTTGGATCAGGATTCGGGTCGGGCGTGGGATCTGGATTCGGGTCGGGCGTTGGATCTGGGTTAGGATCGGGTGTGGGATCAGGGTTAGGATCAGGATTAGGCGTTGGATCAACAGAGCCATAATTGTCATAGCTGAACGCCACATTCATCTTATCGCCCCATACATACTGCTCCAATCCTGGATAGTCGACATAGGGGTTACGGTTTTTCTGACACTTATACACCGCGTTGTTACGGTCAATCTCCTTCTGGCTCACTGGGTCTTCCTTCGCCCAGCGCAACAACATATTGATAACCCAAGGCTTATAGGCAGGATACTTGTTGCCTGCTATCACAGTGTTGCCCGTGCCGTTAGTCCAAGAGCCAATACGGTCCTCATAGCATGTAGCCATGTAGAAATAAATTCGTGCTATGTCGCCCTTATACTCGTCGTTTGGTTCAAACACTGTTCCGCTATAACCTTCGGTACAACTTGGTCCCACCTTGCTAAAGCCTTTGTTTGAGGTGTATGTAGGACTGTTTGTTTCTCCAAACGGATAACTGCTGCGACGGTTGTTCACATAACCATCGGTAGGTATAACATGCACAATGTCAGCCTTCATAGGCGAAGCCTTTTTAAACCAACTCTGAGGTATGGTGTGCTCACGGTTATACATATCACCTTCGCCGCTATAGTTGCCATTGTTGTCAGAGAACGAGTAATTAGTGGTGCAAGAGTATATGTCCCACACCTTACCGTCAGCACGTCTGTCTGTCTGCTCGTAACATTTGTATAAGCCGTCATAGCCGATATCATGATGCGGAGAGATAATTGCAAAAAGCGCAGTCTTCAAGGCCTGGCCTTTCTTGCCTGTAGCAGCCTTATAATAGGTGCCTGTGTTGTTTGGTCCTTGCGCAAAGAGCTGCAACACGAAAACAAACAGCGCAAGCAAGGACAAGTTTCTTTTTGAGATGAACATAAAATAAATTGTTTTGCTTTTAACGATAAATAATTTTTCGATAAATTTTGAATCTGAACTTGAGTGATATAAAAAACACCGTTCTGCAAAGGTAGTCGTTTTTTCTCAATTGAAGATTACAAATGTGAGAATATTTTGTATAAATCTTAAAAAGAGCCACCTGATCAGAACTATTCAGACAAGCAATAACATCTTTACCTTTCTTTATTAGGAGATTACTCCCCCACACCATCTCATCGTCCTATCTGTTTCTTTCATGCTGCATCACAGCCAGCACGGCATAGTTGGCAGCATAGGCAAGCTGATGAAAACCCTTAGTGACCGTGTTGTCGCCCCATCCGCCAAGCAAGTCATTGGGCAAGAAGCCGTCGGTCAAGAAATGATCATACGCAAAATCGAGATTAGCCTGAAAACAATCAGCAGCCATCAGCGAGTAATGGCCTGTGCCTTCGGCAGCCTGCTCCACCCTGTAACTGTCGGCATAAGCTCTCAAGAGCACATCGTCAAACCAAGCGTTGAAGCCGTGGCGTGTGTCGCGATCATAAGGGAACGGATAGTGTGCTGTGCCGTCAATGGTGCGTGCCTTACCTCTGAAGTTAAGATATGTGGCTTTTGCCAGCTGTGTGAGGTCTGTGCGGTAAACATTGCTGCCTGTCACCTGCAACAGGTCGGCAGCACCACATAGCATCGTTCCCGAATTGTAAGTAAACTCTGTGCCTACAGGTCCTCCGTTGGGCACGTTGGCACGATAACGTTTGCCTCCAACGTTCTCATATCTCATCTTTCCGTCAGCGCCAAGCATGTCCCAGTAGCACCCTGTCGTCTCGTTCATGAGCTTGCGCTTCTGCCACTCATACACCTTTTCTGCGAACATAAGGTACAGGTCGTGCTTGCTTATCTTCTTGCTCTTACGCTTGCCGTCGGCAGCCACATAACGCCACACCGCCTTGTCCTTGCTGTCCTTATAAATCTGTGAGAGCCACACCAGCGGCGAGATTATAGGCGCGTTACTGCACGAGTGTTTAGAGTTGTATCCCGGTCCCCATGTAATGCCTCCGTTCTCATGGCCGTCGGCATCGAGTGTGCAGTCCCATCCATCAATAACATAATCGGCAAGATATTCAGCCTCAACAAGATAACGTTTCTCTTCCGTGTTACGGTAAGCACGCACCAGCTCACGCACCAGCCACATCTGGTCGTCATACACGTTCTCTATGCCTTCCACCTGAGCCGTGCCTTTCGTGTTGCTTCGGTGAACACCATAGACGCTCCACTCTTTTGTCTGCGTGTAAGAAGTAAGCGTATAGGTGCCTTTGTAATAGTCAAGATTATCAAATAGCCTTGCCATCAAGCACTTATAACGCTCCATGTTTTTAGCATAAAGCTCAGGACAGTTGCCTTTTAAAGTCTGAAGAGCCTCCATCACACCATTCACCGCTTCCATGGCAGCTGTGTAAGGCCACACGTCAGCCGTGCCTTCCTGTCGCCCGTTGCCAAGATGGTAGAGGTCACACATGTGAAGGTCTGAGCCTTTAAAACATTTGTCTATGGTGTTATCTAAAAGCGTCATGGCTCGCGTCAGTTTTTTTACAGCCACGTCGCCCTTCTTGTTATCTTCCACCACACCATCTGTGCCAGCCGACACACCAAGCATGTAGGCAAACAAGCAAAAACACATTAGCATTTTCTTAAGCATAATTCAATCTTTAGTTTGTTCGGTTTTAATTGTTTTTATTTTGAATATTTGTTATCAGCAAATTATTTCATCCGTAAATTTTCTCGTCCGCATCGTTTGTCATCCGCAAAAGTAGCAATAATTTTTTGTTTTGCAACAGCAACCATGTGGCAGGCTAAAGCCTCAACCGGCAGATTGAACGAAGGGAAACATTATGTGAACAGATTTTTTCATTACACATGGAGAATGTTAAAGAGAATGGTTATCTTTGCAACAAAAACAAAGAAACACATCAAAGACATGATAGAGCAAGGAGAAACAAAAGAGACATTAGAAACAACCAAGACAGCGACAACGCAAACCAACGGTGCAAGCAATGAGACACAACAGGACGAACGGTTCATGAGGGCAGCTTTGGCAGAAGCACAAGCAGCCTATGACGAGGGTGAGATTCCTGTGGGAGCGGTCATCGTGGCTGGTGGACGCATCATTGCCCGTGCCCACAACCTCACAGAAACGTTGTGCGACGTCACCGCACATGCCGAGATGCAAGCCATCACGATGGCAGCCTCTGCCTTGGGCGGCAAGTATCTTAAAGACTGTACGCTCTTCGTCACCGTGGAGCCATGCATCATGTGCGCTGGCGCCATTGGCTGGGCCCAACTGTCACGCATCGTCTACGGTGCTGAAGACATAAAACGCGGCTACGCTCTCTATGCACCTAAGGCTTTTCACCCTAAGGCCACGGTGACAACGGGCGTGCTTGAAGAGGAATGTCGCCAACTGATGCAGCAGTTTTTTAAAGATCGCAGATAGCGGTTGATTGCTCTACAAGGAAAAGTGAAAAGTGAAAAACGAAAAGTGAAAAATCCTATAGACAAGGTTGGTTGAGGAGAAGGAAATAAAAAAGGAAATAAAAAAAGGAAATAAAAAAAGGAAATAAAAAAAGGAAATAAAAAAAGGAAATAAAAAGGAAATAAAAAAGAGGAAAAGCAAGCCCCGCTCTCCACAGTTAACCGTCTGTGAAGAGCGGGGCTTATGTTTCGTTTTTTGTTTATAATTGCTTGGTCGAAACCAACAGCGTTCTTTATTTCACCACCACTACAAGATACTTGCTTGTAGACCAGAAGATTTGCGGATTGGTGATGCGTAGCACATACTGCTTCTGCGCGTTACGCTGCAAGGTGTAGCTGCCTGAGGGGTGCATTGTCAGGATCTTGGCCGACTTAGAGTAGAACTTGATCTCTTTCTCCACTCGAATGTCAATCTTTGTGAAATAGCTCTTGTTGAAATTCGACTCCAGCACCTTGTCACCATCCAAGATGCGCTGCTCCTTAAGCTCCTTCTTCGTTCCGAACACAAACCACGCGGTGTTGAGCTGCTTGTCCTGAGCGTTGATGGTCTCGGTCTTCTTTGAGCTTTCTTCTTGAAGGCTCGACACGTTGGTGTTCAGCGTGTTGATGGTAGCGTCGAGCTCAGAGATATGAATATCCTTTGCATCAAGCTCGGCTCGGAGCTGCTGCAGCTGCTGCTCCTTCTCTTCAAGCTGTGCCACAAGGTTCTCTACCGAACGCTTCAGCTGCTCACCCTTGATGCTGCTCTCACGCAACTGCTGGCGCAGCTTCGCGATAAGCGTGCGGTTCTCCTTCATGGTGTTGGCGATGAAGCGGATGTTCTCGCGCAGCTGACGTTTTTTGTCGGCACCCTCGCCATCCTTCACTATGCTCACGCGGTTCTCGGCCTCGTTTATCTCGCGGAATCCCTCCTCAATCTGGTTGAAGGTCTCCATCATATCGTTTATCTCATTGTCCTTTTCGGCAATAATCTTCTGCAACGAATCGCTCTGCTGCGATGTCGACTCAATAGGGGCTTTCGCTTCTTTCTTGCAGCCTACAACAGCAAACAAGGAAAGACAGATACAAAACAGAAATAATTTTCTCATAGTTGTTGAGTTTTTCGGCACCGTCTTCTCAGCGCTTCTCAAGAAGCAACGATAGAGCGACACCAGATTTTTATAAAATTAGAGTTTTCTATCGACCCACCCGACAATGCTGTTGTGTCTGAGGCAAGGTCATAAATGTTGTTTTTGATGTGTGTTTTATGTCTCTTCGTCGTCGGCCTCATCGCTCAGAGCCTCAGCCTCGCGACGTTTCTTTGCTTCGCGTGCCAAGCGACGCTCTTCACGCGCCTGACGTTTGGCTGCTCGCTCATCGCGCTGGTTGGCTGTGGCAACAGCCACCTTGTCACAAGCATCTTTGTCGGCACCTGCCAGCACGATGACAATCTCACCACGGGGAGCTGTCTCCTCAAAATGGGCTGTCACCTCGGCAAGGGTGCCACGCACGCTCTCCTCATGAAGCTTCGAGATCTCGCGGCACACGCTCACCTGACGGTCGGCACCGAACACGTCGACAAACTGTTGCAGGGTTCTCAGCAAGCGGTGCGGCGACTCATAGAAAATCATCGTGCGCTGCTCGTCCACAAGCGTGGCGAGGTGTGTGGCGCGACCCTTCTTCTGAGGAAGGAACCCCTCAAAGCAGAAGCGGTCACACGGCAGACCTGACGACACGATGGCAGGAATGCAAGCCGTTGCTCCCGGCAAACATTGCACCGTGATGCCCTCGCGTGCTGCCTCACGGGCAAGGAAGAAGCCTGGGTCGCTCACGCCGGGCGTGCCGGCATCGCTCACCAAAGCAATGGTCTCACCACCCTTAAGGCGCTCTATCACGCCGGCGGTGGCTGTGTGCTCATTAAACTTATGGTGCGACAGCAGCCTGTTGTGAATGTCAAAATGGTTCAAGAGGAGACCCGTTGTGCGAGTGTCCTCCGCCAAGATGAGATCGGCCTCTTTCAGCACCCTAATGGCACGCAGAGTAATGTCTTCAAGGTTGCCCACAGGTGTGGGGACAATATATAAAGTACCCATAACGGCGACAAATATAGCCAGAAAAATCATTACTTGCAAAAAAGCAGACAATTTCTTTGCATTTTTTAAAACGTATTTGTACTTTTGCACCATTATGACAGACAATTTAATGGGAGAAATGCGCCGCCCAGGAAGAATTGAGGTGGTTTGCGGGTCTATGTTCTCTGGCAAGACAGAAGAGCTGATCCGCCGAATGAAACGTGCCGTCTTCGCACATCAGAAAGTGGAAATATTCAAGCCTGCCATTGACACACGCTACAGCGATGAAGACGTGGTGAGCCATGACAGCAACTCCATCAGGTCTACACCCGTAGAGTCGTCAGCATCGATCTTGTTGCTGTCGAGCGACATCGACGTGGTGGGCATTGACGAGGCTCAGTTTCTTGACGACGGACTGGTTGACGTGTGTAACCAGTTGGCGAACCGTGGGGTACGGGTGATCATCGCTGGCCTGGACATGGACTTCAAGGGTGTGCCCTTCGGTCCCATTCCTGCTCTCTGCGCCATTGCCGACGACGTCACGAAGGTGCATGCCATCTGCGTGAAGTGTGGCAACCTCGCCTATCTGAGTCACCGCATCGTGAGCGGCGACAAGCGCGTCATGCTTGGCGAGCAGACCGAATATGAGCCATTGTGTCGCGAGTGTTACCAGAAAGCTGTCTTGAAACAACAGGAAGAAGCGAAACAATAATAAGAACCAAAAGGAAACGGAAGGAAGAACATCATGCTTGAACAAAAAATAACATTCGACAAATTCATAAGATGGTCGCTCATAGTGGCTTGCGTGTTTGTCGTGCTGCTCACAGTCAACTATCTCAGTCAGGTGTTGCTGCCGTTCTTCATAGCCTGGTTCTTTGCCTATCTGCTCTACCCTGCCGTCAAGTTTGTGCAAGACAAGCTTCACGTCAAGATTCGTGCCATTGCCATCATCATAACCATGATTGTGGTCATTGCCGTCATCGGGGGCATTGTCTACCTCATCATCCCGCCCATGATAGAGCAGTTTCAGAAGCTTGGCGACGTGCTCGCCCGGTGGGTGCAGCAGACCACCCACACCAACAACCTCACACAACTCATCAGAGAGTGGGCACGCGAGAACCAACGCGAGCTGGAGCAGTTCTTCCACAGCAAAGACTTCAGCGACGCGGTGAAAGCCTCCATGCCCAAGCTCTTCACCCTGCTCAGCCAGACAGCCAACATTGTGCTCAGCATCATCGGCTCCTGCATCGTGCTGCTCTACATGTTCTTCATCTTGCTCGACTATGAGTATCTCACCGACAACTGGATAAAAATCTTCCCTAAGAAGAACCGTCCCTTCTGGCATGTGCTCATGAGCGACGTCAAGCGCGAGATGAACAACTACATCCGTGGTCAAGGTCTGGTGGCGTTGTGCATGGGCATAATGTTCTGCATCGGCTTCAGCATCATCGACTTCCCAATGGCCATAGGCCTCGGCATCCTCATTGGCATCATGGACCTTGTGCCTTACCTCCACACCTTTGCCCTCATCCCCACGGCGTTCCTTGCCATGCTCAAGGCCGCCGACACGGGTCAAAACTTCTGGTATGTGTTTGGCATGGCGTTCCTTGTCTTTGCCGTGGTGCAGATCATCACCGACATGGTTGTGACGCCCAAGATCATGGGCAAGGCCATGGGCCTCAACCCCGCCATCTTGCTTCTCTCCCTCTCTGTGTGGGGTGCCATCCTCGGCTTCATCGGCCTCATCGTAGCCTTGCCCCTAACCACCCTCCTCATGGCCTACTGGCAACGTTATGTCACGAAAGAACATCTCGACATTGAGGACAATGCCAAGATAGAGGAGAAAAAAGACGACAAATAAGAAAGCCTTTTCGATAAGCCAGATGAGCAGAAACAAAGCTTGCTTTGGTTCTGCCATGGCAAGAAAAGGTAAACAATAGAGGAGTATTACGCAAAAAAGAGGATACTAAAAATTAGTATCCTCTTTTTGTTTGGTGATCCGCATGGGGCTCGAACCCATGACCCCAACATTAAAAGTGTTGTGCTCTACCAGCTGAGCTAGCGGATCTCCGTGTGCTTATGTTTCAAAAGCGAGTGCAAAGTTACGGATATTTTTTTGACTATGCAAATTATTTGCTTACTTTTTGCATATTTTTTTTAAATTGCTACTTTTCCAACTCATTATTATTGTCTAACCTTTTCGCTTGTCTGCTCGTTTATTGTCTACCCTATTCGCTCGTCTGCTCAAAACAAAACTATTGGACAAGAGGTGAAAAAAAACCGGACAAGAGAAGATAAAAAAGGATTCAGACAAGAGAAGATAAAAACAAAAGATTCGGACAAGAGAAGATAAAAAAGGATTCAGACAAGTGAAAATAAAAACAAAACGATCGGACAAGAGAGGAAAAACAAGCCAAAACAAAAGCTCCTGACAAGAGGGAGAGACCCAGATGCCAGGAGCTTTATGGTTAAGGTTAAATCAAATTTTCTTTGTTAAGATCTTCACGTCATCTTTACTTCACTACCACCTTCTTGCCGTTCACGATGTAGAGGCCGGGCTTCAGGGCTTTGGTACCCTTGTTGCTTACCTGAACACCTTCAACGGTGTAGACGTTGCCTGCGGCGTTGGCCTTGGCTGCGTTGATATTGGTGATGCCTGAAGGTGTGTCGTTGAGAACAATCTCCAGCTCATCAGCATCAGAAGCAACGTTGATAACAGCCTCGAAAGGAGCAGCGTAGAGAGCAGCGAGCTGAGCTGTAGGATCAGTCTCGTCGAAGTTGACAGCAACAAACTTGTCGCCAGCAGCACGGAAGGTCTTCTTGCCATCCACAGCTGTGAGCTGACGGCGGCAGAGATAGGTTGCTACATCTGCGTCGCCCACAGCTGTTGTCTTCTCGTTTGCGAGGTCGATGTCGCCATACATGTCAAGCGAAACGCTCATGCCGTCCTCCTTGGCAACAACGAGGTACGCATTGTTCTTTGCAAGCTGGGTTGCGATGTTGAAGTTGGCCTTACCGTCGGCAACAGAAGCAAGCTCATAGAACGCTGTCTTGGCGCTCACGAGAGACAGGTCGCTGGCAGGAACATCCATAGGAGCAACGCAGAACGCCTTGGTGTCGGCAGCAAGCACAACCTTGTCAAGATCCATCTTTGCAGCAGCGGGAGCATCGAGGTCAACGCTTTCTGCAACGACCTTCTTGTAACCCTGGGCCTCGATGGTGCTACCATAAGCCAGAGAGCTCTTCAACACATTGGTTGTGTATTTGCCTGTTGCGTCAGACACAGCATAATATTCAACGTTGTCGCTCTTCAGCGTAACCTTTGCACCGGCAATGGCGTTGCCGCTCTTGTCGGTTACTGTTGAAGAAACCACCTTAGGATCGAGAGCCACATAGAAATGGGCTACAGGGAGCTCATAAGCATAGTAAGAATATTTTGAGATGTCTGAAGAAAGAATGCAGTTGCGATTGTAGCAAAGCGTCTTGTCGTTCTCTACCTCAAAGTAAGAAGACCCGCCATATCCTTGGGTAAGACTCTGAGAGAGATGCAGACGCAAGCCCTTGCCATCATATACGAATGGAGCATCGAAATCGATTATAACATAATCGCCGAAATCTTTGCCACTGCCATCGCACGAATCAAAATCGGTCAAACCGTCAAACACCTTGGTCATCTCCTCTGTGTTACGAGGCTCAAACGGTGTAGCGAGGGTCTCATCTTCTGTGTTCTCTATCCAAACCAACACTTTATTTCCCTTCAGTGAATAGCTTGTTTTTGCACGGAACACAAGCTTGGTAATCTTGTCGCCCTTCTTCAAACCAGTAAGTTTGCTTGCAGGATAGAGCACCTCCGACTCGTTCTTCTCATTATATGTATAGAACGGAGAGTGGTTGCCTTCATTTTCAAATTTACCTGCCTGGGTATGTGAAAGAGCCGACTCTTTATTGACTGTGACAGTAGCCTCATCTGTGGCCAGCGAATAATCGATGTCTGTTGCTTCAACAACAATCTTTGCCTTAATGTCGCCTGTGGCATGAGGAGTGAACGAAACTTCAATCATACCATTCTCACCAGGAGCGATATCCACGCCATTGGCTGTGCTTACCAGCTCGTCGTCAACATAGAGCTTTGCCTTATAGGTGTCAGCCTTCTCTGCCACAGGGTTAACGTTTGTAACCTTCACAGAAGCTGTGTAAACATTGTTCACCTCAGCCTTTGCAGGGAATATGTAAGAAGCGAGTGCCCATGCGTGAGCATCGGGATCGAGCGTTCCACCTACGAGGTTGTCGATCTCACCCTTAGCGGCTCCAATACCGATGTACCAAGAACCGGCAGGAATATTGTCAATAACGAAACGTGCCGACTTATATTTCATGTTCTTCTCAGTGGGAAGTTCTGAGATGTCAATGGTGCGTGCAACCTTCCAATCGCTGTCGCCGTCAGCCGAATAGTAAACGGTGAGGCCAGTGGTCTGGGGATAATAATCAGAAGCGCTGGGGCTTCTTGCGGCATCAAATTCGAAGGTCTCACCCTCAGCAAACTTCAAGCGAGGAGTGATAAACTTAAGCTCCTCTGATGTGTTAACGTTAAGAGTGACCTGATCGTTATCAGTAACCCACTTAGAGTAGGCTTTATAATAAGAATCATAATTCCAATAGCCATAATAGCCAGAAGTTTCTGTTCTTGAACCCACAGGCAGCTTCTTGTCCTCGAAGGTAGCGGTCCATGTGGTCTCGGGAGCTGTCTCGCCCTTCACCTTAATCTCTTTTGTCAGGTCGCCAGCGTTAAGCTTGACGGTTCCTTCATGAACGCCAACAGCATCACCCTTAAGGATGATAGAGAAATCTTTTGATGTGTGAGGCTCTACAGCCACGCTTGCAGCAGCGAACGATGTTGAGAAGCCCTCGGGCAGGTCAATGCTTGTGATGTTGAGAGCGCCACCGCCATCGTTGGTGATGGTGAATTTCTTGTACACGTCGTTGCGTGTCTTGCCAAAGTTGTAAGAGGCATCGGCAGCCACTTCTGTTTCCTCGCCCTTCTCGTAGAGTTGGAACTTAGGTTCGTTAGATACCGGGATGTATGTGCCTACGACATAAGACTTCTTGCCCACGTTCTCCACCAAGCTGATGGTCTCAGTGTCTTTATAGTCGGCATATTTGCGGGTGTATGACAGTTCAATATCTGTCGACTCGCCGGCAGCAAGAGCTTTGCCAATGGGCTTGGTAACAATGGCCTGGTTCTTGCTGTCAACAATGCTCACGCTATAGTTGGGCTCGTCGGTAGTAAGGTCCACGTTACCCGTGTTCTTTATTGAAGCTGTAACGCTGATGGTGTAGTTGCCGTCATTGTCGGCATTTGCATACTTGTCCAGAGAGCTAATGCCAAAGAGCAAGAGCTGCTTTGTTTCAGGAATGTCAACCTGCTCAGCCTCAAAAACGCTAAACTGCACCATATTTGCATAGATACCCAAACGTTCGCCGTCAACCTCAGGAAGATTAAATTTCTTGATGTTCCATCTGTCCAACTGACCTGTGAAGTCAGCAATAGGCTCTCCATCAGGCACCCACTTGCCGTCTTTTTCTTTCATCTTGTAAATACGCAAGAAGCAGTTGTAATTACTTTTGGCGTAGAATGAAGACTTGCCGTAGATGACAGGCGTGATCAGCATGTCACGGTCATACTGAGAAGCGCCATAAGCATCTTTTCCTTGCTGTGAAGGCACATTGATGTAGCTGTAGTCTACGCCATCAATCGTAAAGCCCTTGTCATACCACTTGTAAGCAGGATGAAAGAGAGCACCGGCTTCGTTCTTCTCGAAGCCTTCAGTGTAGTGGCCCCATCCCAAGGCAGGGATAAATTCGGGGTCGCTGGTGTCTATCGGCGTGTTGAACACCTCCTTGTAGTTGTTCGTTATCACCGCGCCAGCATTAGTAGCTCCTACAATCCAGAGTAAGAGCAAACTTAAGATGAAGTTGATTTTTTTCATAAGCATACTTCTCTTTTAATTAGACGTTTGTTTTTGATTTATGTTTTGTTTTTTAGTGTATTGTCGTAAACTGAGCTTCTTCGTTATATAAAGAAAAGAGTTTCTTCATGATGCAGAAAACAAATTCTTCAAGAGGAGACAATTCTTCTTCATTATGCTTTAAAAAAGCGTTGCCACCCTTTCAGGCAGACGGCAAGTAAATGTTTATGTCGGCAAAATTATAAAAATTATTCTAAAAAGAAAGGAAAATATGCAAAAAAGTTTCACTTTGCCATAAAAATAATTTGATTGGTGTGATTTTTCCGCTATTTATTGTCTCATTTCGTGTCGCATCCCGTTTTTTCTTGTCACAAAAAGCTATTAAGACAACCTTTTTACTTATCAAATGAAAGAAAAAGCGGCCAAAAGCATACGGTTTTCAAAATGTTTATTAATTTTGCAAAAACGAAAAGCTTAAAAAAACATGTAAAAAAGGAAACAAGCTTATGAGAAATTTCTACAAGCAGCTGGCGTTCGGCCTCATCGCCGCAACATCGCCTTTAGCCATACAGGCGCAACAGGCAGAGAAGACCGACACCATCTACAAACAGACCTTCGACCCGCGAGGAAGCATCAACACCATGACGGTGGAGAACATGGACGGGGGCAAAGGCACATGGAACGAAGAGGTCAATGGCGGCAACTATTATGCCTATAACGTCATCAGCAACAACGTCGACATCAACAGCAACGTTGGCATCGACGCCAACGACTGGCTCATAACGCCCGAGGTGGAGCTTGAAGCCAACCGCCTGTACACCGTGGCTTACAAGACGTTCAGCTACGGAGCACAGTATGACGACGAGTGGGTGGAAAAAGGCCATAAGAACGTGGTTGACGTGCTCATGTGTCAGGACAACGACTACAGCGCATACAAATCGATCGTTAGCGATCCCACCATAAAGCGCACAAGCACGTTTACTGAAAACAAGGCTTATGTGCGCAACCGCACGGCAGGCAAATATCGCTTCGCGTTCAACGACCGAAGCAGCTTTGGCTGCTTCCCGACGGGTCTCGACGACATCTTTATAATAAAAGGTCCCGTTCTTCAGGCCCCGGACAGCGTGAAGACCTTCACGGTGGCCGCCGCCGACAAGGGAGCAAAGGAGGCAACGATAAGCTTCACCACCCCCACACACAACCTTGAAGACAACGCCCTTGCCTCGCTCACGAAAGTGTGTCTGCTGCGCGACGGCAAGCTCATAAAGACCTTCGACGCCCCGCAGACAGGACAGGCACTCAGCTATGTCGATGCCGACACAGAGATGGCGAACGGTTTCCACACCTACACGCTGTTTGCCGTGAACGCATCGGGCGACGGCGTGCGCACAGAACGCAAGGTCTATATTGGCGAGGACGTGCCCACAGCCCCGACGGGAGGCGAGACCACCGACATGGGCGACAAGATCCGTCTGTCGTGGACAGCGCCGGCCAAGGGTGCCAACGGCTATTACATAAACCCCGAGGCTCTGAAATATAACATCTACATAAACCAGGGCTATGGCAACAACAAGCTCGTGGCGCGTAACGTGAGCGCCACCTCCTATGACATTGACAACACGTTTGAGGGCGAGCAAGACGAGACCGACTTCCGCGTGGCTGCCGTCAGTGTTGCCGGCGAGGGATCCAAGCTCATGCTGCCAGAGGTCATCACAGGCACGCCCTACGAGCTGCCGTTTGCCGAGAGCTTTGCTTACGGACGCACGGAGAAGTTCTGGTGGCGCACCACAGCAGGCGACTACGAGTTGTCTGAGTTTAAGTTTGCAAGTTTTGACCGCAACGAGATCGGTGCCTTGCCGGGCTCCGACGACGACTATGCCTTTGCCGTTTTCTCGCCGCTTGACGACAACGAGACCGTTGACCTGTGCACAGGCAAGATATCGCTGAAAGGCACCACACAGCCCACGCTCAAGTTTGCTTATGCGTTCTCTCTCTCACCAATGCCTGCCTTCGTGCAAGCGGTGGTGCAGCCTGCCGGCAAGAAAGACCAGGTGCTTGCGACCTACTTGGTAGACCAGACCGTGGCACCTGGCGTTTACACCAACGTGACCCTTGACCTCTCACAGTTCAAGGACGAGAAATATGTGTTCGTGAAGTTCCGCGCCACTTCATCGCCCAACCGCGACGTATATATAGACAATGTGTTGATCAACGATGGCGACCACAACCTCGACCTCTCGGCAAAGCTCACCACCGTGAGCGAGATGACGGGTGGCGAGAAGACCAACGTCAACGTGAACGTGTCTAACCTCGGAAAGCAGAAGGTGTCGCGTTACACCGTTGAGCTGTTGGAAGACGGCGAGGTGGTGGAGAGCGTGGAGCAGCCCATGCTCAAGTCGATGAAGTCGCGCAAAGCAACAATATCATATAAGGCACCGACAGACAAGAAGCAGGTTACGCTCACAGCCAAGGTGGTGATTGAAGGCGACGAGAACCCAGCCAACAACGTGTCGGCACCCGTGACCGTCAGTCTCACGGAGCCTGTGCTCGCCCGCCCCACCGACCTGAAGGCACAGAACACCACACAGGGAGCGCAGCTCCTTTGGACCGCTCCCGACAGCAAGAGCGAGAACGTGGTTGAAGGCTTTGAGACCTATGCTCCCTTCGACACAAGGACAGACAACATCGGTCCCTGGCAGCTGATAGACGGCGACCAGAGCTGGACACAGGGCATACCGCTCCACGACGGCGACCTTCACACCGTGGCCACCTATCCCGGAAACGTGCAAGAGGAGGCGTTTGCGTGGATGGTCTTTGACCCGACGCTCACCACTCCAAACCTTGAGGAATATTATGCCGACGGACAGTTCACCCCTCATGGCGGCAAGCAGTATGTCATAGCCGCCTGTGCCGTGGACATTGCCACAACAGCAACGAGCAACGACGACTGGCTCATCTCTCCCCTGCTCACAGGTGAGCAGCAGACCGTCTCGCTGTGGGCCATGAGTCCGTCACAGATGCAGGAAAACTTTGACATCCTCGTGTCAAGCCGCACCGACGACACCGACGATTTCACCGTTCTCAAGAGCGATGTCACAGGCACCGTGAAAGACAGTTGGAAGCAATACGCCTACGTCCTGCCCGAAGGCACCAAATATTTTGCCGTGCGCTACAGTTCGAGCGACGAGTTCATGATGGGCGTCGACGACATTGCCTACGCCACAGGCGACGGCACCCTGAAGGGTTACAACATCTATCGCGACGGCAAGCTGCTCACCACGACCGATGCCGCCACGACCTCTTACAACGATGCCAGCGCCACAGCCGAGGAGCACACCTACACGGTGACAGCCGTCTACTCGCGCGGCGAGTCGTCTCCGTCAAACGCTGCTGGCAAGCTGACGGGCATCAGCAACATCGATGCCGACAACAACATTGACACCACGCCGACACAGGTCTACGACCTCAGCGGCCGCGCCGTGAACAAGGCTTCACAACGCGGTGTGTTCATCTTTAAGACAAAGAAGGGTGCTGTGAAGGTTGTCAAGAAATAGAAAACAAGTGCCTGCTTAGGCAGGCGGCTAATCTAAGCACGCAAGAAAAGGAAATTCAACCTTTAGAGAATAAAAAAAATCGCTCTTGTTTGAGGGCGATTTTTTTTGTTTTTCATAGCACCTTTAGATAGTTACAAGCTTAAATAACAGCTAACTGTACTTATAAAAAACAATGTTTTTGCGCTTCGCGCATTTTATAAACATTAATTGTCATTAATGACCCATTAATTATCATCAATACGCGCGTAGCGCGGAAAAATTGATGTTACATTAATTTTAAATTTACACGCGCGTAGCGTGAAATATTAATGATCATTAATGTTCAATTAATGGAAATTAATGTTTAAAAAGCAACGAGCGCGAAGCGCAATGTAAATATCAATCTTTGCAAAAAAAGTTACCAAAACTTGTTTTGCTTCTCATTATATTCGAAACCTGCAGCAGCAAGCTTGTTTTCGATGTCCTTACGGTTGACGTTCATGTCGTCACACAAAACGTCGAGAGAGCTGTATTCGTCACGAAGAAGCATGTTCACAGCCGAGAACAGCATCATTGGGTCGTTTGGCAAATGTTCCATATATTTAAAATTTTTATCCTGTTATCTTTTTGTCCTGTTTTATCTTGAAGAGCCGTTTTGTTATAAAGGGTTCTTTCTTGGGGTTCTTCCGTTAAACCCAATGGCCACCCTGGGCGATGCCCTGGGCTATGAGCTTATGTCCCTTCGGGCGCATATCCACGCATTTAACAGAAGAACCTTTTTTTGCGCTGCAAAATTAGTAAAAATTTTGCTCTTCTCTTAATTTTGTAGTAACTTTGCACCACTTTTTCTCATTTCAACAATAAAAAATGGGTTTTCATAAAGAACGAGGATAACATTATTTGAATAACAAAACATTTGAATAGACAATAAATCATGGCAAACAAACCATCACACACAGCTGCTGCTTGGACAGAGGTAGAATATTCTTCTCTCTGCATCAGCCCATATCTCTCAACCCCAGTTTTTGTACCCAAAGAGACAAGTTTCTACCTGTGCCGTGAGGACGGCGAGCGCAAACCCGCACGCCTGACATTCGTGGTCTTCAAGGCACAAGAAGCCTCTGACGACGAGTGGGAAGACGACCCCATGCTCGGCAACATCATGGCAGAGGTGCTCGGCGACGGCAACGAAGAGGTGGAGCCTGTAAGCATGGTGAACCTCGGCATGGAACCGTCGAGCTTCATCAGCGTGGTGCGCGAAGACGACAACGTCATTGTGTTCGACATCTACTGGCCCGACGGCGAGGTGAAGATCGACAAGGGCGAGCTCACCGACGAGGGCTTTGTGCTGAAGAAGGCCGACTTTGGCGACGACGGCCTGTTGTGTAACCTCATACCCGACGAGGGCGAACCGTTCAGCCTTCGCCTCGTCTTGCCATACGTCGGCTTCTCGCTGATTGACGCCGACGAGAACGCGGTGTCTGGCGACATCAGCATCACACCCGACACCTTAGACCTCTACAGCTACACCTTCGTGGGCAACGACGGCAACGACCGCTTTGCCTTGTCGCTCGACGACGACAAGCTGAAGTATCTGTGTGTGCTGCGCGACGACGGCACCATGGCTGTGCGCGACATGCGCGACCGCCTTACTGAGGTGTCACAGATTCCTGACCGTGGCAAGCTCTCACAGCTCATGATGGGTGCCCACTCGCTCCTCATAAAGAACAAGAACAGCCGTTGGCGCGTGACGCTCACGGGCGAGGAGGTGGAAGAAGCCAACGAGCTCGAGTGTAACGCTGTGGCACTGGCACGCTTCGCCTTTGAGAAATATACCGCCACCGACAACGTGGATGAGGACGCGCTGGCACAGACGCTCATGAGCCTGGAGCAGAAGATGGCGTTCCAGTGGTTCTGGCTCGACGAGGCCGACTGGAGCCACGAGCACATGGAGGGGCTGCTCGACATGGAGGGTCTCGATGCCGATCCGGAGAAGATGATGCGTCAGGCGCTGCTCTTCAACCGCTATGAGCAGTTTATGAAACGTCTCGCCGCCTTCTCTTACATCATGCAGAAGCCCATTCAGGGTGACCAGCTACAGGCACGCAACAACAAGCGCAAGATTGCACGCTGCGCCCGCCACATCATCGCTCACCGCGCAGGAACGGAGAACATCTGGGAGCTCGACGAGGATGCCCGCCGCGAGATACAACATTTCTTCTCTACCTTCCACCGCGAGTTCACCGAGCTGCTGGAGGCTGAAAACGGCAACGCTGCATAGATAAAGGAAGACAAAAAACACACGACAACGAACCTCTTTTCACATATTTAAGTCATCGTACCCCGACCGAGATACGTGTGTACCTCGGTCGGGGTACACATGTCTTTCGGTCGGGATCAGGGCAGACGCATCAAAATTATTCGGATAAAAACTGCAACATTTCCAATTGTAAGACATTGATTATTAATGTATTAAACTTGCTTATATTAGATATTTTTCGTATCTTTATAGTCTAAAAAATTAACAAATT